>PLCO01000013.1 GCA_003134815.1 Acidobacteriaceae bacterium | reverse complement strand
TCTCAGTTTAGGGGGTCACTCCATGGGCTTGGCTGGGGTGGTGGTGAGAAGCTGACTTGTCGTTTCCTAGTGCTGACATCTCCCATCGAAGGCGGACCAACTGACGGCATTGTCCTCGTTTCAGGCGAATACCTAGGATTGCTTGTGGTCCTTGAGTAGCGATTCAGGGACGAACGTAAGGTTCCCTCTCGCCCTCGAACAGGCGACATAAAGCTTGTTGCGTGTTTCGGCGTTGATGTCGCGAAAGGTTCCGCGCTGCCAAGCTTTCACATTTCCCGGATTCAGGACTACGCACACGTCCTGATATAGGTCTACACCTTTCGATGCCCCCCAGTTTTGGGAGTAACAGGCGTACTTGTAATGCTCCTTCAAGAAAAGCTTCACCGTCCGCGGATCTTCATAGATGGCGCACACCGTTTCTGGGTCGTCCTCGTATTTGACGATGCTCTTCCGATCATCATGGGCTTCAATAGAGATACCGACCTTTTCAGTGATGAAGTCGCAGACGTTCTTGCTGCACCGGTGACTCCGCTTGAGGCTGTCTGTATCGACGATCAGTTTGGCCGCTTTGAGCTTGGCCTGGTAAGCGGTGTAGTCATCGTGGAGGCTGACGTTCACGTTGCCATCGCGGCTCGTGTCGAAGGTGTGCTGGAAGAAGTCGCCGACAAATGTGGCTCTCAGTTCGGCAGCGCTGATGGCCATAAGGAAATTGAAGTCATGCCCTGCGAAGTCCTGGACCTCGTCGACAAAGAAGACATCAAAATACTTCTCAATCCGGGCTACGACGGCGCACACGAGGTTGGATTGCTCGATGAACTTGGCGAGGCGGTTAGCGTAAAGCCGCCGACCAGACGATATGTAGCGCTGGTCGTCGGTCAATTTGTATGGCGGGAATTTTGGGGGGAGCTTGAATGTCACACCTTTGGTGTTCTTCTCCGATCGGAGAAATGGCCTGTAGCAGAAGCCATGCAAGAACTTGAAGTAGGTATAGAGCGTGACGTTCGCCGGAAAGTAGCCGAACCGCTGGATGATCTTTCTACGCAGATTGTCATAATTCAAATCGGTGTACGTGACCACGAGAAAGCGTTGTTCCTCATCGAGACCTGCGACGAGTCGGGAGGTCTTGCCGGACCCAGCAACGGCAAGGATTACGCTCTTATCCATGCGACCGCATCCTGGATGTACTTCGGCGCGACAAGCTCCAAGCCCTTCTTCGCAAGCAGTTGGAACGCGGCATCTGCCTTGTTCTTTAGCATGTAGTCCTGTACAGTCAGCGTCTTGCGGGCCGCTAGGAACTGGCCATCGCAAATGTCCTTATTGTCTTCATACATGCAAACCTCGAAGGTGCGTCGTGCAGGGTCAGGGTCCGCGAAGACCCGAATCGAAGTCGAGGCGAAGTCGGCATAGTTGGCGACGCAGTTCGCCTGATAGTCGCCATCATTGTCACGGATCGCTGCGACCTTGATGCCGAGCAGGTCGGCGAGCTCGAAATAGCGCTTGAAGCTCGTCCCATCTACTGAGATCACATGGACGCCATCCGCGTCTGTGGAGGCGGCCTTGGCGCTGTTCTTGTAGAGGGCGTCCATGAGAATGAACTCGGCGTCACCCTCGACGAGGATTGTCCTCTTGCACAGCGCAAGCTCCAGGATGTTATTGTCGGGAGCCTTCATGAAGAATTCCGCGGTCTCCTGACTGAGATCCTTGAGGGAGGCCGGCTCGGATGGCTTCTCCTCGCTCAATATCAGAACCTTCCTGAGGTCCAGCCGCGTAGCTACGAAGCTGCTGTGCGTGGCGATGAAGAGCTGCTTCTTCTTAGAAGTTCGGATGCGGTTGATGAGTTTGTGCATGTGGACATGGCTTAAATGATTTTCTGGCTCTTCGAGCAGAAGGACATGCAGGGCTTCCTCGCGGTTGCGTAGGGCGAACTCTGTCTTGATGAAGCACTGACGGCCCCTGCCCTTGCTGTCGATCGGAATGTCACGCTCCGTGATGATGATGTCTGTTTCAACACTCGCCTTCGGGCTAGTGCGGACGTCGAATTTGTAAGTTTCCAAGGCCTCATTCATCTTTTTAAACACATCTTCTCTAAACTTCGATTTGACCTTGCGGTACTCCAGATTGTGGAGATTGCGATCAGCAACCGTCGAATTCGCAACATACATGTAGCGTGTGTACTCACGCGTTGCGTATTCGTTGTTGATCTGGGAACTGTCGATGAGGAGATGTTTGAGGGGCTTGTCATTCGGAGCGATAGACTTGTCCGTGAAAGTCTGGAAACGGACTGCGTAGTACTCGAAGGGAAAGCTATCGTGTTTTTCGGACAGGATGGCTTGGATTTGCTTGGTGAACTCGTCAATCGGCTCGCACACCAGTTTTATACCGAAACAATCCGCGCCCTTGCTGTTGTTTCGCCCGTCAAGCTCGTGTTGGCCGTCAAATCCCTCGAGGAAAGCCTCCACCTTGAGCTCAGGCAGATCTTCGACCCTCCTCTCCCGGCTTTTAAGAAATTCAGCGATACACTCCGCATTGAAAAGAGCCTCGAGGCCCAACGCTTCCACCTTGCTCCGACTTGCGCTGAGTACGATGTCGAGTGCCTGGAGAACTGAGCTCTTGCCGGCCTCATTACCACCAACCAAAATATTCAGCTCAGGATCAAATTCCAGATCAAGCGTCCTGAAGCGCTTGAAGTTATTCAGCACTAACCTTTTTATTGTCGCCATCCTCGTTCCTTCCCTTAAGAAACTCTCTTCTTCAGTCGGGCGGGTCCGGTCCCCGGCTTTTGGGGACCGGGGAGTACAAGAAACGCAGTTGAAGAGATATTACCCCCGGTAAACGCCCTAGTGTCTGCCGTTGCTGGGCGGCTTGCCAAGGCGGAGGGTCAGTTGGGTAAGGGTTATTTGCCGGACAGTGTAAGGGGCGGAGTGGGCCGAGGCGAGCTGGCTACGGGAGGGCGGGCCGCGCGGGCGGATCGGCGACCCCCGTCGGGACTCTGCGAGTCCCGCCCCGGTCGCCCCCCTCGGCTGCTTCGCAGCCTTTCCCGCGGATCGCGCGGCCCGCTTATCAACCTGGAGTGGTGGTTAGAAACTGACCGATCATAGGTTGGAGTTCATGCTATTCCGGTTCTCGGAAACGAGACCCGGGCACCCATTCACGCGAGGAAGTATCGACGAAGCTCAGATGCCAGGCGAGGTTCACCTCTCCGGGGATATTCCGGGGCCGGATGGGTTCGGTTTGTCTGGAGATTCGGCGCCGGGCTTGTGGTCGGGCTCGGGGTCGAGTTCGTGGTCGAGCTCGTGTTCGTGGCGATAGTGGTCGACGGGCATTTTGCCGTCCCACCAGGCCCAGTTCATGGGATAGACGTCGGGATCGAAGAAGACCTGGTAGAAATGCCAGACGAGGATGGCGAGCGTGGCGAGGATGGCCTCATAAAAGTGGACGGAGGTAGCCACGTCAACCCACCAACGGGCGAAAAGGTTGCCGACCCAGACCTTGGCCCAGATCATGATGCCGGTGACGGCCATGAGGCCCGTGCCCCAGACGAGGGCCCAGTACTCGGCTTTCTCGGCGTAGTTGAAGCGGCCGAATTTGGGCTTTACGGTGCTGAGGCCGAGGTAGTAGCGCATGGTAGCCCAGGCGTCGAATGCGTCTTTGGGGCGGGGCGCGATGTCGCGCAACATGCGGCGGCCATCTCGCGCGATGGCGAGATAGAAGACGTGATAGACGCCGGCGGCGATGAGAACGACACCCGCGACGCGATGGATGATGCCGCGGAAATTTTCGCCGAGGCCGAGCGTGTGCGCGAACCATGTGTTGGGGAATTTGAGCGCGAAGCCGGTGAGGACGAGAACGATGAAGCTGGAGAACAGGGCGAAGTGCTGCCAGCGCTGATTGATCGACATGCGGACCATGTAGGGATTCATCGTGCGGCGGCGAGCGATGGCCTTGGAGCGCCAGATGATGGCGTTATGCAGGAACATGACGCCGATGACGAGCAGGATGAGGGGAATGTAAATCCAGCGCACCCAGCGGACGGCAACGGTATCGATGTCATTGGAGCGCGAGCCGGACTGGAGATGGACGGGCGTGCGCGTGAACTTTTGCGTGACGCCTTTATGGCACTGGCCGCAAGTCGCGTCGAGGTTGGCGCGATTGATGGTGGAGCGGGGGTCGCTGGAAGGGAGAATGTTGTGCACGCCGTGGCAACTGGAGCAGTTGGCGGCGACGACGGAGCCACCCTGGGCGGCCAGGCCGTGATAGCTGTCGAAGTAGGTGTTGACGCGATTGCCGGGGACGCCGAACTCCTGCGAGAGACGAACACCCTCGTGGCAGCGGGCGCAGATGTCGCGGGAGATGTTCTGTTCGGCGACGGGCGAATTGGGATCGGTGTGCGGCTTGATGGAGTGGATGCCGTGGCAATCAGTACATGTGGGCGCGAGCATGTTGCCGCGCGCGATTGCCTGGCCGTGAATGCTGGCGGTGAAGGTGTTGGCGACATCGGTGTGGCACTTGCCGCAGGTGGATGCAACGGCGGATTTTGAGATGGGCGACCTGGGATCGCTAGCGGGGAGAATCTGGTGGATGCCGTGGCAATCGGTGCAGACGGCGGCCTTTTGCGAGCCGTTGGCGACGGCGCGGCCGTGGACGCTGGACTGATAGGAGAGGAAGGGCTGCGCGGTTTCGCCGTTCGATTCCATAAGAAATTTTTGGCCGTGACAGCGGCCGCAGGTGACGGGAATGTTGCTGCGATTGACGGACGATTTGGGATTGTCACCGGAGACGATCTGGTGGATGTCGCCGTGGCAGTCCTGGCAACTGGCGGGGATTTTTCCGGCGCTGGTGACTTTGGCGTGGATGCTGTTGGCGTAGGCCTGGTGCGCGTCGGCATGGCACTGGTCGCAGGTGACTTTTTTCGGGGTCGTGTCGTGGGGGAGGGTCTTAACGTCGGTGTGGCAATCGACGCAAGTGAACATGGCGCCGTGAACGGAGTGCTTGAACTTGTCCGGATCGACGGCGATGCTGTGGCCGTCGGTGTCGGTCAGGGTGGGGTCGGAGTGGCAAGTGAGGCAGTCGGAGTTTTTGGGCTTTTGCGCGGAGATTGGGGAGGAGGGCCAAGCAAAAAGGAGAAATGCGAGCGCGAAGGGCGCAAGGCGGCAAATCGCAATCAGGCGGGGCGCAAACAGGCGAGCCGTTGACGGACGAACGGGAAACCAAGGTGCAAGGTCCACACTTTGAGGAGACGCTTTGGGGAGAAAACGTGCGGTGACAGGAGTCACAGAGACAGCTTTCAGCCGTCAGCTCTCAGCCTGGTTCTGGGCAGAGCTGACCTCAATGAAAGTACGCGGTGAGCGTGAGGACCAGCAGGGTGAGGCCGATGAAGACGGCGATGGTTCCGACTACTTTGGAGAAGTTGAGGAGCCAGAGCGGGGGCGCGATGCCGAGGCGGGATTCGGTTTTGCCTTCTTTCATCATGCGCTGATATTCGAGCGGGCGCTTGTGCTGGAATTCCTCTTCGCTTTCGACGCCGGTGAAGATGACCATGTCCATGGGGAAGGTGTCGGGACGCAGGTGCGTGTTGACGAAGTGGATGGAGAAGATGAAGAGGATGGCGAGCAGGCCTTCGTCGCTGTGGATGACGAGCACGGCGTTGAGAGCCCAGCCGGGCAGGAAGTGGGCGAAGAACGGGGCGAACCACATGGCGTAGCCGGAGAAGCCGATGACGATCATTCCCCAGAAGACGGCCCAGTAATCGAATTTTTCCCAGTAAGCGTAGCGCTCGAATTGCGGCTTGGCGCCGAGGCCGAGGAACCAGCGCATGTGGCCGAGGAGATCCTTGACGTCTTTCCAGTTGCCGACCATGGAGGTCGGGCCCCAGAAGATTCCTTTCTCGCGGCGCAGAAGGCCGCGCTGAAAGACTTCTTTGACGTGGATGAGGAAGGCAATGCTGAGGACGACGGCGCAGAGCTTATGGAAGAAGAGGATGGCGCCGAACCCGCCGACACCGGCGGCGAACTTGCGGGCCCAGAAGCTCTCGCTGAAGCGCATGGGCAGGCCAGTGGCGGCGAGACCGAGAAACGTGGTGAACAGGACCGCGTGCATGTAGCGCTGCTCGCGCGTGAAGCGGACGAAGTAGCGGCTGGCGCCGGGAGCAGGGGCGGCGGCTTCGGTTATTGGCTCGGTTCGCTGAGGGTCAGGCATTCTTTCCTCCATTTGCCGATTTGTTCTTGACCTGGCTATAGCGCGAGCGAATGAGCCACAAGATGGTGTGAATCAAGAAGAACGTGAGCGTGCTAGCCAGCAGCAGGTTCATGAACAGCCGCACGTAATAAAGGCCAGGGCTCAGCTTGCGATCGCGCGCGTTGGCGTGCGGCTGATATTGAACGAAGCTGAGATTGGCGCCGGCATGGCAGCGGCCGCAAGTGGCGACGAGGTTGGCCTTGTTAACGGGCGAAGCGGGATCGGAAGCGGGCCGCACGTCGTGAGCGCCGTGGCAATCCCAGCAGCGAGCGGTTTCAACATAGCCGCCGAGCGAGCCTAACTGAGAGTGAAAGGTGTCGCGGTAGGTGGAGAACTTGTCCTTGTGGCAGTTGCCGCAGATGGGCGTGGACTGCATACGGAAGGCCGATTCAGTGGGCTGCAGGATGGCGTGGGCGGTGTGGCAATCGCTGCAGACAGGGGCGTTGAGATTGCCGCCGGCGACGGCTTTGCCGTGCACGCCCTGCTCGTAGTCGGCTTCGATTTTTGCGTGGCAGGTTCCGCAGGTTTTGGGAATGTTGGATTTGTAAGTCATGCTCTGCGGGTTGGTGCGGCTGAGAATGTTGTGCGAGCCGTGGCAGCTTTGGCAGTTGGCGGCGACGAGCAGGCCTTCCTTGCTGAGCGCGAAGCCGTGGATCGAATCCATGTAAAGCGGGTAGACGTTAGGCAGGCCGTGCTTTTTGGCCAGGTCAGGGCTTCCGTGGCAGGTGCCGCAGGTTTTGGGAACGTTGAGCGGATAGACGTTGGAGCGCGGGTCGTCCTTGGGAAAGATGTAGTGGGCGACACCGTGGCAACTGGTGCAGGGATGGTCGGACGCCGAGGCGTGAACGCTGCCGGAGACGCTAGAAGCCTGATCGGCGTGGCAGGTTTTGCAGTCAACGGGCGCGATTTTGTCGGGGTGAGGATAGGTTTTGATGTCGGCGTGGCAGCTAGTGCATTCGAGGCTGCCGTGAGTGCTCTGGCTGAATTTCTGGCCGTCAACAGCGATGCTGTGGCTGGCACCGTCTGTCATGGTGGCGTCGCCGTGGCAGGCGAGGCAGTCAGCGTCCACGGGCTTTTGCGCCGCGTGCGCGTTGGAGGTCCACGCAAGGAAGAGAAGAACGAGCGCAAAAGGCACAAGGCGGCGAGCCGCAAACTGACGGGGCGCAAAAGCGCGAGCCGCAAACCGACGAATCACAAAAGGGCGGGTCGCAAACAGGCGAGCCATTGACGGACGAACGAGAAACCACGGTGCAAGGTCCACACTATGAGGAGACGCTCCGGGGCAGAAGACACGCGGTGATAACAATCACAATTGAAGCTGTTTTGATGGCGAGATGGAGCAGGATTTCCTGGGGGCGGGGGGCGATTCACAGGGGGCCGGTTTTGCTGTGGTAGGTTGGGAATTGGCTAGAAAACCACTGATGGATCGGCAAACAGCGGGCGCAGGGGCTAAAGCCCAAGTATTTTTCTGCTTCGACCCGGCATGACTGAAGTCATGCCCTGATACAAAGCCTCTCAACACTAAGACAAACTGTGAATACACACTTCGTGAAACTGAGCATGAAGGAACGCCATGAAACCGATTACTGAGTTCATCAAGCATCACTACCGTCATTTCAACTCCGCGGCGCTGGTGGATGCGGCGGAGGCGTACAACAAGCTGCTGGCGGATGGCGGCAAGATGTTTGTGACGATTGCCGGGGCGATGAGCACGGCGGAGCTGGGGCTGAGCCTGGCTGAGATGATCCGGCAGGACAAGATTCACGGGATTTGCTGCACGGGAGCGAATCTGGAAGAGGACGTGTTCAACCTGGTGGCGCACAACTTTTATGAGCGCGTGCCGGGCTATCGCGACCTGACGCCGGCCGACGAGGCGGCGCTGCTGGCGCGGCACATGAATCGCGTGACGGATACGTGCATCCCAGAGATGGAAGCGATGCGGCGGATTGAGAACGAGGTGCTGGCGGAGTGGGTGAAGGCGGACAAGGCGGGGGAGCGGTGGTTTCCGCACCAGTTCATGTATAAGATTCTGCTGTCAGGGGTGCTCGAGAAGAGCTACCAGATCGATCCGAAAGACAGCTGGCTACTGGCGGCCGCGAAAAAAAATCTGCCGATGTTTGTGCCGGGGTGGGAGGACGCGACGCTGGGGAATATGTATGCGGGGCATTGCATCACGGGCGACGTGAAGAAGGTGCACACGGTGCGGACGGGCATTGAGTACATGATGGAGCTGGCGGAGTGGTACACGGAGACGACGGCAAAGACGCCGCTGGGATTTTTTCAGATTGGCGGAGGGATCGCGGGAGACTTTCCGATTTGCGTGGTGCCGATGCTTCACCAGGATTTGCAGCGCGAGCATGTGCCGCTGTGGGCGTACTTTTGCCAGATTTCGGATTCGACGACGAGCTATGGGTCGTATTCGGGCGCCGTGCCGAACGAAAAGATTACATGGGGCAAGCTGGGAGAAAAGACGCCGAAGTTCATTATCGAGAGCGATGCGAGCATTGTTGCGCCGCTGGTGTTTGCGGTTGTTTTAGGCTGGTAGCTTTCACGCTTCAACTCGTGGCGGTGAGTTGGCGTTTGTGGTTTCCCAGGTCCCCAAATGCGAGGGATCTGGGGCACCCGGGCACAACGGTGAGTTAAAGAAGTTTGCGGGAGCGAGAGATCAGAGAACAGAGATTAGAGGTCGGGATGCGGAAGTGGATTGTGCCAGGCGCCGTAGCGGGTTTGCTGCTGGCGGGTTTGGTTGCGGGTGCGGCGCGGGCCAACGCGCAGGACGGGGGAGCGTGGCGGGCGGCGAGCACGAATGCGACGTCGATTACGAGCGACATTGCGATTCTAAAAGACAAGCTGTCGATCGATTACCTGATCTATCCTCTGGCGCCGATTCGCACGTTGAAGCCGGTGGAGGTGAGCGCGGTGTTCGACGCGGATGTGAACGCCGGGATCAGCGGGATGCTTTACCGGCTGAATATCCCTGGGGCACAGCTTTTCCTGCACAAGAATACGCTGTGCGGGGGTGAGGCCACGCAGTGGATGGCGACGTACGTTACGGGGCACACGCTTGAGGTGGCGTTTTTCTCGGGCGACGATATGCCGGTGTTCACGTTCGACGCGATCTCGAAGTCGACGGATTTGTGTGGGACGTTTGGGTATGCGCGGTAAGGCAGGGAATAGGGAACAGGGAACAGGGAACAGGGAACAGGAAGTCTCCCATTCGGGAACGGAAGCCGGGCGCTGGTGCAAATGCGAACAGTGTGGGGCAGACGCCATTGCGGCATTTGTTGGCCATGTCTAGCGCGGCGATAGAATGCCTCATGTCTTTTCATCTAGGCGCTGGCGATCGAGACATTGGCCTTTTCGGTAGAGTGGCGCCGATTTTAGTTGCAGCCCTCTGGGCTGGAGCAGCGCTTTGGCCTGCCCGCGCGAATACGCCTGCGCTGACAAGCTTGCCTCTGGAGCAGATTCTGGCGTTGATGGAGCATCGCGATGAAATCCAGCGGGAAGGATTGAAGCATTACAAGGCGGTGCGGCAATACAAGGTGGAGTACCGAGGACTTGCAAATCTCGATGCAGCCATGGAGGTAGAGGTCGACTTTGATGCCACATCGGGGAAGAGTTTTCGGATTTTGTCTCAGAGCGGCTCGAAGATTCTTGGCGAGAAAGTTCTGAAGAGGGCGATGGACAGCGAGAAAGAGGCCTCAGAATACAGCGGGGGAACCGCAATGACGCCGGCAAATTACCGGTTCCAGTTGCTGGGAAGCGAGAGCCTGGATGGACGCCCGGCTTACATTCTGAGTGTTGAGCCGCTGAAGGCAAGCAAGTTTCTGTATCGAGGCAAGGTCTGGGTGGATGCGACGGACTTCGCGGTAGTAAAAGCCGAGGCGACGCCGGCGAAGAATCCCTCGTTCTTGATTTCACGGACGGTGATTCGATATACGAACGCGAAGGCGGGAGATTTCTGGCTGCCGCAACAGAGCCGCAGCGAAACCAAGGTCCGAATCGGCGGCACAGCCGTGCTGACAATCGACTATGGGACTTATCAGATTTTGGATAAGGCGCATATTAGATAAGTCGCATTCGGGCGGCGCGTGCTGTCCCCGGTCCCCAAGGGCGAGGGACCGGGGGCACCCAAGCAATTAGGACTTTGAGATCACGGCGAAGGGGCCGTTGAGCTTGCTCGCGCCGACGCCTTCAAACGCGGGCTGAGCCAATGTGGGCAGGCCGATCTCCCACTTGGGACCTTCGAGTTCCGGCATAGGCCGCGCCTGGAAGAGCTTTTTGCACTGCTTGGCGGTCCAGCGTGCCCAGCGTTTTGATTTCTTGCGACGAGCGCTGTCAGTCGAGATGCCGGTACCAGCGTACATCTGGCGATAGAGCTTGGAGAGGAAGATGAAGCCGAGGCGGGCGCGCAGAGTGGGTGTGCAGGCAGAGCGTTCCCAGATGGCTCCCCAGGTGTAGAAGCGGTCCCAGACTTTCTGCGTTCTCATGCGAATTTCGTCCGAGCTCATGGTGGGATGCGGGGTGAACATTTTGGGCCGGACTTCGGTGGGGATCATCCAGTAGCGGGTGATGGGCACGTCGCCAACCATCATGGGATCGGCGGCCTGCTCTTTTTCCCAGCGTAGGAAATCGACGGTGCCGGGAAACGGAGTCATCATGACGAATTGTGCGAAGGTGACGCCGGCCTTGATGGCCATTTCAACCGTGGCGGTGAAAGTGGCGGGACGATCGGTGGGCAGGCCGAAGATGAACGAGCCGAGGACGTGAACGCCGTGCTGCTTGAAGGTCTGGAGTTGTTTGGCGAGGGCTTCGCCGGAGTAGTTCCAGTCTTTGTAAACAGCTTTAAGCCCTTCGGGAGTGACGGCCTCAACGCCGACCAGCGCGCCCTTGATGTTGGCTTTGCGCATGGCGTCAAGATAGCTGCCGTCTTCGCCGGCCTCCATGGTCATTTGCGTGAAGAAGACCATATCTTTGGGCAGCTTGGCCAGCTCTTCCATCAGTTGCAGGCGCTCATTGCGGATGGCGGTTAGCTCGTCAAGCTTGGCGGTGTTGCCTTGCTCGCGCGCGAGACGCAGATCGGTGAAGGTGACGGGATAGAAGTTGTCGTCGGCGAGCGCGATAAAGCGAAAACCCAGGCGGCGCAGGGCGATGATTTCGTCGACGACGTTTTGGAATTTTCTCTGTCGGGGTTTTTGCCCATCGGTGCGCCAGACGCTGCAAAAGGAGCAGTGCTTGGGGCAGCCGCGAATGGTTTGCACGGAGGCCCACATATATTTTGCGGGGTCCATGAGGTCCCAGCGCGCGGAGAGGAATTCGCCGCCTTCGATGCGGCCGCCTTCGTAGATTTGTTCGGGCGCGCCGGCGATGCAAGCGTTGACAACTTTGGCCCAGGCGAGGTCGCCGTCGCCTTTTACTACGGAATGGGCGTGGCCGCGCTCGAGAGCTTCCTCAGGAAAGAGCGTGGCGTGAATGCCGCCGTAGACGACCCATGCGCCGCGGCTGCGAGCCATGCGGCCGACCGCGTATCCGCGGAGCGCGTTGCCGGTGTGGACGCTGATGCCGACGATGTCGCCGGGATGAATGGACTCAGGTACGATTTGCTCGAGGGACTCATCGATGAGGATGGGATCGCCGACGGAACTCGGCGTGGCGGCTGCAAGGACGAAGAGCCAACGCGGCGTGATGACTGCGGTGCCGAAGGAATTGTCGCTGGGATTAACCAGATGAACGCGCACGCGGACCTACCTTTCGCCGTACAGGTGCGGTTGGCGTCACAGCAATTTCAGAGTTGCCGTAATGCGGGGCCCTGGAACACAAGCGGCGCCTTCGCGAGAAGAAGAGGCCGCGCTGAAGTTGCATTACGGTCAGTTAACCCGGAAATTGACCGTGAGAGCGCGTACGTCACCGGGTAAGTTGACCGGGATAATCCAGCACGCCGTTCTCGACACAAAAAGGGGGGCGCACAGAATTTCCCGAGAGAATGGCTTCCCGGGGACGGTTGAGGCAATGGTACAGCGTTTGAGTGGGGTTGTGGGGAGAATCTGGGGCGGGGTAACCGGAATAAAGATAAGTGCATGGAAAGGCGGGGGGCGGGGGACGTGACGAATGCGGGTCTGGAGACCCGCATGACAGCCGGACTGGAGTCCGGCGCTACATTTCTGGCGCTAAATCTCTTCAGCTGACGCGGGAGCACTCTTCGACGGGGATGGGGACCTGTTCGACGATTTCGAGGCCGAAGCCTTCGAGGGCGGGGATGTGCATGGGGGTGTTCGAGAGCAGGCGGATTCGCTGGATGCCAAGGTCGGAGAGGATTTGGCCGCCGAGGCCGATGGCGCGAAGGATTCGGCCGGAGCGGGCCTGTGAGCCTTCGCGGGCGCGGAGTTCCTGATGGAGTATGAGGCGGGCGGTTTGTTGCGGGGCGGTTGCGGCGGGAATCGCGGAGCCGTCGGGGTTGAAGGCGGCGGCGGGGACGGGAGCTCCAGGGACAGCGACGCCCTCTGAGTTGAATGGGGGTACGGGGGTGTGGTCGATGGCGAAACCGCGCGAGGTGTTGTGGAGGTAGAGGATGACTCCGCATCCCGCTTCGGCGATGATGCGCATGGATTGGTCGAGGATTTCGCGGCAGTGGCAGTCGGCGGAGAAGACGTCGCCGGCGGTGCAGCGGGTGTGGACGCGGACGAGGACGGGATGCGGGCAGATGGGGCGCGGGTCCGATGTGGAGCTGGTTGTGCCGGAGCCGTTGTGAGTGTCGCTGAGGGCGTTGGGGATGGCGGCGTCGAGGATTTGTTTTTCGGGAGCGGGACCGGCGTTGAAGGCGGGGCAGTCAGGGCAGAGGTCGCCGCGGATGAGGGCGATGTGGCTTTCGCCGCCCTGGACCTGGCTCTCGTAGGCGATCATGCGGAATTCGCCGAAGCGGGTTTGGATGCGGGACTCGCCGGCGCGGAAGATGGTGCGCTCGTTGCGGAGGCGGTAGCGGATAAGCTCCGCGACGGTGAGGATGCGCAGGCCGTGCTGCTGGCAGAACGGGATGAGGTCGGGGATGCGGGCCATTTCGCCGTCGTCGCGCATGATTTCACAGATGACGCCTGCGGGGGTGAGACCGGCGAGGCGGGCGAGGTCGACGGAGGCCTCGGTTTGGCCGGCGCGGACGAGGACGCCGCCGCGGCGGGCGCGGAGCGGGAAGACGTGGCCGGGACGGACGAGGTCAGTGGAGTTGGAGGCGGGGTCAATGGCGACTCGGATGGTGTGGGCGCGGTCGGCGGCTGAAATCCCTGTCGTCACGCCCTCGCGGGCTTCGATGGATTCAGTGAATGCAGTGCCGAAGCGGGAGGAGTTTTCGAGCGTCATGGGGAAGAGGCGCAGATGGTCGGCGCGGTCTTCGGTGAGCGAAAGGCAGATGAGGCCGCGGCCGTAGCGGGCCATGAAGTTGATGGCCTCAGGGGTGACGTGCTCGGCGGCCAGGGTGAGATCGCCCTCGTTTTCGCGGTCCTCGTCGTCGACGACGACGACCATGCGGCCAGCCTGGATTTCGGCTATCGCGCCTGGGACGTCGGTGAAGGGCAGCTCGGGAGTGCGGGAGGGCTGGGGCATGTGCTGCTTTATTTTCGCTGATTCGGGGAGGGAATGCCAGAAAGGGGGCGGATGAGGGAGTGGTTTGCGGCTGCGGTCAGATTGCAACTGCGGTCAGTTTGCGACTGCGGTCAAGGGCGTGAGCTGACCGCCGCCAGCATCTTCGGTTTGGAGACCGCATTGAGACTGAAGCCGATCCGCCGGGAGGGTTTCTCGGGCGGCATCATGAGCGCGCGAATTGCGTCGATGATTTCGCCGATCGTCTTGTCGTGCGTTTCCAACCGCCGTTCGAGTTCTGCAAATTTGGCGGCGAGGGCCTTGTGCGAGGCAAGCGTGTCGCGCAAACGCACAAAGGCGCGGACTACGAAAACGCTCATCTCGATTGCGCGCGGGGAGTTGAGAATGCTGGCGGCCATGATGGCTCCGTGCTCGGTGAAGGCGTAGGGCAATGTGCGGCGGCCGCCGTGGCTGCTGCTTGTGGTCACAATTTGTGACTTCAAGTTGCGGTTCTCTTTCGCGGTGAGCCGAAAGACGAAGTCAGAGGGGAAACGCCGCTTGTTGCGCTTAACGGCCTGATTGAGCGCCTTGACCTTGACGGCATACAGCACGGCCAAATCATCGTCGAGCAAAACCTTCTGGCCGCGAACCAGAAAGATTCGATTTTCAATTCTCGGCACAGTACTCGGAACCAGGACGTTCTTGCGGGTCATGTTCACTCCGGACTTGAGATCACAAAATGTGATTTCAAGTTGGGGATCGCCGGCCGAAATCTGCGAGGAGCGATGGGCAGGCTTAGCTTTGCCAGGGGGCTTGTTGATATTAGTTTGGCTCAATTGGGGGCGATTGGCAATGGCGGAATGCTGCGCCGGGGACGTCGGTGAAGGGCGGGGCGACGATGCGATCGGGGGTGCGTGAGGGTTGGGGCAGGTGCTGGGGTTATTTTCGCGGATTGAGGAGGGAACGCCAGAAAGGAGGGCCTGATCACGAAAGGCTAATTTCCGAATTGCCGGTTACACAGGCATAATGGATCGGACAACTCACAGCGAGACACAACCATAGCCTTAGGATTTGGGGGAAGCACTGGTGAATAAGGAGGTTCAAAGTGAAACCGCCCATTGCCCGCTCTAATCCCATCGTTTTTTTCGCGCTCGTCATAACCGCCACCCTGTCCGTTGCACAGAATGCATCCCCTTCACAGCAGTCGCGCGCTGCTATCAAATTCGGCGGGTCCACGGCTTTGCTCTCACAGGCGGAATCCTATGGCATTGGAGTTCCCGGCGTGGGGCCTTGGCGCCTTCGAGTTACGTTCCGGTTGTTCGATGAACGGGGTAATCTCAAAGATCAAGGCACTTATGAAGAGCTTTGGGTCAGCGAGACGGAGTACAAGCGCGTCTTCGCCAGCGCTTTGTTTGTGCAAACGGAATATGGAACACAAAACCCCACCGTGCGTGTCGGGAATCAACACCCGCCCACCTCGCCGTTGTCGCTGCTCAGGCTCCTGATCGTGCTTCCAATGATGAGCGACAGCGCAATTGCCGGACTCGCTCCCGCGAGCGGCAATTTAGTTGTAGAAACTCGGCAGCGTGATCTTAATGGTATTCGCGCGCAATGCTTCGACCTCCGGCGCATACACGAGCTGCGAGTTGATACTGTGCCGCAGTGGGTCAGCTATTGTTTTGATGCTTCGGGCACCCTGATCAAGTATTCTGTTGGCTTTCCCGGAGATGTGCAGGCAATTTTGAAAGACGCCGTCCACTTCCGGGACCGCGTGGTGCCCGGCGACCTGGTGATAGACCAGAACGGAACCACTGTTCTCACTGCTCACATTGAAAGCATAGAACCGCTCGCTGTCGCGGACTACGCGGAACTCCACCCCCCGCCGAATACGTCACCGCAGCACGTCAGGATGGTGGGCCAGTTGCGAGCACCGCCGATGAATCAGCCTCCGGCAAAGATCAACATATCCGCTGACGTTGCAGAGGGCCTCATTGTTACTCGTATGCCGCTCGACTATCCGCCCGCCGCCAGAGCCGCAGGCGTGCAAGGTACCGTAATTCTGCTAGCCACCATTGGCAAGGACGGTTCGATGGAGGAACTCCATATCGTCAGTGGACCGCCCATGCTGCAAAAGGCAGCTCTTGACGCTGTAAAACAATGGAAATACAGGCCCTATCTACTAAACGGCACACCGGCCGAAGTGACCACAACAGTCAACGTAGTGTTCACGCTGAACAAGTGAGGAAGTGAGCACAGAGGGCACGGTAAGATGGCTACAGTGTGGACAACAAATCGACACCAGTCCCGTGTTTGACTGTCCTCTGAGTGCGCGACCGCCTACCCTGGGTGAATGGCGCCGATTCACAAACTGCACCGCGACAGGTTCGCGTGCAGTAAAAACGCCGCCCGGAGGCGGCGTCTCTGTTTGAGCTGGCTAAAAGCTTACAGCGTGGATTCAATCTCAAAACCCCAGGCCTCGAGAAGGGCCTCAGGGATGTATTTGGAGTTCTTGTTGCGGCGCGCCCACTCGCGGAGGCGAGTAGACCGGATGTACTGGTCCGGGGGCAGCTTGAACTCCTTGGTGATCTGCTCAAAAGACGTAACTGTAGGCACTACCGGGCCGATGGGCTCCGGCTTGCCCCAGTTTGGATTTCCACGACGCTTTGCCATTGATTTGTTTGTCCTTATCCTTGGAAAGGAGTGTTGTTCGAGGTTCATCCTCGGACGTGGCTGGGGATGCGAAAGAACCCGAGGAACGTACATTTTCATTCTAGGGGTTTTCGCTCTAAAAATCAATAGGCAAGAGCTTTGCGGCGAGGGGCAAATCAGGGTGAAACAATCCAATAGATTGCTGTAAATAAACGTTTTAGTGCATTATTCCCGAATTCCCACAGAGGAGAAATAAGGCGGAATTGATGGGCGATAGTGGCGTCGATTGGCGGAGAAGTGGCACGATATGGACATGAGGCGATGCTGGAGGGTAATTGCAGCGGGATTGGTGCTTTTTGGAGGGGTCTTTGAAGGGGTGCAAATGAGCCGCGGGGTGGAGTTGACGGTGAGCCGCGACGCCCTGGAGCGGACGCTGAAGCAGCAGCTCTACGGCGGGCCGGACGGCCGGTACTATCTGAAGGGGAACGCGCACACGGCGTGCTTTATTTCGACCGAGGACCCGCAACTGAGATTTGAGCAGGACCGGATCGTGGTGCGGGTGAAGACGCGGGCGCGGTTGGGAGTGGGCGGCGCGTGCCTGGGAGTGACGCTGACGCTGCCGGCGGAAGTGTCCATGGAGCCGGATGCGGAGGGGGAGACGATCGGGTTCCGAGACGCGCAACTGGACAAGGTGAGCGACCGGAAGGAGATCAACTTTGTGCTGGCGCCGTTTTTGCGGGGGCAGGTGCCGAAGAGCCTGAAGGTGAATGCGGCGGATTTGCTGCGAGCGGCGCTGACGGGGTCGACGGGGACGTCGGGATACAAGGTGAGCCTGGGGCGGCTGAAGATTCTGTCGGTTGAAATTGTGGGCGACAAGCTGGTGGTGGAGACGGACGCGGACATCAGTGTGGAGTGAGAAGAGCAGGGAATAGGGAATAGGGAACAGGGAATAGAAGAACGAGGGGCCAAGCGGCCGAGAGGTTTGCGGACCTTTGACGCTGTGGCGACGCGGCGAAAACGCGGATTGCGCCCACTATGTTAGGATTTGCAACCGGCGGGCAAAATCGATTGATCCGGTGCCCTGCAGCAGCCGCACTCGATCTACGGCGTCCGATTTGCGCACTCGATTTACCGGACTCAAGCCACCGCAAAGGAATCCAAAGCCATGCAACTGACCCGAAGAGATTTCACACGATTTAGCGCACTGGGGCTCGCGGCCCGCTTTGCGCCCGCGCTCAACGCACAGAACCCGACGCGGAAAACCGGCTACGCGATCATTGGGATCGGACGGATCGCTTACCACTTTATGGCGGGAATCCAGAACTCGACGAACTCAAGCGTGACGGCGCTGGTGAGCGGCCATCGCGATAAGGCGGACAAAGTTGCGGCGCAGTACGGCGTGCCTGCCAGCTCCATTTACAGCTACGAAAACTTCGACGAGATTGTGCACAACCCGAACATTGACGCGGTTTATGTGGCGCTGCCGAATTCCATGCACGCGGAGTACACGATGCGCGCGGCGAAGGCGGGCAAGCACGTGCTGTGCGAGAAGCCGATGAGCACGTCTGTCACTGATTCCGCGGCAATGATCGCGGCGTGCAAGGCGGCGAAGGTGAAGCTGATGATTGCGTATCGCTGCCACTACGAGCCGTTCCATCTGCGGGCGATTCAGATGATTCGCGACGGCAAGGTTGGCCAGGTGCAGGAGATTTCCAGCTGCTTCGGTTTCAACATCGCGCCGGGCGAGTGGCGGCTGAACAAGATACTGGCGGGTGGCGGGCCGCTGTACGACGTGGGCATCTACTCGCTCAACGCGACGCGCTACCTGACGGGCGAGGAGCCGGCGAAACTGACCGCAGTGATGTCGACGATCGACAAAGACGGACGCTTCAACGAAGTGGAAGAGAGCATGGCGTGGACGACGATTTTCCCGTCAGGGATTGTGGCCAGCTGCTCGACATCGTATGGAGCGAACACGGGCGGATACTTCAAGGTCTACGGATCCAAAGGCTGGCTCACGCTTGATCCGGGCTTCAACTACGACGCGGTCCACATGCGCGGTTTTGTGGATGGTAAAGAGATTGACGAGATCAATCCCGCGCGCGATCCGTATCAATTTGCGGCGCAGGCCGATCACTTTTCGCACTGCGTGCAGAACAATCTGGAGCCGAACACACCGGGCGAAGAAGGGCTGAAGGACATGCGCTGGATTGCGGAAATCTACCGAGCAGCACGCATGGGCGCTTGACGGAAATTGACACTGCGCGGTCTGACCACGGCGTTAAAATAAAACAAGGTTCAAATTTCGCAGCGAGAGAATCTCGTTCGGGGAGAACGTATGTCTGACGCGTCTTGTGATATCGGCTTGATAGGGCTTGCAGTGATGGGACAGAATCTGGTGCTGAATATGAACGACCGCGGATTTAAAGTGGCGGTGTTCAATCGTACAGTTTCGAAGGTGGACGATTTTATAGCGGACGAAGCCAAGGGGACGCAGGTGGTGGGCGCGCACTCCATTGAAGAGCTGACGAGCCTGCTGAAGCGGCCGCGGCGAGTGATGCTGATGGTGAAGGCAGGCGACACCGTGGACCAGATGATCGACCAGATTGTGCCGCACCTGGAAGCTGGCGACATCATTATCGATGGCGGCAACTCGCTGTTCAGCGATTCGACGCGGCGGACGAAGGCGCTGG
Source organism: Acidobacteriaceae bacterium (assembly GCA_003134815.1). Taxonomy (GTDB): domain Bacteria; phylum Acidobacteriota; class Terriglobia; order Terriglobales; family Acidobacteriaceae; genus Telmatobacter. The sequence goes on along the minus strand of PLCO01000013.1, from coordinate 65,967 downwards.
CGGCGAAGGGAATTTTGTTTGTCGGAACTGGCGTTTCAGGCGGCGAGGAAGGCGCGCGGAACGGGCCGTCAATTATGCCGGGCGGGAATCCGGCGGCGTGGCCGCATGTGAAGCAGATCTTTCAAGGAATCGCGGCGAAGGTGGAGGATGGCACGCCGTGCTGCGACTGGGTGGGCGAAGAGGGCGCGGGGCATTTCGTAAAGATGGTGCACAACGGCATTGAGTACGGCGACATGCAGCTGATCTGCGAGGCCTACGACCTGCTGAAGCGAGGGCTGGGGTTGACGGCCGACGAGCTGCACGACGTATTCGCGGAGTGGAACAGGGGCGAGCTGGACAGTTATTTGATTGAGATTTCGAGCCTGATTTTCGCCAAGAAGGATGAAGACGGCACGCCGCTGGTGGACAAGATTCTGGATGCGGCAGGGCAAAAGGGGACGGGCAAGTGGACGGTGATCAGCGCGCTCGATACGGGACAGCCGGTGACGCTGATCGGCGAGAGTGTGTTTTCGCGGTGCCTGTCGGCGCTGAAAGATGAGCGCGTGGAGGCGGAGAAGGTTTTGCGCGGGCCGAAGTCACTGCCGAAGGTAGGCGATCGCACGAAATTTATTGAAGACGTGCGCAGGGCGCTGTTCTGCTCAAAGATCATCAGCTACGCGCAGGGATACATGCTGCTGCGGGCCGCGGCAAAGGAGCAGGGCTGGAACCTGAACATGGGCGGCATCGCTCTGATGTGGCGCGGAGGGTGCATTATCCGCAGCCAGTTTCTGGGGAAGATCAAGGACGCGTTCAAGAAGAATAAGAAACTCGACAACCTGCTGCTGGATAAATTTTTCTCGCGGCTGTTGAACAAATATCAGGCATCGTGGCGCAAAGCGCAGGTTCACGCGGTGAAGCTGGGCGTGCCAACGCCGGCTTTTTCGACGGCGCTGGCGTTTTTTGACGGCTATCGATCGGGACGGCTGCCGGCGAATCTGCTGCAGGCGCAGAGAGACTTTTTTGGCGCGCACACCTATGAGCGCGTGGACAAGCCGAGGGGCGAGTTCTTCCATACGAATTGGACGGGACGCGGAGGAAGGGTTTCGTCGGGGACATATAACGCGTGAAAAGCAGCTTCTAGCTACTAGCCACTAGCTGCTAGCTCGTTCGCGATGAGTGGGCGGTGGCGGTTTCCCAGGTCCCCGAGTGCTAGGGACTTGGGGCACCCGGCATGGTCAGGGATCAGGAGATTGGCGGCGATTTCCTTGATGGAGATCGCCGCTTTTGATTTGTGCCGGAGTTTCTTGCGAATCGGCTAGCGGATTTTGGTGAGCGGAGTTGTGCGGGTGGAGATCAGCGTAGGGATTCGACGGGAGCGGGGTCCATGTCGGCGTAGTCCTGATTTTCGCCGCCCATGCCCCAGCAGAAGCTGTAGGCGCGTGTGCCGACGCCGCAGTGGATGGACCAGCCGGGCGAGATGACGATGCCCTTTTCGGCCATGACGATGTGGCGGGTCTCGGCGGGCGGCCCCATGAAATGCATGACGCGCGCGTCAGCGGCGACGTTGAAGTACATGTAGATTTCGCTGCGGCGCATGTGGGTGTGCGGCGGCATGGTGTTCCAGTTGCTGCCGGGGGCGAGATGCGTGACGCCCATGACGAGCTGGCAACTGCGCGCCCCTTGCAGATGAATGTATTTGAAGATGGTGCGCTTGTTGCAGGTTTCGAGGCTGCCGAGTTCGGTGGGCGTGGCTTCGTCTTTGCGGACAAGCGTTGTGGGGTACTGGGCGTGGGCGGGATAACTCAGCAGATAGAAGACTGCGGGAGCTGACTTGTCTTTTGAGGCGAAGGTGACCTGTTTGTTGCCGCAGCCAATGTAAAGAACGTCGAGATTGTTGAGGTCGTAATTTTTGCCTTCGACGGTGATGATGCCGTTGCCGCCGATGTTGAGCGCGCCCAGCTCGCGGCGCTCGGTGAAGTAGGTAGCGCGGAGGTCGGGATCGGTGGGGAGCGCGATGGGCGCGTCGAGTGGCGCTGCGAAGCCGACGACGGCGCGATCGAGATCGATGTAGTTGAGATGGATCTTGCCCGGCTCGCAGAGCGTGCTGAGCAGAAATGTTTCGCGGAGCTCATCGGTGGTCATGCGCGGGTAGCGCACGGGGTCAGCCATTAAAACGGTCTTCATTTTCTGTTTCCTTCAATTCGATTTTACTGCTCGGGCGGAGTGGGCAGTTTTGTCGGATCCCAGTTGTCGGCGCCGCGGAGAAAGACCGAGGGTTCGTATTGTTTGGCTTCGTCGGGCGTGAGGAAGTGAGTGTGCGGGTCGCGCTCGTCGTGATGCGCGCCGGGACCGGAGGAGTCGAACTCTGCGTAGTAGGCGGTGTCGAGTGAGTGCGTTTGTTCGGCGTGCCATTCGCTCCAGCCGGCAGGAGCGATCTTGTCGCCCATCCATGTATGCATGTAGATGACGCTTGAATAGGGGCGCCAGGGGCGGCCGAGGAAGACGTTGCCGACGACGCCGGGGTCGGCGGTGAGCCTGGAGTGATCGATGACGAAGCCGGAGTCCTCTTCAGGATAATGTTTTGATTGCGCTGTGAGGTAGCCGCCGTTGTGCGGAGTGGAGTGGATCTCGCAGTTCTCGAAGACGGCTTTCGAATCGCCAAAGATGAAATCGACGTTGCCTTCGACGTAGCAATCAGAGAAGTACTGGCGGGTGGGCGTGCAGCCCGGAGTGTTTTGCGTGCAGCCGCGGCTGCCGAGATAGACCGTGTCCTGATTGCCGAGGAGATGCACGTTGTGGAAGATGGCGCGGTCGCCGGTGACGAACAGGGCGAGCGCCTGAGAGCCTTGCGGCAATTGTTCATGAGTGCGATTGAAATCGTTCTGGAAGGTGATGTTTTCGGCGAAGAAGTTGTCGGCGGTGACATTGACCGTGGCGGAATGGAGCGTGCCGCCGTTCTGTCCGGCGCTGCGATCGTTGACGATGACGGTCTTGCTCGCGTCAGGATTGGCGCTGCGAATAGTGATGTTGGGTTTGTTGATTGTGATGACTTCGCGATAGACGCCGGGCGAGACCGAGAGAACCGCGCCGCCGGTTTTGGGAGCCATGTCGAGCGCGCGCTGGACGGAGTAGTAGTCTCCGGTGCCGTCGGCGGCAACATAGAAAGTCTTATCTTCGGGCGGGATTTTGCCGGCCATCTCGGGGGCGGTTTTGTCGGCAGGGAAGGGGACGAAGCGGGCGTCGCAGTCGAGAGGCTGGCCGGGCGCGGATGCGGGCGATTGCGCGATGGCTACGTTTTCTCCTTTGGGTTCAAGGTTGCCGAGTTGGGAGCCGAGGGCTATGTCGGCGTCTTTGTCATAGAAGAGCGCGTCCTGCTGGTCGTCCGCGAAGACGTTGTCGAGTGTGATCTGGAGTTTGTGATCGGCGTCGAGGCCGTAGAAGGTGAAAGCGCCGGGAGTGAGGACGTGCACGTTTTCAAGCGTGATGTCCTGATAGATAGGGAGACGATCGCCGGTGAAGTTGGTGTAGTGCGGGGTGAAGACGAGCGGGTTGGGCACGTTGCGGATGCAGACGTTGCGATAATCGACCTGATGGACGAGGCCGCCGCGGCTGGGATCGGACTTGATGCGGAGGCCGTTGTCGGCACCGTCGATGGTGAGGTCATCGACGAGGAGGTGGTCAACGCCGCCGAAAGTGCCGCTGCCGATGGACATGCCGTGGCCGGAGTAGAAGTGATTGTGGAGGACAGACATATTCGAGACGGGGCCAGCGCCGCTGGGCTTGAGGCAGACGTCGTCGTCGCCGGTGTGAATGTAGCTGTATGCGATGGTGATGTTGCGCGAGGAGCCGGGATCGATTCCGTCAGTATTGCGCGCGGTTTTGGGTGTCATGATTTTGACGCCCCAGGCGGTGAAGCCGTCGGTCTGATTTACCGCGACGTGGAAGCCCGGGGAATTGCGCAGCGTGATTTCGTAGAGTATGAAATTGTCGACGTGGCGCAGGGAGATCATTGCCGGGACGCTCTGCTGCTCGTCTTTGACTTTCGCTTCGTGCGCGAGGTCCCACCAGGTGACGTCATGACCGAGGAGAGTAGCGCCGCCACGCGCGTCAATGGAGCCCTCGCCCATGATTCCGGCGTTGACGGCGCCGTCGCCGGAGATGAGCGGCTTGCAGCCGCGGCCGTGCGTGGAGACGATGCCGCAGGCTCCGGGCGCGAGGTCGTAGATGCGCGGATCGCGCGAGGCGACGAGCGCGGTGTTCTTACTGATAACAACAGTGACGCCGGGTCGGAGGGTGAGCGGGCCGGTGATGAATACGTTCATTTTGCCGTGAGCGCGGAGGACGACGGCTTTTGATGACGGTGGAGCGGCGCTGGTTGCGGCGGCCGGGATGGCGGCGCAGTGGTCGAGGGCGGCTTGAATTCGGGCGGTAGAGAGCTTTTGCTCATCAGCGAGGGCGATGACGCCGTGATTGGCGGCGACGTCGGCGCGGAGCGTGACGCAGGTGGGAGGAATCTTTGGCTCGGTGACGGTGCGCGTGTCCTGGCCGTGAAGGGCGGCAACGAAAAGAAGCGCAAGTGGGGCAAGCAGAAGACGCATAGATGTAGAGCGCATTTGGGTTCCTCCGGTAGGTGTGGAGCGCGGCTGCAACGAGATTTGGCCGTAAGAGTTGCGCATTTTAAGTGGACTGACCACTCGGACCATCCAATGAAAAGGTACAGAGCCTTGGGTCGTCAAGGGATTCTCGGCGCCTAAAATGCGACGCGCGCATTCATTGTGGCTATGGGCCGGATCAGTGCGGAACTTGATCGAGGGCCCAGCGGACAAGCTCTTTGCCGGCAGCGAAGTTGTCGTAAGTGGCGGGCAGCTTGCGGCCGTCAGTGTATTCGTTGTAGAGCCAGGGATCGACCATTGCGTAGACGGTCCCCTTGCCGAATTTGGCGGTGGCCATGAAAATGTCGCCGCCTTCGGTGAGAGCCGCATGGGCTGAGCCGCTGACGGAGATGGTGCAGACATCTTTGACGAAGATGGTGTGGGGGTGGTGGAAGATGGGGCCATTGCCGTCAATGAGGATTTTGCCCTGCTCCCAGTTGGTACCGATGACGTGCTTGCGCAGGATGCTGTTGAAGTGAATACCGAATTCGTCTGAGACCGCGTTGAAACGATCGAGGTCGGCGTAGGAGGTGTCGTTCTCCATCATCATGAGCACGCCGCCGGCGCGGACCCAATTGGCGATTTGCGTGGCGTCGTGGGCGGTGGCGTAATTCGGATGCGGGTTTTTGTCGGCGTTGTCGGGCGAGACGATGAGGTAAACCTGCGCCCCGCGAAGGTTGGCGAGCGTGGGTTCCGAGTCGAGTTCGGAGGTTTCAGCGGCGTAGCTGCGGAAGATGTAGCCAAAGAGCGAGTAGCCAGCCGCGTCCCAGGTGTTCCATTTGTAGTGAAATTCGATTTGCCGGTCGAAGGCATCGGCCCGCTCCTGAGAGTTGAACCATCCGTCAACGATGACAGTGCGGCCGCGACCGAGCTTCGCGTTAACGGCGGTTTCCATTTCAGAGCTGGCGAGCAGGAATGTGCCCACGCCCTTGGCGTCATTCGTGCCGACTTTTTCACCGATGTAATAGGAGTAAGTGCCGTCGCGATACGGGTCGCCGCCGAGGCCTGAGGCTTTGACGGTGCCGGTGAGGGAGAAGTCTTTGCCGTCGGCATTCACGAAGTGCTCGAGGATGCCTTTGTAGCCGCGGGCGGCGTTGGCCGAGTAAGTCTGAGGCAGATAGTCGCGCCGGACGCCCTTGGCGAGCGCGTAAACGAACATGCAGGCGGAGGAGGATTCGAGGTAGTTCCCTTTCTCATGGGGCTTGTTCATCACGTCGTACCAGAGGCCGGTGTCGGGGTCCTGGTAGCGCGCGACTGCAGCGGCTGCGCGGCGAAGAATGGCGAGGAGCTGCGCGCGACCGGGATCGTGGGCGGGATAGTAGTCGAGCGTATCGACGAGGGCCATGAGGTACCAGCCCATGCCGCGCGCCCAGAATTCAGCTGAGTCGCCGGTTTGTTTGCTGGCCCAGCGCTCGCGCTTCGATTCGTCCCAGCCGTGGTAGAGGAGGCCCGTCTTCGGATCGCGCGCGTGCTGCTCCATGAGCACAAATTGATGGGTGATGTCGGCGAAGTCTTCAGGGTGATGGGAGATGGATGCGTACTCGGCGCGGAAAGGCTCGGCCATGTAAAGGCCGTCGAGCCACATCTGGTTTGGGTAGCGCTGCTTGTGCCAAAAGCCGCCGGAGGCGTTTCGCGGCTGTTGAGCGAGCTGATCGTAAAGAAATGTGGCGGCGGTGAGGTAGCGCTGGTTGCGCGTGACGCCGTAGAGAAGAAGAAGCTGGCGGCCGAGAAGAATGTTGTCGAGCTGATGTTCTTCGGGCTTGAGGGTGGGGATGGAACCGTCAGGGGCGAGGAGCGCGTCGACTGATTTTTGGATGTAGTTGAAGTAGCTGGGATCAGCGGTCGAAAGCCAGACAGAGTCCATTCCTTCGAGGAGGGTGCCAAGCTCGTAGTTCCAGATTGAAGGAGCGCCGGGCTGGGCGATTCGGCCGGCGACGATACGGCCATTGGGCCAGCGGGCGATAGCTGAATTCGCGAAGTGCTGGGACCAGAGCGCCGAATCGTCTGGAGTGGCGGCGCGCAGCAGGAGCGGGGCGGCGGCGAGGGCGATTGCGAGAATGCAGGAAAGAGCGCGGAAGGACTTCATAGATGCTCCGGCGAAAGGACGCGGATGCGGCGAAGAAGCCAAAGTGTCGAGCGAATCATACAAAAAATGCAGCTGGCAAAAGAGAGTGCCATGCGAAAGAGGCTGCCGGGTTGAATCGGCAGCCTCGTGAACGAATGCTTGCGACAAGTCAGTTCAGAACAAGGCGGGTCAGAAACTGATGCGAGCCGAGAACTGAGCGGACTTGCGGTTGAGGTTGCCGCTTTGGGTGACCTGCCCAAAGTTGGCGTTGCCGACTGCGGTGCTGGCAACGGCAAACAACGTGTGGTTGGTGACGTTGTACCATTCAACGCGGAAGTCGAGTTTGCTGGATTCACCAAGGTGCAGCGGGAAGCTGCGCACCAAGGCAAAATCAAGCTGGTAGTTGCCCGGTCCGGAGATGTTGTAGGGAGCGGTACGGGCCGCATCGCCGAAGGTGTACGGATAGCTTCCCGAGTTGAGGATTCCGGTGGAAGGATTCAGGAATGGGCCGGCAGCGGTTGCCAACGAACTGCCCGTGCTAGGCACGATGTACGTGCTGGGAGGAGTCGGTTGCCCACCGGAGGTGGCGTTGTAAGTTGCCCAGGTCTGGCCTTTGCCCCACTTGCCGTTCTGGCGGGCGATACCCGCGAAGTTGGGGTTAAGGGTTGCATTGCAAGTGCTGGCGGCAGGATTGGTCTGGCACGACGTGCCGGTAATGGCGAGAGGCGATCCAGAGTAGGCCTGGTAGACGCCAGAGAGGGAAAAGCCTCCGATGATCGCTCTCTCGACTGCATTGCTCGATACGATCGTTTTGCCGAATGGCATTGCCCAAACAGCCGTTGCGACAAAGTGCTGCGGCTGGTTGGAGGTGGAGACGGAGCGATCAAGGCGGTCAGCGGCATACGAGGTTGAGGGGTGATTGGCAACCGTGCCGGCGGGAATGGCATAGCCGGTACGGAAAGTGCCACCGTCGTCGATGGCACGGGCCCAGACATAGTTGGCGTTCATGGTCAAGCCATGCCATGTCCGCATGCTCAACATCGCCTGCAAGGCGTTGTAGTTGGCATTGCCGACGTAGCCGAAGTTATCAGAGACAGTCTGGAAGGGGAACGGCTTCAAGAATTGGGACAACTGCTGGCCGGTGTTCGCCATGAGCGCGGCACTCGGGCAGGGGAGGTTGTAGGTCACGCAGTCGGTGGCCGGTAACGGAGTGCCACTCTTCCCGTTGTCCGCCAAGGCAGTTTTCAGATAGAGGTACTTGGGATCGAGATCATCGGACAGTCTCCCACGCGCGTGGAAACTATCCAATTGGAGGAAGTGGCCCTCCGAACCCACATAAGTGATATTGAGCGCCATTGCGTTGGTCACTTGCTGCTGAATGCCGAAGCTCCAGTTGATGAATTCCGGGGCGCGGCCTCCGTAGTAGGGATCGTCGTAGGTCATCGACGAAGGCGTCGTCGTGTTCCCGACGAAGCCGGTGCCGTAGGCGGGACCGGAAGCCACGCCGGATGCGCCTGTGAAGGCAGGGATGGCACCGCTGCCACCCGCCAGAAGGCCGGGCATTGTGGTGACATCCGAACCGTTGGCTGAGAATGAAGGCGCCGCGGAGAAGCCGAGTGTTCCAATGCTGGTGTTCAAACCTCCGACTGCGCCGCCGTGCGAGAACATGACGCCGTAGCTGGCCCGGATGACGGTTTTGGGGTCAAGCTGGTAGGCAAAGCCGAGGCGCGGTCCGAAGTTCTTGTAATAGTTATTGACAGGCGTAGAGCAATTGCAGGTGCCTGCGCCCGATCCGGTGTAGGCCAACGCTCCGTTGAGGCCGGTGGCCGGGTTTGCCAGGTTGGGATTGAAGAAGCTTTCCGCGTTGTGCACTTCGGTGATGGTCGGATAGAAGTCATAACGCAGGCCGAGGTTGACGGTGAGCTTGTTGGTCATCTTCCAGTCGTCCTGCACATATGGCGAGATGGCACGGAAGCGCGCACCGAATTCCTGTTGGAGGTACTGAGTGAAGCTGCCCTTGTCGATTTGACCGACGAGGAAGCTGGCATAGGAAAGGCCAGTGCCGCTGAGGGCAGTAAATGCGTTGTTTAACTGCGCAGTCTCAGTGACTGCGGTAGCCAGAGTGATTGGGGTCGATCCGCCTTTGGTGGCGTTGTTGACGTTGTAGAGCATCCACGCGAGGTTGCCTCCGAAGGTGAAGGAGTGCCTGCCGACGTTCCACTGCAAATTGTCGAGGAAGGTGTAATTTTCCGCCGTAGTCCGGTTCTCGGTGGCGCCGTTCCACTGCGTGGGCGCAGCCGTCCCGGCAAAGGTAACGATGGGGAACATGTTCGATGCCTGACCAAATGGAAGGCCGGACATGCCCATCGTGGTAGCGGCGTACTTCGGCGTGTCATTTGGATTGAAAGTGGGGCCGTTATAGCGGGCATACCCCCACTTGGCCTGGTTGAGGAAGCTGGGAGAGAAGACGTGCGTTTCTTCGATGGTCCACACCGCGGTTTTGGGGGCGAATGCCTGGCCATAGTCGTATGGCTCAGGGCCAACGTTGCGCCCAGCAGTGGACTGGCCGGCCGGGATGGAACTGGCCTGACGGCCCACTGCGCCGAGCGCGCTGAGGGTGTCATGCGAACTAATAACGTAGTCGACTCGCGAAGTGGTGGACCAGTTGTTCAAGCCATTGGCGTTTGCGGCGACGTAGTTGTTGCTGGTTGTGTTGCTGGAGATTGCAGGAAGGAAGCTCTCCATGGCCTTCGGAACCGCGGCGATTTCGCCGGGCGGAATCACGTTCTTGACGCTGTTATAAATGAACTGATTGCGGCAAGGCTTGCCGACGCCGGCGGGATTTGTGGCGGCGCAGGCGGCTTCAGTACTGGGGTCATAGATGTTGACGCCATCGGCGCTAAAGTCACCGGTCTGCTCGGCGCTCGAGGGGAATCTCATGGGCGTTGGAGTGGCGTTGGAAAAGCGAAAACCGTCGTAGTTGGTGAAGAAGAAGAGTTTCTGTTGGAGCGAGCCGAAGGGAATTAGCGGACCGCCGAGGACGATGCCGTACTCATTGCTGTGCTCGATGGGCTTGACCGGCTTGCCAGTTGCCTGATTGGGAATCTTGCCGAACCAACCCCAGGTATCGAGAGCGGTGTTGCGGAAGAACTCATAGACGGATCCGTGGTACTGGTTGCCGCCGTGCTTGATGGAGTAGTTCATGAGGCCCTGGCCTTCATACATGGCCCCGTAGCCAACAGTCTGCACCTGGAACTGATCGACGGCATCGACGGAGATCGCGGTCCAAACATAGCGCGGGTCACCGTTGCCGCCGGCACGAACGAAGGGAATGCCGTCGACGTAGACATCGGAGACTGCGCCGCGGCTGCCGGAGCCGTTGACAACGCCAGTGTTGGTGGTGGCGTTGCCGTTGGTCTCGTTGCCCTGTACGCCGGGCATCAGGTATGCGAAGTCAGTGGCGCGGCGCTGATCGGCCTGACCGTATGCATTCATCTCAATGGGCAGGGCCGCATAGGTCTCCTGCTCCATGGTGGCGCCGAGTGTGGCATCGCTGGTCTCAAGTTGCGGAGGCGCGGCGGAGACGGTGATCTGTACGTCGGCGGCGCCGACCTGAAGCGCAGGATTGTAAGTCTGCGTCGACAGCGCGTCCACATGGATGTTTTGCTGGGTAAGTTTCTCGAAGCCCGGCGCGACAGTGGTCACCGTGTATATGCCGGGGTCGAGGTTGGAAAAGTTATAGTCGCCAGCGCCGGTCGATTTGGTGACCGTCGAAACACCGTTGGCGGTATTGGTGGCGGTGATCGTGGCGTTGGCAATGACAGCGCCGGTCTTATCCTGCACGGTGCCGGTGATGCCACCTTTCCCCGCCAACTGCGCCATTGCGCCGGCGGACATCATGGTGGCGACGACGACTATCGCTACGTATCGGATCGCGGATAAGCGGAAGAGGCCAGATGGCGCTCCACTCGAAACTTTCTTCATCATCAATTGGGACTTTACCGCCAATTGCGTCATATCGGTCCTGCCTCCACTAGTTGTTGTGAATCGCTCCTTTGTGCGCCATCCAGGCCTAAAGCCAGAATTCACACACGTGGTCTGACCACACTTTGAAGTGCGAGTAGTTTCATATAGAGGATCAACGACTGTCAATAGGGAAGTTCGCAATCATTTCCCGAAAATTGAATTCAAATTCCCTGTGTCTATGAGAAGGTGGAATGCCGAACGGGGAATGGAATTTGGTTGCGATTCGAATTAATTGAGGTCAGACCTCAGCGATGAAATTGCAGTTCTCAGGGGTAAGATGGCAAAGGCGATAGGACGGAACAAGTCGGCTGAGGAGTGGGGAAGCGCCGACACGTGCGACGTGGAGGAAAAGCGGCGCGAGGCTGATGTGTCCCGCGCCGCAGGGATGGGTTGGAAAAAGGTCAGAATACGATGCGCCCGCCGATCTGAATCTGGCGCGGGAGGCTATTGGCTGCCGTAGCGGTAATCTGGCCGAAGTTGCCTGAAGTTGCGCTGGAGACGTTCGGAGCCGAGAAGATCGCGTGGTTAAGTGTATTGAAGGTTTCAAAGCGAAGCTGGAAGTATGAGCCCTCGGTAAAGCGGAAGTCCTTGAGGATGGAGGCATCGAGGTTGTTGTATCCATCCTGGCGGATCCAGGACAAGGTTTGCGGCAAAGTGCGGTAATGATCGACGTATTGGCCGCCGATATTAACGCTGCCGTCGCAGGTTCCGGTGCACGTGCTGGGGTTGGGAGCGAAGACAAACTGGGAGCGATTGAGGGACCGATCTGTCAGGCTTGACCCGGTGTTGCGGGGCTGGATCGTAAGCTGGCGCAGCGAGGTAATTGACGGGTCGAGCGGAATGTCGGCTGAGAAGTAAATGGGAGCGCCGGTCTGGAACTGGTAGATACCATTGATGACGTAGCCGCCGAGCAACTCGTCGGCGAGGCGGTTGCCGCCGAAGTTGAATGCGCGTCCGCGGCCAAAGGGGAGCTCGTAGATGCCGCCGGCGGTGAAGTGATGCACGTGGTCGAAAGGCGAGATGCGCCGCGTGAGGGACGTATCTTGATCGTTCAGGTAACTGTCGGCCTCAATCATTTTGGAGAAGCTGTAGTTGGCCGTGAGGGTTAGCCCGTGGCTGGCGCGCTCCTCTATGTGAACGATGCCGCTGGAAAACCACGATTGACCGATGGTCTGATTCTGTTCTGTGATTGCCGTGGTGCCGAATTGCGGGAATGGAACCACGAAGTTGCCGAAGCTCTCAGTGCTCGAGGTATTCAGCCCAGTGGTATTCGAAGTGCCCAGAGTTCCCTTAAACGGGTTGGTGATCTTGTTCCCGTAAGCCTTATTCAAGTTGAAATTGAAGTAAGGCGTAGTGGACAGGTACTGCATCTGGACGGCGTTGATGTTGTGGGTTCCGACAGGAAGATGAACGCCGTGGTTGCCGACATAGAGCGCCTCGACCATGAGGTTGCTGGTGAGGGAGCGCTGGACTCCAAAATCCCAACGCTCGGAATAGGGATCGTGCTGATTGGGCGCGAGGAAATTGATTGCCGACGGCGAACCCAGGAAGGTGCTGGAGCCGAGCAAGGCGCCCGTGGGCTGCGTGAAGCCGCTGGGGAACGGTTTTTCGAATGTTCCCGATACGTTTACGCCGTTGGACGAAGTGATGTACGTGGTGGCGGCACTGAAGCCTTCCTGGTTAGAGAGCGCATTCGACGAGGTGACGCCGGTGGCCGATTCGCTTGACATGGTCTCAGGCTGCACGAAGACGCCGAAACCGCCGCGCAGAACGGTTTTGCTGTCAGCGCTAAAGGCGAAGCCTAAGCGGGGGCTGAAGAAACCGCTGTTGGTGGCGAAGACGGCTCCGTTAGCCCCGGACGGGAAGGTGAGGCCGCCGTTGAGGTTGATGCTGGGGACGGTGAAGCTTTGCCCGTTGACGGTCTGGGTGTTCGAAGTCCACTTGGGAGTGGCGGCATAGTTTACGGTAGCCGCTGGATTGAAACCGTTGACGGTTCTGCCGAGCCGTTCTTCGTAGGGCGTGTTGATGTCATAGCGGAGCCCGAGGTTGAGGGTTAGGCGGTCGTTGACGGTCCAGTCGTCCTGGATAAAGGTTCCGACGTAATATTCGTGGTAGTCGGCGCGGGCGTTCAGGTCGTACTCGCCCGAGGAAGGAACACCGAGCAAGAGGGCAGCAAGATCGTAGCCAATATTGCTTGAAACGCCGCCGGTTCCGCCGTTGGTCCAACTGGTATTGAAAGTGAAGGCGCCGGCAGAATCGCCGTAGTTGGTGACGCTCAGCCGGTACTGCCTGCCGTCAAATCCGACCTTGAGCGTGTGGCGCCCGATGACCTTGATAAGGTCAGTGAACACTTGGTAACTTGAGCCGGGGTCGAGGGCCGAACTGGTATCGCCAAGGCACTGATAACTATTGGTGGGCGGCGTGCAACCGCCGCCTGCGGCGCTGAAGGTGATGGCAGGCAACTGCACTTCGGAGCTGGAGCCGGCGAGAGTGCTGGGGAATCCCATCTGGGTTGGGGTGTAGGCCTGGGCGGGCGATCCGTGCGTCTCGTAGAACAGAGTCCAGTTAACGCGCATGTCGAGAATAGTTGAGGAATTGAGGTTGTAGACGTTGTCCAGCGAGGTGCCGAGGTTCTCGCGAATCAGCGTGGTTCCAGTGGTGTTGTTGAGGAAGTAGTTGTTTTTGATCTGGGTACGGTTGTTATGGCGCACATCGAGAAACATATGGTCATTGGCCCCAAGGTTGAAGTCGAGGCGACCGAATTCGTTGTCGTAGTTATCGATGCTGGGCGCGTTGCTGATGTAGTTGTCCTGACCGTTGGCGAGGGCGCTAGCGGTCGCGTTGGGCGCGGGGAACAGCTTCACGTAGGCAAGGCCAATGGGATCGAGAACGGGATAAACGGACTGCAGTTGATTGTTGTAGATGGGCGTGCGGGTTATATTGCCACCCGTTGACACTGAACTGCGGGGATCATAAAGCTGGCTCGGGTCAGAATAAGGGTTGGGTTGCTTGATGGCGGGGTCGGCGTTACATATAGCTCCAGTGGACGGAGTGTTGCTCGCGATACCTGTCGGACACCCGGCCTGAAGGATCTGATAAAAGTCGCCGTTGGCTTCGCCGCCCGTACCAGGGCTGCCTGTGAGGCTCTGTGTGGTTGGCACGGTGAGGGTGGTAGTCGCGGGGCTGGAGTCCTTCAGCCCTTCCCACGCGAAGAAGAAGAAGAGCTTGTTCCTGCCGTTGAAGACTTTGGGAATCCAAACCGGTCCGCCGACAGTGAGCCCGTACTGGTTAAAGTGGAAGACAGGTGTGGTGCCGCCATTGCGCTTATTGAAATATGTGTTTGAGTCGATGCCGGAAATCTGACCGAACTCGTACATTGTGCCGTGCAAAGAATTTGTTCCGCTCTTGGTGACCTGGTTTATCACGCCGCCGATTGTGTGACCGAAGGAGGCGTCAGTGGCGAAGGGTTGAACCGAGATTTCTTTCACGGAGTCCTGTGACGGGCTGAAAGCGAGCGACCCGAGCAAGGTTTCGTCGGGGGAGCCGTCGAGCAGCACTTCGCTGACTTGATTTGGCGTTCCGCCGATCGACCAGGCGTTGCCGGCGTTGTTGTCGAAGGGATGAATCTGCTCAGGAGCCGCCGTAGTGATGACGCCTGCCGAAAGCTCCGCGAGCGCGGCAGGGGTGCGGCCGTTGAGAGGCAAATCGGCAACGCTGCTGGTGGTAATGACTGTGCTGACCGAAGCGTTGGCGGTATCGAGAAGCGGAGTGGCGGTGGTGACTGTGACCGTTTGATTGGCGCTACCCACCGTGAGGGCCAGGTTGATCATCGGATGTTCCTGGGCATGCAATACAATTCCGCTGCGCTTGAGGACTTCGAATCCGGATGCTTTCACCGTGATGGAATAATTTCCCGGCATCAGGAAAGGCACTACATATTCGCCGGCCGCATCGCTGGTGGTGTGGCTGATGGCCCCGGTGCTTGTCTCCTGCACCAGTACGTTGGCGCCCGGCACCACCGCTCCGCTGGGGTCGGTGACTGTTCCGCTGATGGTTGCGCGAAACTCCTGCGCGATAGCAGCGAAGGGGAGGAGCAGCAGGAAGGCGACGAACAGAGAGAACAGAACCGCGAATGTCCTGCTGGCGCCAAAGTGCAGTTCGGGCATTTCTGTGCGAGTGAGATCGCGGAGCCTACCGGCGCACTGCCTCTGGCTTATTGCTGCAAATTGCATGATTTGTTGCCTCCACTAAGAATTACTTCGCGCTCCACAAGTCGCCGGCCCATGGCATCGGCAAGAATTGGCACATGTGGTCTGACCACACTTCGAAGCGCGAGTAGTTTCATATAGCGGGTCAAGAACTGTCAATAGGGAAATTGGAGGTGGTTTCCGAAAATTGAATATCGATTGGCAGGTTCTATGAGAAGGCGGAATTTGGATGCGAGAAGGTGGAATTTGGTCGAGATTCAAACAAAGTATGGTCAGTCCATGCTGGCGATATTGCTGTTTTCAGGAGCAAGAGGGCAA
This sequence comes from Acidobacteriaceae bacterium, assembly GCA_003134815.1. Taxonomy (GTDB): domain Bacteria; phylum Acidobacteriota; class Terriglobia; order Terriglobales; family Acidobacteriaceae; genus Telmatobacter. The sequence continues at coordinate 50,719 of PLCO01000013.1, read as the reverse complement.
AGGACATAGATAAAGTTTGAGCATTGGAAGGCGGCTCCAAGCGGTTCGCGTTCAGGTTCGGGAAACATTCCGAAAGTTTACCCCGAGGGTGAGCTGAAGTGCACCGCAGTGTTTCTTGATGCGGTATGGCGGGAGCGCGATAAATGGCGCATGGCGGCGACAGCGTGGCGCGAGACGCAACAAGGCGGCAAAAATGGCGCAGCAGGACGACCTGCAGCGAGCTGGAATAAGCCTGGATTTTCCGTGATTTGATGGGCAGCTAGGCCGCAGTGCGCGCGTGCTTTTTCTTGTGCAAGGCGGACGATGTTTTGCGGCCCGTTGGGCGCTCCATTCCCTGCGCAATTTGCGCCATGCGCAGGTGCTGCTCCATGAGGTTGTGCGCTTCCTTACCATTACGCGTGCGGATTGCGCGGTAGATCTCGCGGTGCATCTCAGCGGATTCGCGCATGTCGGTGGAGCGCTCGACGGTCTTGAGGCGAGCGTCGTAGAGGGCCGATGTGATGGTTTCAATGATGGCGGCCAGAATGGGATTGCCGGAGGCCTGGGAGACGATGCGGTGAAAAAGGAGGTCGTGGATGAGATAGTCGGCGGGACTGTTCATGGAAGCAAACATGTCGGCAACTTCATCGGCGAGGGCGGAGAAGTGCTCCTGCTTGCCGCGCTCGGCTGCGAGGGCGGCAAGATGGCTTTCAAGGATGATGCGAGCCTCAAACATTTGCCAGGACTGAAAGCCATGCAGGGCGCCGATGAGCGAGAGCGATGCGGTGCCAAATTGAGGGGGGCCATCGGCGACGAAGGAGCCGACGCCGTGGCGGATTTTCATAACGCCCATTGCGGCCATGTAACCGATGCCGGTGCGCAGGCTGGCGCGGCTGATTTTGAGGGAGCGGGCGAACTCGCGTTCGGGTGGAATCTTGTCGCCTGGCTGCAGGGTTCCGCTCTCAATAAGGGAGCGGATGTGGTTAACCACTTGCATGGTGCGGTGGGTATGGCGCTCTACTTCTTTCACCCTGGGCATACGATGAGCTACCTTCTTGCGTACCTAAAAATCAGCGTCAAAGCGAGATTATCACCGTAGGCTGGGTCCGGTTGGAGAATCTTCGAGGAGGTTCGGAAGATTGCGCGCCCGGGGCGGCTTGAGGTATGAATGTGTATACTTCCGGTCTGACCTCTTTCACCGCGGACCGTCTGTCGAAGCGGTCGGCGAGGCAGGTAGAATGATAGCCATGTTGCTCCACGAAGACCGCTTATTTCCCGCCGAGAGCAGTGCCCGTAAAGTCGCACGATCTTTATACGAACGAATCCAAAACCTTCCGATTATCAGCCCCCATGGGCACACGCAAGCCTCGTGGTTCGCCGACAACGGGCCGTTTCCCGATCCGGCGACGCTATTTGTGCAACCCGACCACTACGTGTTCCGCATGCTTTACAGCCAGGGAATCTCGATGGATGACCTGGGCATCGGGAAGCCGGTGGTCGACGATCCGCGCAAGGTCTGGCGCATTTTTGCAAAGCATTACTATCTTTTCCGCGGGACGCCGACGCGGATGTGGCTGGATTTTGCGTTTGAGGAATTATTTGGATTTAAGGAGCGACTGAGCGAGAAGACGGCCGACTTTTATTTCGACACAATCGCGGAAAAGCTGCGCCAGCCGGAGTTTCTGCCGCGGGCGCTTTACGAGAGATTCAATATTGAGGTGCTGTCGACGACGGAGTCGCCGCTGGACGGGCTGAAGGCTCACCAGGCGATTCGCGATTCAGGATGGAAGGCGCGGATTCTTCCTGCGTTCCGGCCCGATTCAGTAGTCGATCCGGAGTTCAAGGGATTTGCGGGGCTGGTGGCGAAGCTGGGCGAAATGCACGGCGAAGACAGCTCGACATGGAAGGGCTACCTGAATGCGCTCATGAAGGCGCGGGCGCGATTCAAAGTTCTGGGGTGCACATCGACCGACCACGGACATCCGACGGCGCAGACGGCGGACTTGCCGCAGGGCGAGGCAGCAGCGCTGTTTACGAAGGTGATTGCGGGCAATGCGGACGCGGGAGAGCAGGAACTGTTCCGGGCGCAGATGTTGACGGAGATGGCGCGGATGAGCGTGGAGGATGGCTTGGTGATGCAGATCCATCCCGGGAGCGTGCGCAACCACAATCGCTTTGTGTATGAGAGCTATGGCCGCGACATGGGCGCCGATATTCCCAGGCCAACAAATTATGTGGACGCGCTTCGCCCGCTGCTGAACCGCTTTGGCAACGAGCGCAACCTGACTATCATCCTGTTCACGCTGGATGAGACAACGTACAGCCGCGAACTGGCGCCGCTGGCGGGGCATTATCCCTGCTTGCGCCTCGGCCCGGCGTGGTGGTTTCATGACAGTCCCGAGGGCATGATGCGTTTCCGCGAGCAAACGACGGAGACGGCGGGGTTCTACAACACAGTGGGATTCAACGACGACACGCGGGCGTTTCTGTCGATTCCGGCACGGCACGATGTTGCGCGGCGCGTGGATTGCGCGTTCCTGGGCAGGCTGGTTGCCGAACATCGGCTGGACGAAGACGAAGCGCACGAAGTGGCGCACGAATTAACGTATGGGCTGGTGAAGAAGGCGTATCGGCTGTAGGAGCGTGATTGTATTGCGCGTCTCCGCTGTTCCGCGCCGTGGACCCAAAGCGATGAAAGTTGAGTTTACTGAATGAGTTTGTATTGTTCGGTGGGAAGCACGGAGACCGACCTCTCAGAGATGCAGCTAAAAGAGCTGCTGGTGGAGAGCCTGGCCAAGCTGGGTAAACGGAAGACCGTGCTGGCCGTGCCGCCGGATCAAAGCCGCGAGCACTCGCGGGCCGGGGACCTGACGCGGTATGCGTGGGAGCATTACGGCGAGCGGCTGAAAGCCGTGCTGCCGGCGATTGGGACGCACACGCCGATGCGGCCTGACCAGATTGCGCGCATGTTTGGTGGTACGCCGCTGGAACTGTTCCGCGTACACAACTGGCGCACGGACATTGAGACGCTGGGCGAGCTGCCGGCGGAGTTTATCCGCGAACAATCGGAAGGTAAGCTGAACTACACGTGGCCGGCGCAGGTGAACAAGCTGATCTCACAGGGCGGGTTCGACCTGATTCTTTCGATTGGGCAAGTGGTGCCGCACGAAGTAATCGGAATGGCGAATCACTCCAAAAACATTCTGATCGGCACGGGCGGGCGCGAGGGGATCAATCGCAGCCACTACCTGGGCGCGGTGTACGGGATGGAACGGATCATGGGGCGGGCCGAGAACCCTGTGCGCACGGTTTTGAATCGCGCCAGCGAGAAGTTTCTGCGGCACCTGCCCATTGTGTATGTGCAGACCGTGGTGGGCCGCGGTAAGAATGGCGGACTGGCGGTGCGCGGACTATTTATCGGCGACGACTTGGAATGCTTCCTGAAGGCGGCGGATCTGAGCCTGAAGGTGAACTTCGAGATGTTGGACGAGCCGATCAAGAAAGCAGTTGTGTACCTGGACCCGAAGGAGTTTCACAGCACGTGGATCGGGAACAAGGCGATCTACCGGACGCGAATGGCGCTGGCCGACGGAGCGGAGCTGATTATTCTGGCGCCGGGCGTGGAGGAATTCGGCGAGGACAAGGGGATCGATGCGCTGATTCGCAAGTATGGCTATCGCGGAACGCCGGCAACGCTGAAGGCGGTGGAAGAAAATGCGGACCTGGCGGCGGATCTGAGCGCGGCGGCGCATCTGATTCATGCTTCGTCGGAGGGACGATTTACGATCCGGTGGTGCCCCGGCGAGTTGACTCGCAAAGAAATAGAAGGGGTCGGCTTCGAGTACGGGGATTTGAAGGCGATGACGGCGCGGTACGATCCGGCAAAACTGCGGCATGGGTTCAACGAAGTGGGCGGCGAGAGGATTTTCTTTGTAGCGAATCCGGGGTTAGGACTGTGGGCGTACCGCAACCGATTTGAGAGCTCCGCCGCGCCGGCATTGGCGAGCAGCCAAGCTGGATGAGGCGCGGATAAGCAGCGAGACCCAGCAACATAAAATCACATGACGGGAAGAGTATGGGGATCGAAGGATTGAAACTCAATAAATATTCGGTAGGAACAGGGGACCGTTTTGCGCATCAGGCAAAGGCGCAGTTGCAGGCTTGCGTAAATGCGTTGAACCACGGGGTTGAAGTGGTTCCGGTGTGGAACAAGTCGAACCGCGAGCACATGATTATCGGTTCGGAGCCGACGAGCGTGCGCCAGGCGGCCGATGCGGCGGTGAAGGCGCTGGGTTGGAAGCTGCCCTATTACTGCGATGCGGACCACATTACGGCCGCGACCGTGGACCGCTTTCTTGCGCCGTGCGATTTTTTCACGTTCGACGTGGCCGATTTTATTGGGCAGCCGGCGCAGGCGGAGGACATCGAGAGCTTTGTGAAGCGGCATCCGGAGTTGCAGGGAAGCATTGAACTGGCCGGAGCCGACCAGGCATTCGAAATTACGCCTGGAATTTTGCGGCAAACTGCGGAGAAATTTCTGGCGGCCGTGAAAAAGGCGGGCGATGTGTACCGGCATGTGCTGAGTGCGCGGGGCGCGGGGAATTTTGTTCCCGAGGTTTCGATGGATGAGACCGATCGCGCGCAGAGCCCGGTGGAGCTGCTGATTATTCTGGCGGCAATTGCCGATGAGGGAATTCCTGTGCAGACGATCGCGCCAAAGTTCAGCGGGCGGTTCAACAAGGGCGTGGATTATGCGGGCGACGTGAAGCAATTCGAGCGCGAGATGGCGCTGGACGTGGCGGCGATTGCCTATGCCGTGAAGCAGTACGGTCTGCCCGACAATCTGAAGCTGAGCGTGCATTCGGGCAGCGACAAGTTTTCGATTTATCCGGCGATTCACGCGACGATAAAACGACTCGACGTGGGCGTGCACCTGAAGACGGCGGGAACGACGTGGCTGGAGGAGCTGATCGGGCTGGCCGAGGCGGGCGGCGAAGGATTGGCGCTGGCCAAGGAAGTTTATGCCGAAGCATTGGCGCATCGTGAGGAGTTGTGCGCGCCGTATGCGACGGTGATCGACATCGACGTGAAGAAGCTGCCGACGGCCGATGAGGTGCGGGGATGGACTTCGGAGCAGTACACATCGGCGTTGCGGCATGTGGAAGGCTCGCCGGCTTATAACAGCAGCGTGCGCCAGTTGCTGCACGTGGGATTCAAGGTGGCCGCGAAGATGGGGCAGCGCTATCTTGATTTGCTGGAAGCGAACGAGCCGGTGATCGCCAAAAATGTAACTGAAAATCTCTACGCGCGGCACATTGCGCCGGTATTCTTAGGGTCGGCGTCCTGATGCGGGCGTGGACGCCCGCGTGACAGCCGGTTTGGAGACCGGCACTACATTTTCCAACGGAGATGGAATGACAGATTCTCTTTTCAGCCTTGAAGGCAAGGTTGCAGTTGTGACCGGAGGTACCTCCGGGATTGGCCGGGCTCTGAGTCTTGGTTTAGCTGACGCGGGCGCTGACGTGATTGCCACGGCACGCCGCAAAGAGCAAGTGGACAAGACGGCCGGTGAAATTGAGGCGCGAGGGCGGAAGACGCTGCGCATGTCCTCGGATGTGAGCGATCGCAGCACGCTGGAGGCGCTGCTGGCGGCGGCGCTGGAGCGATTCGGCAAAGTAGATATTTTGGTGAATTGCGCGGGCATCATCAAGCGAGCGCCAACCCTCGACTTTCCCGAGGCCGAGTGGACCAACATTCTGAATACGAATTTGACGGGAACGCTGCGGGCCTGCCAGGTATTTGGAAGGCACATGCTGGAGCGGGGGTACGGGCGCATCGTGAATATTTCATCGCTGAACAGTTTTGTGGCGCTGAGCGAAGTAGCGGCATACGCGGCGAGTAAGGCGGGCGTGGCGTCGCTGACGCGATCGCTTGCGGTGGAGTGGTCAAAGAAGGGCGTGACGGTGAATGCGGTTGCGCCGGGAGTGTTTCGGACAGACTTGAATGCGCAACTGCTGGACTCGACGCCGCGCGGGCAGGAACTGCTGATGCGGACGCCGATGGGGCGGTTCGGCAAGACGGAAGAGCTGATTGGGGCGACGGTCTATCTGGCATCCGACGCCGCTTCATTCGTCACGGGACAGAATCTCGTGGTGGACGGGGGATTTCTGGCGAGCGGGGTGAATCAGTAAGGCAGGGACCGAGGTTTAGGGGCCAAGAGAGCCAGGGACCAAACCACCCCAACGAGTAATGATCGCTCGCCGCGGGCCCGGAAGGGGCCAAGGGTACATCGCGGAATTTATTGAACGCTCAGGCCCATTTCGCCAAGCCGCGCGAAGACACTTGAGACGACGCGATCGCAGCGAAAAGCAAGAAATGGGAATGCGTTGCAGCCCGTTTCGCCGACGCGCGCGAAAAGCCAACCGCGCATCAGCGAATGCCCGCGGTGCAGGCGAACCTTGACATTCTGTTCGCTGAGGTCGAGCACTGCCGCAGTCTCCGCAGTGGACAATTGCTCAATGTCGCGCATCATGACTACGGAGCGGTAATGGTCCGGCAGACCAAGAACGGCCTCTTCCAGGAGTTGACCGAGTTCCGCGATGGATGCACTGTGCTCTGGATCGGGAGATGTGTCGACGGCGCTCATAAGACCTTCCTCATTCTGCTCGAAGTCGTCCAGTTGCCGGCTGCGCTTACGCAGGCGGAGGCGCTGCAGCGCCTCATTGACGGCGATGCGCGTGAGCCAGGCAGAGAAGGGCGCGTCGCCGGCAAACTGGTGAAGGTGCTGAAAGGCCCGCACATAGGCGGCCTGCATCACGTCTTCTGCTTCGTCATCGTCGCGCAGTATGGCGCGCGCGATGCGATAAAGCCGCTGGTTGTAGCGGCGTATGATGATTTCGTACAGGCCTGTGTCTCCGGCACGCACGCGCTCGACAACTTCCAGGTCGGACCAGCGCTCAGAAACGGCCGCATTCAAAGTGTCGATGGTCTGCATGGCTCTACTATCAAGACTCCAGCTATATAGAGTCGGCTCGACCGAAATGGTTACATCGCGAACCAGGCAACGGGATTCCAGGGGATTCGGGCGGAGCGGGTGAGCTACTAAGGAATATTCGGCGACGTTTGTAACCGAATGCCGGCTCGCTGCTCCTTTGTGTAGTGGGTGTGTAGATGGCAACGGGTAAGGCAGGCCTGGAATTCGGCAAAACTGAAGCTGCCGGGGCGTGGTAGAGAATTCAAACGAAACTCAACCGGAGGAATACGATGAAGAGATTGACTTTCCTGATTGTGCTGGCGGGGCTGCTTGTGACGCCCGCGTTCGCACTTGCCGCAACCTACAACAATGTGCCGGTGGTGGATGTGAGCTGCTCGAAGAAAGTGGCAGCAGATCCAGACTCGCATACGCGCGATTGCGCACTGAAATGCGCAGATAGCGGCTTCGGCATTGTGACAAGCGACCAGAAGTTTCTGAAATTCGATGCCAAAGGGAACGAGAAGATCGAATCGGAGCTTAAAGCCTCAAGCAAAAAAGATCATATGCGCGTGAACGTGACCGGTAAGGTGGAAGGCGATACGATCGATGTCTCCTCGGTGAAGTTGCTGTAACTTCGGAGCCGCGGAAGGCGGCCTGCCGGTGGATAAGCGTCCGCAGGCAGCGTAAGGCGGGCCCGGTCAGGCCGTTTACCGACGAAAGATCAGGGTCGGAACAAGACGGCCGGGCCAAAGAAAAAGGGCCTGGCCCGGCTTTTTGAAAATTATTTTAGCGTGACGTTGGCACCCGGCATTTTGATGATCGCGTCGCCTTGCGCGGCCACGACTCTCACGTTCTGGCCGGTGACGGTTGCATAACCGATCGACAATCCCTTATCGCCGCTGAGATTGACGTTTTGAAGAACAATGTCGGTGACCGGCGCTTCAGGCAGGCCGACGATTGCTCCGGCCATTGCGGCGCCGGTGGCGGTGACGTTCTGAAAGACGATGTCGTGGAAGTGAGGCGTGAGGCGCGTGACGGGCGCGGGATCCACGGCGCTTGCGGATGGCAAGATGCGGGGATAGTATTCGCTGACCACGATTGGGTTTTTGACATTCTTCATATCGATATCGCGGAAGACGAGGTTCGAAACGTCATTGCCGCGATCGCGATTGGCTTTGACGCGAATGCCGTTGTCGGTGCCATCGAAGTGGATGCGCTCGGCGAGGATGTTGCTGGCGCCGCCGGCGAGCTCGCTGCCAATGGAAAGGCCGTGGCCATGGAGGAAGGTGCAATCGGAGATGACGATGTTGCGGCTGGGATCGTCGCCGCCGGGCGAGTCGATTGCGCCGGACTTGATTGCGATATCGTCGTCGCCGGTGTCGGCGTAGAGATGGTCAATGTGGACATTCGATGAAGAGAAGGGATCGACGGCGTCAGTGTTCGGCGCGTGTTGCGGCGCCAGAACGCGGATGTTGTGAATGACGACGTCGTCGGAATAGTAAGGCACGAGCTGCCACATGGGCGAATTCTGGATGGTGACTCCCTCGACGCGGACGTGCCTGCAGTGGTCGAAGACAACGAGGCGCGGACGCGGGTGCGGATTGCCCATGACGCCAGCGTTGTGAACAGTGCGCGCGATTTGCCACCAGCTTTCGCCGTTGCCATCGATTGTGCCGTCGCCAGTAATGGACACGTTCTCAGCGTTCGTCGCGCTCACCAGGGACTGGACACCGGGAAGGCGGAATTCGGTGATCTCGGGATAGTCGGCGTGATCGGGCGAGCCGAGGAGCGTGGCTCCCTTATCGAGCTGGAGGGTGATGTTGCTCTTGAGGACGATGGGAGCGCTGAGATACGTGCCCGCCGTGAGGCGGACGATGCCTCCGCCTTTGGTCGCGCAGGCGTCAATTGCCTTTTGAATCGCCGCAGTATCCTTGGTGGTTCCATCGCCCTTTGCGCCGAGGTCGCGCGGATTGCAGGTGCTGGCCGCGTGGAGGGTGGTGGCGGAAGCGGCGATGAAGGCCAGGGTGAGAATCGAATTGAAGTATCGGTGGGTGAGGGAGTTTTTCTGTTCAATCACGGAGATGCCTCGCGTTGTGAGTTTCTTGCGAGGCTCATCATACGCTATGAGGGGTCGAGTGGTCCTACCACTGGAATGACGAGCTTCCTGCCACCAGGGCTGGTTCCGGAAGTACCCGTGCATCTCTGTTAGTTAAGGACCCGAGCCTCTTCGTTCGATTAGTCTGTAGATGATCCCCAGAAGGTTCGTTCCGCCTTAGTCGTTTGTTGGGACGGACGGAATGCAAAGAATCGGGCCCACTAGTACAAGTTCAAACATAGCGCCCTTTCTACACCCCCAAAGGGAGGGATCATGTCCAGTCCCCCGAAAAAAGCCGGACTCTCTGACAATGCGATTGGCGCGATCGCCTACTTTACTCCCGTCCTGGCGATCTTCTTTCTGGCCATCAGGCGCTACAACAAGCGGCCCTATGTGCGATTCCACGCCTGGCAGTCGCTGGTATTCAATGTCTTTGTGATCTTCTTCGGATACACCCTGACCGTCGCCCTGCCATTTGCCGCGTTTCTTGGGCCACGTGTCGCGATGGGTCTAATATGTGCGGCCGCGCTGGCTGCTTTCCTCCTGTGGCTGTGGTGTGTGATCGGCGCGTTGAATGGCAAGCGGGTCAAGCTCCCGATCATTGGGGATTGGGCCCATGGGCAGGCCTACGAGTAACGCGCCCGCTGAGGATGCATACGCACTTCCGCCAGGTTCTCCAGATTCCGGTTGCAGACTGGCTGCGCGGGCGCAATAGCATGCGACAGCATTCGCTGCAAAATGCGGGCCTACCGAAACTGGCAAACCGGAACTCATACAACCGTGGGCAACCGGGGCCGAAATCAGGCGGGGGGAGTGTTTACTGGCAGGCGGACGATGAAGCGAGTGTCGCCGGGCTGGGACTCGACATCGAGCTTTCCGGCGAATTTTTGCGTGACGATACGGTGAACGATCTCGAGGCCGAGGCCGGTGCCGGAGCCCTGCGGTTTGGTAGTGAAGAACGGCTCGAAGATGCGGGGAAGGACGTCGGCAGGAATGCCGGAGCCGTTATCTCCGATCGAGACGACGAGCCAATCGGGCTCGGACCAGGTGGAGATTTCGAGCTTCCCGCCCTGCGGACAAGCATCGACGGCGTTGTCGATGAGGTTGGTCCAGACCTGGCTGAGGGCGGCGCCGCGAGTGCGGATGGTGGAGGGCGAGGCGGCGAAGCGCTTTTCAACCTGAATCTGCTTGAGGCGGAGCTTGTGGCCGAGGATGGTGAGCGTGCTCTGAAGGCTGTCGTGAACGTCGAGCTCTTTATCGGGGGTGCGCTCGTCATAGGCAAATTTCTTGACTGCCGTAACCAGCTCGGTGATACGCGAGATGCTTTCTTCAATGGCGCAGACGAGCGAGACGCTGGAAACGAGCGCGCCGAACCAGTTGAGTGCATCAGAAAACGAAGCGGGATCGAAGTGATCCTGGGCGCAGGCGATTTCTTCGTGGTCGATGCCCATGGAGACGAGGACAGGGCCGATGGTGAAGGCATTTTCGACGCCGGCGCCGGCGAGCCACTGGCTCATGGCCTCTTCAGCGTCAGCCTGCTCGATGCTGCTCATGGCAGGCTGATTGCAACTGGCGACGGCGTGCTCGAGCAGATCTTTCATGCACTGGAGCTGGGCCGGGGTTTTGGCCTTGCCGGCGGAGCGCAAGCTGAGCTCCTGGAGGCGGAGCAGATTCTCGCGAAGCTGCGAAGCGGCGCGCTTGGCGGCCGAGCCGGGGTTGTGCAGCTCGTGCATGAGGCCGGCGGCGAGAGTGCCGAGGGAGACGAGCTTCTCGCGATGCAGAGCCTCAACCTGGTAGGCCTGAAGGCGGAGTGCGCTGTCAGCGAGAACGTTTTTGCGAACGTCAGGGCAGCAGGCGAGAAGCGACCAGAAATCCTGCTCGGAGAAGCGAACGAGGACTGAATCCTGGAGGGCTGTGATGCGGAAAGTAGAGAAAGGATTTCCTGTGAGCAGAGGGACTTCGCCGAAAGCTTCGCCTGCATGCGCGACGCCGACCATGGTCATGGCGCCATCGGATTCGGGGCGGTCGGCACGCATTTCGCCCTGGAGCACAAGCCAGTAGTAGAGCCACGGCTGACCAGCTTCGACGAGGACGGTGCCGGCCGGGATAGTGACGCGGTCGACTTTGTCGATGCTGGTCCCAGCGGGGCCGGAAATGGCGTCGAAGGGGGTGGAGGCGAAGATACGCGTGTGCGGGAGGGCCTCGGCGAGATCCTTGAGTTGGATCGGTTCAGCGTGGATCGGTTGTGTGTTCTCGCTCATCTTGCTCGTGCCAAGAATTCAGAATCCGCTCATGAGGGCTAGAACCCTGCCAGATACTGATGCATAAACTGTACGGCGATGGAGCCCTCGCCCACCGCGGAAGCAACGCGCTTGACCGAGCCGGCGCGTACATCGCCGGCGACGAACACGCCGGGAACGCTGGTCTCGAGCAGGAACGGATCGCGCTTTTCGGCCCAGACCTCGGGCAGCTTACCGTCCTTGCGCAGATCGGGACCTGCCAGGATAAATCCCTTCTCGTCACGCATAATGTTCGGCGGCAGCCACGCGGTGACGGGCGCAGCGCCGATAAAAATAAACAGCATGGAGGCCGGCACGTGAACTTCGCCTGACGGGTTACGCAGCCGGAGCTCGGCGAGGTGCTCGTCGCCCATGGCTTCAAGGACCTGAGTGCTGGCATCCACCACAATATTGGATGTGCGAGCGATCTCATCGATCAAGTATTTCGACATAGTGGAGGAAAGGCCTTCGCCTCGGACGAGCATGGTTACTTTGGTGGCATATCTGGCGAAGTGGAGGGCGGCCTGGCCGGCGGAGTTCGCGCCGCCAACCATAAAGACCTCCTCGCCCTGGCAGGCAAGCGCTTCGACGAGCGCGGCTCCGTAGTAAATGCCGCGGCCGGTGAGGCGGTCCGCGCCGGGAATATCGAGTTTGCGGTACTGGACGCCGGGGGCAAGAAGCACGCAGTGGCTGGAGACTTCGCGCCCATCGGCGAGCTGGAGGAAGCGGTACTGGCCGTCGACGCGCATGCCGGTGGCGCGCTGGGTGACAAACTCCGCGCCGAAGCGCGCGGCCTGGGCGAAGGCGCGGCGACCGAGGTCCGCTCCAGTGACACCGGAGGGAAAGCCGAGATAGTTTTCGATGCGGGAGCTGGAGCCGGCCTGCCCGCCAGGCGCTTCAGGCTCGATGACGACAGTGCGAAGGCCTTCACTGGCGCCGTAAACAGCTGCGGCCAGACCGGCGGGACCTGCGCCGACGACGACGATGTCGTAGAAGTCCTGGGCGGCCTGAACGCGGAGGCCGACGCGGGCGGCGAGAATTTCCAAATCGGGATCGACGAGGACGGAGCCGTCGGATAAGAGGACGACGGGAAGGTTTTCGGGATCGAGCTCGCGGTCCTTGAGGAGCGTGAGCCCTTCATCGCCGGCTGAGACGTCGATCCAGCGATAGGGAACGTGATTGCGGGAGAGGAAGTTGCGCAGGCGGTGATCGTTGAGCGACCAGCGGTGGCCGATGACGCGGAGCCCCTCGAATGGCGGCAGGAAGCCAGCCTGCCAGTCGTCGAGCAAGTCGTTGACGACAGGGTAGAGCTTTTCCTCGGGCGGGTCCCAGGGCTTGTTGAGGTAGTAGTGGATGCGCGCGGTGTTGATGGCGCGGATGGCGGCTTCAGTATCAGCGTAGGCGGTGAGGAGGATGCGGCGCGCGTCAGGATAGATGGTGCGCGCGCGCTCGAGCATTTCGACGCCGGTCATCCCGGGCATGCGCTGGTCGCTGATGAGGAGTGCGACAGGTTCGTCGCGCGTTTTGAGCTGGGCAAGGGTGTCGAGCGCGGCCGGGCCGCTGGCGGCCCGCATGATGCGATAGGTGGCGCCGTATTGGCGGCGCAGGTCCTGGACCACGGCCTCGAGCACGCTCACGTCGTCGTCAACCGCCAGGAGGATCGGCCTCGCCATAGGGAAAGTGTAGTGCCTCAAACCGGTCTCACAATCGAAACGCTCACATGGGCAACCGCCCTGGCGCCCGCCTTGTTGTCGGGCCCCACACTTGCCCTGCGGAGTGCATGGCCATTTGTGAGACCGGTTGGACGTCCCAAAATAGTTAATGGTCTCCGCGGCCCTGTTCGGCGGTTTTTTTGTACCCTATTCCACCCTGAAAGCTGTAATCTCAGAAATAGCCGCACCGGAGAACCGAGGATCCAAATGGGCCGGGATGTTGCGAAGTGGACCGGCGGGGGCAAAAAGTGTAGCAAATCAGGAAATTGCCAAGACTTTGGTCATTATGCCGATAGGGGCAAATGGGGGAGAACGACACGCGCGACAGGGTTAGGTGCGACTGAAGATTGAGATCGGGGTCAAGGTCGAATTTGGGATAGAGTTTGGAGTCGGGTTTGGTGTCGGGGGCCGACATTCTTCCATGAGGGACGGGGGCAAGCGGGAAACGCAATGAACAAAATCATCCTGGCCGATTCGCAGGCAATCTTCCGGGCCGGCACCGCAAAGGTTCTGGCCATGGACGAGGACCTGCGCATCATCGCGCAATGCACGGATCTCGAGCGGATGTACCATGCCGTATCCACGTTCCCCAACTCCATTGTTTTATTTGCGGCTTCGCTGCAACCGGATTTCACGCGCCTGGGCATGCTGTTGGAGACGACGAACAGCCGCGGAATTGTGATCGCGGAGAACAACGAAAACGCGGCGTCGTATGTGCAGCAAGGTTTTCGCGGCGTGGTGTTCCGCAGCGTCACGGGGCCGGCACTGGTTGAATGCGTGCGGCGGGTTGCGGCAGGAGATTCCTGGCAGCCTACACAATCCGCGCCGGCGGAAGCGATTGAAGAGGACATGGTGGGGGCGCGCGTGCGCGACCGGTTGACGCCGAAAGAAATGCGCATCGTGGCGCTGATTGTGCAGGGCTGCAAGAATCGCGAGATCGCCACCCGACTGAAGACGACGGAACAGGTGATCAAGAACTATCTGCGGTCGATTTATGACAAGACCGGAGTGGGCGACCGGCTGGAGTTGGCGCTGTTCACAATTCATCACAGGGTGCTGGCGAAGGCAGCCGCCGATGTGGGAAGCAAACTGGAAGCCGAGACGCAGGCGGAAAACCAGGCTGCAGCCAGTCAAGCCGCTCCCGGCGCAGTGGCGTAAGCGAGCCGCGGGGCAAATCCAAAGGACTCCGGTCGGACACAAAGACTCCGGTCTAGCAAAAACATTTCGAAAGAATCTTTGTCAGGCGAGACGCGCGGTCGGCGTGCCCACTTGTGAGTCACCTTGCGTGAATCAGGCTGAAGGTAAGAATCAGCAATACGATGAGGCTGACGACTGTATACAACCGGTCGCGCTCGAGAGCGAATCCGACGACGGCCAATGCGACGCGCGCAACTGGCGTGGCGATGAGAAGCAGAAGGCCGAATTGAATGAGACCTGAACTTTGAAAGTGCGCAGCAGAGAGCACGATGCCGGAGAACGTGCGGAGGTCAGGGCCGCCGGGCACGAAGCTGCGATAGTCCACACGGGCAGAGTGGTTCTGCACAAGGTAGAGAACGCCGCCGGCTAAAACGGTTGCAGCGGCAGCAAGAACGCCGATTTGCAGAAGGCGGCCGATGATGGTCTCAAGGCGGTGATCGTCCATGCGAACTGCATGCATGCGGGCTACATTCATGCGAGCTACACCTTTCCCGTGATGCCGTTGACGATCATTTCGATGGCGAGCGCCAAGATCACGATTGCGAAGACTGCGCGCAACGTGCGCACTTGAGCATGCACGAGAACTTTTGCGCCCAGCAGCGCGCCGGCAAGTACGCCGAGCATCACCGGCATGGCCACGCGCGGGTCAATGAATCCGCGGCTGAGGTAGATGCCCGCGCTGGCGGCGGCGGTGACGCCGATCATGAAGTTACTGGTGGTGGTGGAAACCTTGAAGGGGATACGCATGACGCGGTCCATGGCGATGACTTTGACTGCGCCGGAGCCGATGCCGAGAAGGCCGGACAGAGCGCCGGCGCCGAACATCATTCCGAAGCCGGCTGGGATGTTGCGCACGCCGTATTCCTGCGGCTTGCCGTCGACGGGATATGAACTGCCGAGCCGCAATCGGCCGGCTAGCGCGTCGGATGCGACGGGCTGGTCGTTTCCTCTATTTCCTATGAACGATTGGATTGCAGCCTGGATGAGAACGAGGCCGAAGACGATGGCGAGGGCGTGCGTGCCCACGCGGCCGGCGAGAAAAGCGCCGAGAATTGCGCCCAGCGTGGTGGCAATTTCAAGAAACATGCCGATGCGAATGTTGGAGAAGCCCTCGCGGACGTAGGCTGCAGCCGCGCCGGAAGATGTGGCGATGACGGAGACGAGAGACGCGCCAATGGCGTATTTGATGTTGACGCCGAGCGCGAGGGTGAGCGCGGGGACGACGACGACTCCGCCGCCGAGGCCCGTAAGCGCGCCGAGAAATCCCGCCAGAACGGAGAGGATCCAAACCGCTCCTGTAAAGTGCAACGATGTCATCGGGTCTCCATGGGCAATTGAGTTGGCGCGGGCGCGGGTTATTGTGACGTTGAATGGCGGCTAGAGTTTTTCGGCGACGCTCTTGGCCTGGGTGAAGAGGTAAAGGTAATCGGGACCGCCGGCCTTGGAGTCGGTTCCGCTCATGTTGAAACCGCCGAAGGGATGCGCGCCGACCATTGCGCCGGTGCATTTGCGGTTGAAGTAGAGATTGCCGACGTGGAAGGCACTGCGTGCGGCAGCCTTTCTTGCGGGATCGCTTGTGTAAACAGAGCCAGTGAGGCCGTACTCGGTGTTGTTGACGACGCGCAGGCCTTCTTCAAAGCCGACGACCTTGATGACGGCCAGCACCGGACCGAAGATTTCCTCTTGCGAAACCACTGCGTGGGGCGGAACTTCGGAGAAGATTGTCGGTTCAAGGTAAAAGCCGCCATCGGCTGTAGCCGAGGCGTTGCCGCCGGCAACGAGCTTGCCTTCTTTCTTTCCGATTTCGATGGACCGCAACATGGAATCGAGCGAGGCCCGATTAATGACCGGTCCCATGTTGTGATTCGCGGCCGGATCTCCAACGGTGAGCGTGGCGACTCGTTCGCGCAGGCGCTCGACGAAATCGTCATAGATTGAAGCTTCAATAATGGCGCGGGAGCAGGCGGAGCATTTTTGGCCGCTGAAGCCGAAGGCCGAGGCGACGACTCCGTCAACGGTGGCGTCAATGTCCGCATCCGCGCAGACGAGGATTGAATCCTTGCCGCCCATCTCGAGGATGGTGCGCTTAATCCAGATCTGGCCGGGTTGGGGGTGGGCGGCGCGTTCGTGAATCTCAAGGCCGACGGCCTTGGAGCCGGTGAAAGCGATGAAGCGGGTCTTCGGATGTTCGACGATGGCGTTGCCGAATGAGGAGCCGGAGCCGGGGCAGAAGTTGACGACGCCATCGGGGAGACCTGCTTCTTCAAGGACCTCGACAAAACGGGCGGCGATGGTGGGCGCGTCGCTCGAGGGCTTGAGGATGACGGTGTTGCCGGCGACGATGGCGGCGGCCGTCATGCCGGCCATGATGGCGAAGGGAAAGTTCCAGGGTGAGATGACTGCGCAGACGCCGAGGGGAATGTAGAGCAGCTCGTTACGCTCGCCGGGATACTGGATGGGCGTGGTGGCAGCGGCCAGGCGAAGCGCCTCGCGAGCGTAGAACTCGAGGAAGTCAATGGTCTCGCCGACGTCAGCGTCGGCTTCGGCCCAGTTCTTGCCGACTTCAAAGGTGAGCCAGGCCATGAATTCGAATTTGCGCCGGCGGATGATTTCGGCAGCGCCGAGAAGCAGCGAGACACGTTCTTCGGTGGCTGTCCGGCTCCAGGATCCGTATGCGCGAAGCGCGGCTGTCATGGCGGGTTCAACCTGCTCGGCGCCTGCTTTCTGGTGGACGCCGACGATTTGCGCGGGACGAGCGGGATTGATGGAGCGAATTTTTTCGGGTGTCTGGAGACGCCTGCCGCCGATGATCAGGCTGTACTCCGTGCCGAGATGAGAGGCGACTTTGTCGAGCGCACTGCGCATGGCGCGCGCATTCTCAGGGTCGCTGAAGTTGGTGAACGGCTCGTTTGAAAACGCGTCCTGCGGCGAGCGAGGCTGGATGGTGGGCCGGATGTTGGGAGAGACGCCTGCGATTGCCATCACAAATTCAGTTTAGTCCAGAGAGCAGCAAACAGGAATGAAGGCGTTTCAAGCAACTGATGGGCGCAGACGCGGGGGTCTGGCGCGGAGATTTTGCAGGCAGGAACGGGCGGGAATAAGATACCTGCAACCGCATGTATTCACCGCAAGTTCTCGACCATTTTGAGCACCCGCGCAACGCGGGAACCGTGGCTGATGCGGACGCGTCGGCGCGAATCGAGAATCCGGCCTGCGGGGATGTTCTGGAACTGACAGTGAAGGTTAAAGAAGGGCGGATCGCGGAGATTCGTTTCAAGGCGAAGGGATGCGTAGCCGCGATGGCGTGCGGGTCGGCGGTGACGGAGCTTGTAAGCGGGAAGGCGGTGCAGGAGGCGAGAAAGCTTAGCAGGGAAGATGTGCTTGGCGCGGTGGGCGGATTGCCCGCGGCGTCCTCTCATGCGAGTCATCTGGCGATCGACACATTGAGGGCGGCGTTGGGGAAATTTCCTGGCTGAACTCAGCGTTCGGCAGACGAAGTTTTTACGGCGGTGGCTTCGTAGTCTTCCGGCGTGTTGAGGCCGGCTTTCTCGAGCGAATCAGGAACGGAGACATAGGCGACGCGCTGGGCGTGCGTGTGCAGGACTTCGCGCGCGTTGGCGGTGACGGGGGCATCGAGAAACTGAGCGATCATTTCCCGGCTGACCAGAAGCGGATGTCCGTGCTTGCCATCGTTCTCCGGTGCAACGGCCCAGATGCCTTGCGCGAGGGCTCGTTGAAACGATTCGCAAAGACGCTCGAGCGAGTTGGCGCTCAGCGGCGGGCAATCGACCGGCGTGATCATCGCGGAATTGCAGCCGCGGGACAGCGCATCGTTCAAGCCGACCTGCAGGGAACTGAATTGACCACGCTGGGGGTTGGGATTCTTGACCATGTATGCGCCGCAAGCGCCAGCGGCAACACCGACGGCTTGAGAGTTTGACCCGGCCACAACAACAACGAGCCGCGTGAATGGCTCGAAAGCGAGGATGGCCACGGAGAGAAGCGTTGGACCTGGCCGCGGTGCAGCGCCCGGAGCGGGAGGGGGCCAGGGAAGCATCGCCTTGTCCTCGCCCATGCGGGAGGACTCGCCGGCTGCGAGAATGAGGCCGCAGAGATTTGGGGTGCCAGGCATTAAGAAAAGATAACAGGGCGAAAAGACAGCGCGGTATCCCACCCTAGCGGCAAAGACAAGACGCCGCGAGAATGGGGCACCCTCAGTCGACTTACTTTTCTGCGGGGGCGGAGTGGGGTTCGTCGGATGCTGCGGATTCAGCGGTGGTCGCGGCGTGCTTTCCGCTATGGAACCAGCTCATGTGGGGCAGGGCGCGCTCCGCGCGACGACGGACAGCGATCATCTCGGCGACGATGGAGACGGCAATTTCTTCGGGCGTGACGGCTCCGATGTCGAGGCCGACGGGAGAATGTACACGGTCAAACAGGTCGGGCTTCAGCAGATCGGCCTTGAGGCCTTCGCGCGTGAGCTCGCGAAAAACCGTGATGGCTTTACGTTTGGAGCCGACCATTCCGATATACCGCGCGGGTGTTTGCACCGCCCAGCGCAGGACGCGCATATCATCGCGGTGGCCGCGGGTGGCAATGACAATATAGGACGATTCGCTCGGCGCGAGTTCCTTGACCGCTTCATCGAAATCTCTGGCGATGACCTGAATGGCGTTGGGAAACCGCTCGGCGTTGGCATAGGCCTCGCGGTCGTCGATGACGATGCAGTCAAAGCCCGCGTTGCGCGCGACCTTGAAAAGCTCGACGGCGACGTGGCCCGCGCCAAAGATGTAAAGGAGAGGAACCGGCAGAACAGGCTCGATGAAGATTTCAAGAGTGCCGCCGCAGACGAGGCCGGTGTCGTACTTCGGATCCTGATTGAGGTCGAAGGTGAGGGTGCGCGGCTTTTCCTGGGCGATGACTTCCCGCGCGGCCTGCCAGACTTCTGCCTCGACGCAGCCGCCGCCGATGGTGCCGGCGATGGAGCCGTCGTCGCGGATGAGCATTTTGGCGCTTTGAAAAGACGGGATGGAGCCGCGCGAATTTACGATGGTGGCCACGGCGCCGCTGGACCCCGAGCGTTGCAGCTTCACGATCTCCTGATAGATATTCATCTGTTTCGATTATTGGATTGGCTGAGAAGTAAGTCAATGCGGGGCTCGGCGTGGGTTGAGGAGCAGGCCGGTATTCGTTCGAACAAGGCCGCCGGAATGCTATTGCCGAATGGAAGCAATTCGATTAACTTCTAAGACTCACAGTTGATTTATTTTGGAGGTAGCAAGCCATGCCCAGAGTTGTTCGATGTTCCATTATTCAGGCGTCGAATGCAGTGCCTGCGACGGAACCGCTGCCCGCGCAAAAGAAGGCAATGGTGGAGAAGCATGTGGGGCTGATTCGCCAGGCGGCCAAGCAGGGTGCGCAGATCGTGTGCCTGCAGGAGATTTTCAACGGGCCGTATTTCTGCGCAGAGCAGGAGACGAAGTGGTACGAGATGACGGAGGCGGTTCCCGATGGGCCGACCGTGAGCCTGATGCGCGCACTGGCGAAGGAACTGCACATTGCGCTGGTGGTGCCCGTTTATGAAGTGGAACAGGAAGGCGTTTTCTATAACACGGCGGCGATGATCGCGAGCGACGGCGCATATCTCGGCAAGTATCGCAAGATGCATATTCCGCACGTGGCGCCGGGGTTCTGGGAGAAGTTCTATTTCCGGCCGGGAAATCTGGGGTATCCGGTATTCGATCTCGGTTTCGCCAAGGTGGGCATCTATATCTGTTACGACCGGCACTTTCCTGAAGGCGCGCGGTGCCTGGGGCTGAATGGCGCGGAGATTGTGTTCAATCCATCGGCGACCGTGGCGGGTTTGAGCGAGTACCTGTGGAAGCTGGAGCAGCCGGCGCACGCGGCGGCGAATGGGTACTTTATCGCGGCGATCAATCGCGTGGGGACCGAGGCGCCGTGGAATATCGGCGAGTTTTACGGGACGAGCTACTTTTGCAATCCGCGCGGAAAGATTGTTGCGGAGGCCGCGCGCGACAAGGACGAGGTGCTAACCGCTGACCTGAATCTGGATGAGATTGCCGAAGTGCGGCGGACTTGGCAGTTTTATCGCGACCGCCGGCCGGATTCGTACGGGCCGCTGGTGGCGTCGTAGGGCGGAGGCGAACGAGTGAACACCGCAGCACTACCGCATGACGAACAATTACAAGCGCGGTTTGGCGAGCTAAAGCCGGCGCTGACGGCGCAGGCCGCGGTGATTGAGGCGGACCGCTGCCTGAATTGCTTTGATGCGCCGTGCACGGCTGCGTGTCCGACACATATAGATGTACCGGGGTTCATCAAGCGCATTGCATCGGGGAATCTGCGCGGGTCGGCGCTGCGAATTCTGGATGCGAATATTCTGGGCGCGAGCTGCGCAAGAGTTTGTCCCGTGGACGTGCTGTGCGAGGGCGCGTGTGTGATGACTCGGCAGAATCGGAAGCCGATACAGATTGGGCTATTACAGAGGCGGGCAATGGATGCGTTCTGGGCGTCGGGCGAGGCTGTACCGACGTCCGCGCCGGGAACTCGCAAGCTGCGCGTGGCATGTATTGGAGGTGGCCCAGCGTCGCTGGCGTGTGCGGCGGAGTTGTGCCGCAATGGTGCGCGGGCAACGGTGATTGAGCGGCGCATGCTGCCGGGCGGGTTGAATACTTATGGCGTGGCGGAGTACAAGCTGCGCGCTGCCGACAGCGTGCGGGAAGTGGAGATGATCCGTCGGTTGGGAGTGGAGTTCCGATGCGGAGTGGAAGTGGATTCGGCTGCTGCGCTTGAAGCTTTAGAGGCGGAGTTCGACGTCATCTTTCTGGGGCTGGGGTTAGGCGCGATGCAGCGGCTGAATATACCAGGCGAAGATGGGCGTGGCGAAAAGGGGCCCGGCGAAGATTTGCCTGGCGAAGATGCGAAGGGCGTGATGAACGCGCTCGAGCTGATTGCAGCTTACAAGACCGGCCATCTGCGCGAGCTGCAAGGGACGGTGGTAGTAGTCGGCGCAGGGAATACGGCGATCGATGCCGCCAACGCGGCGCGGCGGCTGGGCGCGGAGAAGGTCTATATGTTGTACCGGCGCGGCGAGAGCGAGATGTCGGCGTTCGAGTTTGAGTATGAACACGCCAAGCAGGAGGGCGTGCAGTTTTTGTGGCACAGCCAGCCGGTGGCGATCCAGCGGGACGAGCGCGGCCGTTTACTGCTGGAAACGGTTCAGGTGCGGCAGGCGAGCGGAAAGCTGGAAGCGGTTCCGGATTCGCAAGCGAGCATTGCGTGCGATCTTGTGGTGCCTGCAATCGGGCAGTCGCCGCTGATGGAACTTTTGAAACAAATGCGCGGGATTGAAATGCGCGACGGGAAGATTGTGACCGATCGACAGACGGGGCAGACCGGGAATTCGCGATATTTTGCAGGCGGCGACTGCGTGAACGGCGGGCGCGAGGTGGTGGATGCGGTGGCCGGGGGAAAACGCGCAGCGCTTGCGATGTTGAAAGTGGCGGAGGTGGCCCGTGCCTGACATTGGCGTGCGCAATTTTGCGGGCAGCATCAACTCGCCGAATCCGTTCTGGCTGGCATCGGCGCCGCCGACGAATACCGGCGAGATGATCATGCGCGCGTTCGACGCGGGGTGGGGCGGCGCGGTGTGGAAGACGATCGGCGAGCCGATTACCAATGTGAGCTCGCGCTACTCGGCGACCGACTGGAACGGGCAGCGCATCATGGGATTCAACAATATTGAGCTGATCAGCGACCGGACGGTGGAGCAGAATCTGCGCGAGATGGCGGAGGTGAAAAAGCGCTACCCGAAGAACGCGGTGATTGCGTCGCTGATGGTGGCGTCGACTCGCGAGGCGTGGCACGAAATTGTGACACGAACCGAGGATGCGGGAGCGGATGGGCTGGAGCTGAACTTCGGATGTCCGCATGGGATGAGCGAGCGCGGGATGGGTTCGGCTGTAGGGCAAGTGCCGAAGTACGCGCAGATGATTACGGAGTGGGTGAAGGAGAAGGCGCGGACGCCGGTGCTGGTGAAGCTGACGCCGAATATCACGGACATTCGGACTGTGGCGCGGGCGGCCAAGCGCGGGGGAGCGGACGGACTGTCGGCGATCAACACGATTAATTCGATTACGGGAATTGACCTGGACACTTTTGTGCCGAGGCCCAATGTGGACGGGAAGAGTTCACATGGAGGGTACTGCGGGCCAGCGGTGAAGCCCATCGCACTGAACATGGTTCAGCAGATTCTGGCGGATGCGGAGTCGGCGCTGCCGCTTTCGGGGATAGGTGGAATCGGCGCATGGCGCGATGCGGTGGAGTTTTTGCTGCTGGGGTGCGGGACGGTGCAGGTGTGCACGGCGGTGATGCACTACGGCTATCGGATTGTGGAGGACATGGCCGAGGGGCTGGACAACTGGATGCGCGAGAAAGGGTTCAAGACGATCGAGGATTTCCGTGGGTTGTCACTGAATCGCGTAACCGAGTGGAAGCACCTGAATTTGAACTACAAAATTGTGGCGCGCATCGACGAGCAGAAGTGCATTGGCTGCGACCTGTGCCACATTGCGTGCTGGGACGGCGCGCACCAGTGTATTCATCTGGATCGCGTAAGCGGGCCCGTGGACGGGCATGTGGAGCTGCATCGGACGCCGGCGGTGAAGGAGGCGGAAAGCAACGCGTCGATTGCGGAGACTCCGGTGACGCGCAAAGAGCGTGCGGCAGCGTTTGCGCCTGGACCGTACCCAACTCCGCTAGAGCGGATTCCGAGGGTGGACGAGACGGAATGCGTGGGGTGCAATTTGTGTTCGCTGGTTTGCCCGGTGGATGGATGCATCACGATGGTTAAGGTAGATACGGGACTGAAGCCGGAGACGTGGGACGAACGGACACGGGGAGCGGCGTGCGTGACGCAGACGCAAACGCCCTAGGCGAAATCGCAGTACTGGTGCGTTGAGCTTTTGCTATCCCAGGTCCGAAAATCCGGACCTGGGGCACCCGGCGTTGGATGCGATGGGAAGGATTAAAGACCATGTCTACTGTACTGATTCAAAACGGAACGATTGTGAATGCCGATGCCAGCGTAAAGGCGGACCTGCTGATCGACGGCGCGACGATCAAGGAAGTGCGCGCGGGGATCGAGGCGAGCGTGGCGGACAAGGTTGTGGATGCGACGGGGCTGCTGGTGCTGCCGGGCGGCATTGACGCGCATACGCATCTCGACATGCCATTTGGAGGATCGAAATCTGCCGACGATTTTGAGACGGGGACGAGAGCAGCGGCGATTGGCGGAACGACGACGATTGTGGACTTCGCGATCCAGGCGCGCGGGACGAAGATGCGCGCGGCGCTGGATACGTGGTGGAAGAAGGCCGAGGGGAAGGCGTGTATCGACTACGGGCTGCACATGATCGTCACGGACCTGGGAGACGCGGGCTTGGAAGACATGGACGACATGGTGCGAGAGGGCGTGGCCAGCTTCAAGCTGTTCATGGCTTATCCCAATGTGCTGATGGTTGATGACGCGACGATCTTCAAGGCTCTGCAGCAGACTGCGAAGAACGGCGCGCTGATCTGCATGCACGCGGAAAACGGGTCGGTGATCGACGTGATCGCGCAGCAGGCGCTGGCCGAGGGAAAAACCGCGCCGATTTATCACGCATTGACGCGGCCGACGAAAGCCGAAGCCGAAGCGGTGCATCGCGCGATTGCGATGGCGGAGATTGCCGGCGTGCCGATTTATATCGTGCATCTTTCGAGCGAGGACGCGTTGAATCAGGTGCGCGAGGCGCGCGATCGTGGATTGCCGGCGTTTGCCGAGACGTGCCCGCAGTATTTGCTGCTCTCGATAGAAGACAACATGGAGGGCAACGGATGGGAGGGCGCGAAATACGTGTTTACGCCTCCGCTGCGCGAGCGCAAGAACCAACCGAAATTGTGGGAGGGTTTGCGCAAGGACAACTTGCAGGTGGTGTCGACGGATCATTGTCCGTTCTGCTTTGAAGACCAGAAGGCGCTGGGCAAGGACGACTTTACGAAGATTCCCAACGGCGGGCCGGGGATTGAGAACAGGCTGCAACTGCTGCACCATCACGGCGTGGGGCAGCGAAATTTTTCCATTAATAGATTTGTCGAGCTGGTATCGACGGCGCCAGCGCGAATTTTCGGGATGTATCCGAAGAAGGGCGTGCTGGCCGCGGGGAGCGATGCGGATCTGGTGCTGTGGGATCCGGCGGAGGATTACACGATCAGCGCCAAGACACACCACATGCGCGTGGATTACTCGATGTTTGAAGGGTTCAAGGTGCGCGGCAATGCGCGCGACGTGTATTCGCGCGGCGAGCTCATTGTTAGCGGCGGGAAGTTTATTGGGAAGCCGGGGCGAGGGAAGTATTTGCGGAGAGAGGCAAGAGGCGGAGCGTGGAGATAATGCAGGGACTAGGGACTAGGGACTTAGGGACTCGGGACTCGCTTTCTCGTGCGGGGACGAGGCTCGTGCGATCCCACCCTAGGCGCAAGAACAAAGACGGCGCCTAGGATGGGGCACCCCTTTTCGTGCCTTGCGCGCCTTGCGAAAGGCAACCGCAGATCCTCCGACCCCCTCGCTTTGCCATTCCTGCTCGCCCGATCAGTCAAGATGACGGCCTGATAAATTGAACTTACTTTAGAGACATGTCTCAATGTCACGGAGGAGGGCCCGTGAGCAGCGTCGATCCATCGTTATCGAATCGCGACCTGACGCCGACGACTCCGGAGCAGCGCACATGGGGTTTTTACAACTACACGGCACTGTGGTTCTCGATGTGCATGGAGATCACAACGTATCGGCTGGCGTCGGGGCTGATTGCGAAGGGGATGGATTGGAAGCAGGCGATCGGGACGGTGCTCCTGGGGAACCTGATCGTGCTGATTCCGATGCTGCTGAACGCGCATGCGGGAGCGAAGTACGGGATTCCGTTTCCGGTGTTTCTGCGCGCTTCGTTTGGCGTACGCGGAGCGAACCTGGCGGCGCTGCTGCGCGCAGTGGTGGCGTGCGGTTGGTTCGGCATTCAGGCTTGGATCGGCGGAAGCGCGATTGACGCGATGCTCATCGTGATCTGGCCGGGCGCGGAAGGAAACAGCGGTATATTATGGGCGTGCTTTCTCGGCTTCTGGCTGTTGAACATGGTCGTGGTGTGGCGGGGCGTGGAGTCGATAAGGCGGCTGCAGGCGTTGGGCGCGCCTTTCATGTTTGTGATGGCCGTGGCACTGCTGGTTTGGGTGCGGATGAAGGCGGGCAGCTTTGGCGCGATGCTGTCGACGCCAAGCACATTTCATACGAGAGGTGAGTTTCTGGCTGTGTTTTTCCCGTCGCTGACGGCGATGGTGGGCTACTGGGCGACGCTGGCCCTAAACATTCCGGACTTCACGCGCTATTCGAAATCACAGAGTGCGCAATCTTGGGGGCAGGCGTTCGGGCTGCCTGTGGCGATGGTGCTGTACACGTTTCTTGGTATCGCGGTGACGTCGGCTTCGGTGGTGCTGTTCGGCAAGCCGATCTGGGATCCGGTGCAACTGATCGGCATGTTCCATCAGCCCGTGGTGGCGTTTGTGGCGCTGATTGCAGTGCTGGTTGCAACGCTGAACGTGAATATCGGAGCGAATGTTGTGTCGCCGTCAAACGATTTTTCAAATCTGTGGCCGCGGCTGATCAGCTTCAGGACGGGCGGCTTGATCACGGGGTTTCTCGGCCTGGCGATGTGCCCGTGGAAGCTGCTGGCTACGCCGGACGCGTACATTTTTGGATGGCTGGTGGGCTACTCTGGTTTGCTGGGGCCCGTGGCGGGAATCATGGTGTGCGATTACTTCTTTATCCGCGGCACGGAACTGGATGTGAACTCGCTCTATCATCGCGAGGGCGTGTACCACTACACCAAGGGAGTAAATCCGCGAGCGCTGATAGCGCTGGCTCTGGGAGCTGGAATCGCGCTTGTTGGCGTGTTCGTGAAGCCGCTGCACTTCCTCTACGATTACGCGTGGTTCGTGGGATTCTTTATAGCGGGCGGGACGTATGTCGTGATGATGAAGCTGGCGGCACCGGCGGGAGTGGCGGAGAGCGTGGAAGAAGTGGCGTGAAAACAGGAGTCCCCGCTATTGCGGGTTGCACTGGTTGACACTAGCCTACCCAAGTCCTAAGCTTCTCCCATGGAGATTGATCTCACTCCGGAGCAGCGTTCGTTCGTGCATCTGGGCATCGAGCAGGGCCGCTTTCAGCGGCCAGAGGATGCAGTGAAGGATGCACTCTCGCTGTGGGAAGAGCGGGAGCGCGCGCGCGTCGAGTTGCTCAACGAAATCGATGCGGGGTTGGCTTCACTCGACTGCGGGCAGGGAATCAGTCTCGATTCGGATGAGGCGGTCGGGGATTGGATGGAGGGCGTTAAGCAGCGGGGGCGGGCGCGTTTAGGAAAGTAAACGATGCGTCTTTTCCTCTCCAGTCCTGCGCGGGCCGATATCGATGAAATCTGGAGCTACATTGCAACTGAAAGCGGAAGCGCGGAGATTGCGGACCGCGTGATTGCCTCGATCTCTGAGACGTTTCGATTGCTAAGACGCAACCCGAATCTGGGCAGGCGTAGAGATGGAGATCTCCGGCAGGAGATTCGCAGCTTTCCAGCAGGGAACCACATGATCTTCTACCGCAGCCGCGCGGCTGCAGTGGAGATCGTTCGCGTCCTGCATGGCAGCCGTGACATCGGCCGGATTCTCGGCAGGCCGTAGCCCGATTCCAGAATAGATGTACCCAGCATTTTTGCTTTCCCGCCCTTTTCGTAAACATCGCGAAAAGGAAGGGGCGCGGGAGTTTTTGGTGCGGCCATTTTGGAGCAGATTTAGCTACTCCACGAGCGCGTCGGCGATGGAAAGGTGCTCGTCAAGGGCGGCGATTCCCAAATCCAACTCCTCTTTGGTGACGATGAGCGGCGGGGCGATGACGAAGTGGCTGACCCAGGCTTGGATCGAGACGCCCTGCGCCATCATCTTGGCGGCGATTTGATCAACGACCAGCGGTTTGCCTTCCACCTTGTCGCGCATGGTATTGAAGAGCTGTTTGGTTTTGCGATTCTTGACAATTTCAACGGCAAAGAAGAGGCCGAGTCCGCGGACGTCGCCGATGGAGACGTGTTTGGCCTTGAGGGCCTCGAGCTTCTGGCGGACGTAAGGCTCGAGCTCCTTGGCGCGTTCGACGAGCTTGAGGCGCTGCATCTCTTCAATGGTGGCGACGGCGGGGCCGAGGGTGAGCGGGTGCGCCTCGTACGTATGCCCATGTGAGAAGTAGTGGTCCTCAAAGTAGTCGGCGATTTTGGTGGTGGTGGCGCAGAGGCCGAGAGGAACGTAGGCCGAGGTGATTCCCTTGGCGGTGACGAGAATGTCGGGCTTGACGTTCCAGTTATCGACGGAGAACCACTTGCCGGTGCGGCCCCAGCCCGCCATCACTTCGTCGGCGATCATCAGCACGCCGTGGCGGTCGCAGATTTCGCGCAGGCGTGGGAAGTATTCGGGCGGCGGGACGAGGACACCGTTGGTGCCGACGACCGGCTCGAGGATGATGGCGGCGACGTCGCTTTCGTTGCGGATCATGTGCTCGATGTAGTCGGCGCAGGCGATGTTGCAAGTGGGGTAGGTGTGCTTGATGGGGCAGTCGTAGCAATTGGTTTCGGGCGCGAAGACGACGCCAGTGCCTTTGCCCGCCGGCTCCATGGCCCAGCGGCGCGGATCGCCGGTGGCCGCGATGGAGCCCATGGTTGAGCCGTGATAGGAGCGGTACCGCGAGATGATTTTGGTTTTGCCCGTGTACATGCGGGCGATTTTGAAGGCCGCTTCGTTGCCTTCAGTTCCGCTGGTGGTGAAGAAGAATTTGTCCAGCCCTTCGGGGAGCACTTCAAGAAGCTTGGCGCTGAGGCGCGCGCGCGATGCGGTGGCGTAGCCAGGCGCGACGTAGCAAAGTTCGCGAGCCTGCTCGGCGATGGCCTCGACGACGCGGGGATTCTTGTGGCCAAGGTTGACGCACATGAGCTGCGAGCTGAAATCGAGATAACGCTTGCCTGCGCCGTCAATGAACCAGCAGCCCTCTGCATCGGCGATGTAGAGAGGTTTCCAGGTCTTTTGAAAGCGCCATGTGCCGTAGTTGTTTTGGCGCGTGATCGAGGAAATCTGCTCCGGGGTGAGCTCGACTGGCGCTGAAGATTCAATCATTGCAAGGGCCTCCGATGCGGATGGAACTTATCGTAACACCCTGATGGCAAGGGAAAACCGTGCGATCCGCGAGGTTGTAACGGGCTGCTGGCATCAACGGATGTTATCCAGCACCCTTAGCGCTTTGGCGGGGCGGACCCAAAGATCGAATAAAGAAGATCGAATGAAAATGACGCGAGAAGATTAAGGAATCTCCATCCGCTGGGGCGACAAAAAAGGCCAAATGAGATGAGGCCTGACGATGGAGCACGGGTCAGGAGGAAGCACAGGGTTAACTGGCAAGGATTAGCGCGTCAGGCGGTGACGGTCTCGCGCAGTTTGTGCTCTCCATAGACAGGATCGGAAGCAGAGATCCCTTCGTGTTCGGCGAGCCGCAAGAGCCTGTGAAGATAGGCGCGGGAAATTGACAGGCTGCGCGCAGCCAGGGTCTTGTTCCCATTGTTCTCGCGCACCGCGGCAACGGCGAGGCGGATCTTATAGTCGCGGAGCTGACGCTCGAACGATCCGGAACTCTGGTAGTCGGCGATGTCGACGATCTGATCGGAGGCTGCCAAATCCTCTTCCGGTTCATGGTTCTTGAGATTCAAATCCTCAGCGCGGACCACGTGGCCTGGAGCCAGGATGATGGCGCGTTGCATGACGTTCTCAAGCTCGCGCACGTTGCCGGGCCAGGCGTAATTCTGGAGAGCCTCCATGGCCGCCAGCTCGATCGAATCCATCGGTTTTTGGAAGACATTCGAGTAGTGGCGGAGGAAGTGCCCGGCGATGAGGGGAATGTCCTCTGACCGCTCCTGGAGCTGCGGCGAATCGATGCGCATTACATTGATGCGATAAAAAAGGTCCTGACGAAATTTGCCTTCGGCGACGAGCTTGCCGAGATCCTGGTGCGTAGCGAAGATGAGGCGCGCGCGCAGGGGAACGAGTTTGTTCGAGCCGAGGCGGCTGAACTCCATCTGCTGCAGGACGCGGAGAAGCTTGACCTGCGTGAAGATGCTGAGATCGCCGATTTCGTCAAGGAAGAGCGTGCCATCGGCGGCCTGCTCGAAGTACCCTTCGCGGGAGCCGACTGTTCCGGTGAAGGCGCCTTTTTCGTGACCGAATAATTCGGCTTCGATGAGAGTTTCAGGAATTGCGCCGCAGGAGACGGCGACGAATGGCCTGGTGGCGCGGCTGCCAAGATTGTGGATGGCGCGAGCGATAAGCTCCTTGCCCGTTCCGCTTTCGCCGGTGACCAGAACCGCTGCGTTGACATTGGCGACGCTGCGTATCAGTTGGTAAACGCGCTCCATGCCGGGGCTCGAACCGATGATGCGGTCGCAATTACCCTCCTCTTCAACGCGGTGCTGGACGCTATGCAACTGCTGCTTGAGCGCCGAGGTTTCGCAGGCCCTGAGGAGCATGGTTTTGAGGTCGCGAATCGAAGGCGGGCGGCGACAGAAGCCGAAGGCTCCGGCCCGAACGAGCTCGAAGGCGGTAGAACGAAGGCTGTCGTCGGCCATCAGAATGGCCGGGACACTGCCGGCAATCATGCGGCGGGCAAATGCCAGCCGAGTTTGCAGCGAGTCCTGGGCGGAATAGAGATCGAGGATCATGACGTCGCAGGCCGGCGTGGACGCGAGAGGGTCCATTCCGTCTTCGTCCGGCTGGAGCAGGACCTCGAAGTCCTTACCAAGGGCAGAAGAAAGAAGCGGGTGGAGCGAGCGGTCTTCCGAGTACAGTCCGATTCTGGTCATTTTCCGATCATTCGCGGGCGATTTATCACTCGCCGCTGGTACGACGCCATTGAATGAAACTAGGGCGATGTAAGTCCATCATCGGCACATGGGCGCAGATTCAACATTCCTCTTTTGTGCTAGGGGTTGAAACCATAAGTGACAGTTCCAATATGGAATGGAAGAGGAGATGCTGCGCATGGGGCGGGGCGGAGGATGACATCTCTGAGAGTGATGACCTTTGTAACTATGCTTGTAAACTTTTGATTTTGCAATATGTTACGTGAGTCACGGCAGCAAGTGGAAGGTGCTGTCGATGTGTATACGGGGCAATCCGGGGCGGGCATGGAGTGTATACAATCGTTAACACATGACCCGGTATTATGCATGTATCTATATGAATCTAAATGGTCTTATGGCATTTCGAGTTTGGCGCTGGAATTGCACTACGGAGGGTAGTCCTAAGAGGCCCATTGGGCGAAGGAGCACGGAGAATGCATTCGTTTGCCTGGTGGCCGACCGTCATTGTTCTGGGTGTGGCGACTTTTACGGATCTTCGCAGCCGCCGGATTCCGAACTGGCTGGTGTTTCCTTTTTTTGGCTGCGGAGTTGTGGTCTCAACGTGGCTGCATGGCTGGCAGGGAGCGGAACAGAGTTTTTTGGGAACGGGCCTGGGGCTGCTGATTTACGGCTTTCTGTTCTGGATGGGCGGAATGGGCGCGGGCGATGTGAAGCTTTGCGCTGCGATTGGAGCATGGATTGGGCCCTACCAGTTGTTTCTGGCGCTGGTGATGACCGGCCTTGTAGGCGGAGTAATGGCGCTGGCCGTGGCGGCGTGGGGCGGATTCTTGAAGGAGTTGTTTCAGCACACCGGCGATCTGGTATTCAGCGCCAAGGATCGCGGAGAAGCAGTTTTGAGTAATCCGGGGCGACGCAAGATGCCTTACGCGCCGGCGATTGCGATTGGGACATTGATTTCGTTTTTCGCACGATGAAGACGGAATAAGGCAGAGTCAAGCTTGCAGCAAGACAAGCATGAACCTGCCGCGGACTGGGAAGCTGTGCCGGCCAGTCTGCGCAGATACCGCACGGCAAGGAGCAAAATCGACGTGGCCACGAATCCATCCTCCTATTCGGAAAGCCCATTTCCCGGATCAATCGGCGTTGAAGATCTCTCCATCGCAGTGATCAGCACCAACGAAGATCACCGCATCGAGGCGTTACACGGGCTCCACGGATGCGCGGGCGCCTATGTCAGCGAGTTTTCCAGCTATGTTCCAGGCGAGGGCGATCTGCCCATGGCTCTGGATGAGGAATGCGACGTCATCATCATCGACCTGGACGGAGATGCGGAAGCAGCCCTGGACCTGGTGGAAAACATCGGGGCGAATGGCGGGGCAACGGTGATGGTGTATTCGGAGAGCTCCGATCCGGAGTTGCTGGTGCGCTGCATGCGGGCCGGCGCGCGGGAGTTCCTGACGATTCCGTTTTCGCATGACCTGGTGGCCGACGCCTTGGTTCGCGCCGCGGCCCGGCGGCCGACAACGCGCCCGGCAAAGAAGCCGGCGGGAAAAATGTTTGCATTCATCGGCTCCAAAGGCGGCGCCGGAGCGACCATGCTGGGCTGCAATTTTGCGGTAGCTTTGGCCAAGGAGTCGGGCGAGAGGACGCTTCTGATCGATCTCGACCTGCCGCTTGGCGACGCCGCGCTGAACCTGGGCATCACGGCGGAGTTCTCGGCCATTGACGCTCTGCAGCAGGTGGATCGGCTGGACGGAAAGTTTCTGGAGCAGCTTCTGGTGAAGCACAGCTCGGGCCTCTGGGTGCTGGCGGCGCCGGGACGGTTTGTGCAATACCAGAGCGACAACGAGGGCATCAACCGCCTTTTGCACGTTGCGCGGCATGAGTTCGACAACGTGGTCGTGGATCTGGGGTCAAGGCTGGAGCTGATGGGAACGACAGCATACAGGGAAGCGACGACGGTGTACCTGGTGACGCAGGCGAGTATCCCGGAATTGCGCAACTCCAACCGGCTGATCACGCAGTTCTTCTCAGCGCAGGTGCCGAAGCTCGAAATCGTGATCAACCGATATGAGTCGCGCGTGCTCGGAGTGTCAGAGGAACACATCACCAAGGCCCTCACCCGGCCGGCGCAGTGGAAGATTCCCAACGATTATGCGGCGGTAAAGAACATGCAGATCAGCGCCAAGCCACTGGTGCTGACGGACTCCGCCATCTCGCGGCAAGTGCGGCTGATGGTGAGCTCGGTGACGGGGAAGAGCGAAGCTCCGGCCAAAAAGAAGAAGGCGTTCAGTTTATTCGGATGAGGGTTCAAAGGGTCAGTGCTTAACGGGGCCAGTGTTTAAGGTGCGAAATTTCCTAACTGGAGCGAAGGTAAATCGTGGAAATACTTAATTTGGAATCGTACAAAGCGGAGATTCACCGGACGCTGATCTCGAAGCTGGATCTGGAGAAGCTGTCGCGCGTGAACTCGAGCCAGGCGCGACAGGCGGTTTCCGGCCTGGTGAAAGAGATTATGTCGGACCAGCGCGTGCCGCTGAACTTCGACGAGCAGGAGAAGATCCACGCCGACCTTCTGGATGAGGTGTTTGGCCTGGGACCGCTCGAACCGCTCTTGAGGGACCCGAAGATCTCCGACATCCTGGTGAACGACAAGGACCATGTATTCGTGGAAAAAGGCGGCCTTCTGCAGCGGGTGGATACGTCGTTTCGCGACGACCGGCATCTGATGCAGATTATCGACCGGATTGTTTCGCGCGTAGGCCGCAGAGTGGATGAGTCGTCGCCGATGGTGGACGCTCGCCTGCCCGACGGGTCGCGCGTGAACGCGATCATTCCGCCGCTGGCGCTGGACGGACCATCGATGTCGATCCGGCGATTCGGAACCGGCCCGCTGGCCGCGAATCAACTGGTGCAGTTGAAGAGTATTTCGGCGGAGATGATGGAAGTGCTTTCGTCGGCGGTGCGGGCGCGCATCAGCCTGCTGGTTTCAGGCGGCACGGGCGCCGGCAAGACGACGTTCATGAACATTCTGTCGCAATACATTCCCAACAACGAGCGGATGGTGACGATTGAAGACGCGGCCGAATTGCGATTGGCGCAGGAGAACATCGTGCGCCTGGAGACGCGGCCGCCGAACATCGAAGGCCAAGGCGCCATCCGGCAGAGGCAATTGCTGATCAACGCCCTGCGTATGCGGCCGGACCGGATCATCATCGGCGAGGTGCGCGGCGAGGAAGCGTTCGACATGCTGCAGGCGATGAACACGGGCCACGAAGGGTCAATGACCACGATCCACGCGAACACGCCGCGCGACGCGCTGTCGAGGCTGGAGTCGATGGTGGCCATGACCAACATGAACCTGCCGGAGAAATCGGTGCGGCAGCAGATGGCTTCGGCGCTGACGATCATTGTGCAGGCCACGCGCATGAGCGACGGCACGCGCAAGATCACCAACATCTCCGAGATCACGGGCATGGAAGAGAACGTGATCAGCATGCAGGAGATCTTC
The DNA here is from genome assembly GCA_003134815.1 of Acidobacteriaceae bacterium. Classification (GTDB taxonomy): domain Bacteria; phylum Acidobacteriota; class Terriglobia; order Terriglobales; family Acidobacteriaceae; genus Telmatobacter. Next base: position 16,987 of record PLCO01000013.1, on the reverse strand, counting down.
ACCTTTGAGAAGAAGGGCATCGGGCAGGACGGCCGCGTGATCGGTGTATTCAAGCCCACGCGCATTCGTCCCCGGTTCCTGGAGAGGCTGCGCGTGTCGGGCGTCATCCTGCCGCCGAGCCTGTTCGAGCGGGAAACGCAGGTTAACTAAGAGGTAGTGGTTAAAAGGAAAGGAGGGAACAGAGATGCTTTTGATCATCGCATTGGTTTTTGTGGGCGTGTTCACGCTGATCGCCCTTCCGCTGTCCGCGATGGGACCCTCAAGCAACGCCAAGCAGGCTCTGGCTACGCTGGACTCGGCGATCAAAGTCGACCGGCGGGATTTGCTGCCGCAGAAGCTGAACGTGCGCAAAAACGAAATGTTGAGCAGCATTCCCTGGCTGAACCAGAAACTGCTGCAGTTCGAGTTGACGCCCTATCTGCGCAGAATGCTGAGCCAGGCCGATCTGAGTTGGAGCGCGGGAAGGCTGCTGCTGGTGTGCGCGGCCGGTTTCGTAATCCCGACCTACGCGCTTCTGGAGACGACGAACAATCCCTTATTGGCATTCGGGGCCGGCGTCGTGCTGGGGACGCTGCCATTCGCATGGGTGCTCTTCAAGCGCCACAGGCGCTTCAGCGCATTTGAAAAAAACCTGCCAGAGGCGCTGGACCTGATGGTCAGCGGACTGCGCGCGGGGCATAGTTTGCTGGCGGCAATGGCATTGGTGGCGCGAGAGTGCCCGGCGCCAATCTGCGGCGAGTTCAAGATCGCTTTTGAGGAACAGAACTACGGGCTGGAGATGAAGGCGGCACTGGAAAACCTGATCAAGCGGGTACCGCTACAGGATTTGAAAATCGTGACAACCGCGATCCTGATTCAGAAGGAGAGCGGGGGCAACCTGGCCGAGGTGCTGGACAAAACCGGTTATGTAATCAGGGAGCGCTTCCGGTTGAAGCGCCAGATTATGGTGCACACCGCGTCGGGACGCCTTACGGGCTTGATTCTGACGCTGTTGCCGGTGGTGCTGGGCGTGGGAATTTATTTTGTCGACCCTGGAATGATCAGCATCCTGTGGCATCGCGAAATCGGCATCAAGCTGATGTGGGCTGCCGCCGGGCTGATAGCAATTGGCGGATTCGTGATTTACAAGATCGTCGACATCGATGTGTGAGGAAGAACCATGACTTTCGCAGTTCTGGCATTCATAGCTGTCTTCGTGCTGATCGGGAGCGTCGGCGTGCTGATGTTCTATCGCGAAGCCGCGCTGGGTCGCATCAGCCAAGTGATCAACCCGCGGCAGAAGCAGAAGACGCTGGCCGAGACCTTCCAGAACACCGGATCTTCAATCGGCAACGTGGTCAAGAAGTTCGAAAACCTGATGCCGAAGAGCGACCAGGAAGTTTCGGTGATCAAGCAGCGTATGACCCGGGCGGGCTATCGCAACGAGAATGCGATCAAGATCTTCTATGGGTGCAAAGTGCTGGTGCCGGTCACGCTGGCGATCATTGTAGCGGTGACCGGATTGGCGAGCCTGGCCCCGTTCTTCGTGTACGTGATTGCGCTGGGCGGAGGATTCCTGGCTCCGGACTTCTGGCTGGGCAAGAAGATCACGGCCCGGCAGAAAAAGCTGACGCGCGGCTTGCCTGACGTTCTGGACCTGCTGGTGATTTGCATGGAGGCGGGCCTGAGCCTGGACCAGGCGACATCGCGCACCGCGGAAGAGTTGCGCGACTCGCAGCCGGAGATTTGCGACGAGCTGAACGTGGTGGTGCTGGAGCAGCGCGCGGGACGGGCGCGTTCCGAGTCCTGGAAAAACATGTCGGATCGCACCGGCGTTGAAAGCCTGCGCAACCTGGTTTCGATGCTGGTGCAGACAGAACAATTTGGAACGAGTATTGCCAAAATGCTCCGCGTTCATTCAGACACGCTGCGCGTGCAGCGCGTGCAAATGATCGAGGAGCTGGCAGGGAAAACCTCAGTGAAGCTAGTGTTTCCGCTGGTGCTGTTTATTTTCCCCGCGCTGTTTCTGGTTACACTGGGACCAGCCGCGATCGTGATGGCTGAGTCTTTTAGTTCGCTGAGCAAGTAATTGAGGCAGGAAGGGGAAGATTGATGAGCAACGACACGATTATCAGAGTTGTTTCTGCAGTTTTGGCACTTGTCATTTTGGTGATTTTGATTCAGCGCCGCCGCACACGAGTGAAGTAAGAGCGGTGCTCAAGCACCGTGGCGCGACCGGAAACCGGATCAAGCCGCGGCTGGAAATGAAGATCCCGCTGCCAAGGCGGCGTGCCGAGAAGACGGCAGATGCCCTAGCGGGCAGCTTTGGCGGAGGGACGGGTGAAGTGTTCCCTTCGCAGGCTTGACTGCAAGCGAAGTGAAAGGTCGGAGCCGCACATGAAATTGATGGAACGAGCCGAACAGGGAAATGCAACACCAGGGAAAGAGGGAGCGGCACGGCTTCCGGGGACCAAGGTGACGATGGAATCGCAAACGTTTTGCGCCTATAACCAGACGCGGGAGTGTTTCCTGGGCTTGAAGGTCCGAGCCGGCGACCTTCCTTCGACGCACGTCGCGGAGATCATGCTGGAGAAACCGATGAAGTCGGGTGAAGGGCTGTGGATGAAGCCTTTCAGGGGAATTGCGGCAACGGCGATGCCGGCGCCTCTGGATCTGATCTATCTGGACGAGGAGTGCCGGGTGATCGATATGGCGGAGTCGTTTCCGACCTTTCAGGTAAGCTCCTCGAGCCCACGGCCGGAGAGCGTGCTGGCGCTGCCGGCGCACTCGATTTATTCGTCGCAAACGCAATCTGGCGACCAACTGGTGCTGTGCATTGCCGAGGAGATGGAGAGACAGTTAGAAAGGTTGACCAATACGTGCCAGGAACCGGCACAAGTGGCGGCGATTGCAGGCGCGGTGCTGCTTCGCGAGAAGCCGCTTTGGAGCGGCGGTCCGGGGTTGCTGGAGCTGGAAGAGCGCAACGGGCACGATAAGCCGGAGACTTTACAGATGCATAAGATGGATTTGACACCGCCGGGTGGGAAGTCGAAGAGCCAACTGAGAACCTGGATCGAGCGCTGGTGGTCGCCGGATCCGCGCAAGGCCCCGCGGGTCAAGGAGCCTGGTCTGGCTGCATATTATTGGAATGGCGCGGCACCGGAGGCGCACGGGGTTCGCGATATCAGTTCGTCGGGACTGTATGTGGTGACCGAGGAACGGTGGTATCCGGGGACGCTGGTGCTGATGACGCTGCAGCGGGGCGACGACGGAGAAGAATTCAAAGAGCGCTCGATCGCGGTGCAATCGCGGGCCGTGCGCTGGGGTCCGGACGGCGTCGGGCTGCAGTTCGTTCTATCCGACGACAAGGACCTGCGCAACGGGAAGACACCGATGCTGGACGCAGCGAGCCGGGAGGAGTTTCAACTCTTCCTGGAGCAGCTAAATCTGGAATAATGACCGGCGCCTTAAAGCGCCGGGGAAATCCCTGGACAGGCGCGGCCGAGGCACGATCGCAAAGCCGGCCGAGCCGGAAGGTGAAACAATGAATATTGGAAATGGCGTTAGAAAGATGTGCAATCTGGTTGCGCGGCGCGCGCGGCGCGGTTTTGGCCGGCGCGGCGAAGAAGGCGCGGCACTGCTCGAGTTTGCCATTACACTGCCGTTGCTTATGACGGTGCTGACGGGCACGGCATCGTTCTCGTTGGCCTTGTATTTTCTGCAACAGATAGGGAATGCGACCTCGACCGCGGCTCAACTGCTTGGCGCCGAGCAAGGCTTGATTACCGACCCGTGCAACACGGTGGTTAAATCGGTGACGGCTTCGCTGCCCAGCTTTACGGCGTCGAAGCTCACCTATACGGTTTCGATCACAGACTCCTCAGGCACTGTGCACACGACGCCGGCGACGGCAGGCAGCAGTTTCAGCTGCACATCGTACGCATCGTACATGGCGCCGAACGAACCGGTTACGGTGAAGGTGAGTTATGCGTACTCATGGCTCCCGGTGATGAACTTCAGCCCATCCAGCGGGTTGACCTCGTCGGAAACCGCGCTGGCCGAGTGAGCAAGAAAATGAGATTCATGAATCGACTTGGATTCCCGATGCTGCGTAAGTTTCTAAAAGATCAGAGAGGCCAGTCCGCGGTAGTGGTGGCAATAGCCATCACGGCAATTACCGCGCTTGCGGCGACCTCGGTGGAGGTGGCACACGTCTACTACGCCTACCAGGAGTTGGTTGCTTCGACGAACCAGGCTACGCTTGCGGGAGCGCAGACCATGGGCACCGCGATCCTTGATACCGCTTCGAGCGGGGCTTACACAGCGGAAGTGACGGCGGCAGTGAAGCAATACAGCTCCGTGTCCGGAGAGTTAAACGCCACCAGCTACCTGCAGAACGACGCGATTGCAACGCAGACTCTTTATTGCGCAACGACAATGGAGGGAGCGCCAAACTACGTGGAGTGCCAAGTCCCTCCAGGCGGCGGCACCACAGGTTACAACGCGATCAAGGTTACGCAGGCGGCAAAGGTTCCATTGTGGTTTGGCGGGCTGATCGGCATGAAGCAGATGAACCTGGCGTACACGGCGACCGCCGCGATGAAGGGCGGAACGGACATTCCGTACAATCTGGCCATCATCATGGACACAACTGGTTCAATGCAAAGCACCATACGGAACGATAAAGATTGCACCACGTCGCAAATTTCCTGCGCGGTTCAGGGTCTGGAGGTGATGCTCGAGAATATGGATCCCTGCCAGCTGAACACGGCCTGCACTGCAGGCTCGCCCTACGTGGACGACGTGGCCTTATTCGTGTTCCCGGCGCTCAGCACGAACTATAGCGCAAATGACTATAAGTCGGATTACTGCGGTTCTGGCTCAAGAAGCGTGCCGTACAACTTTGTCGATGTGAAAAACGGGTCATCTCAGAATCTCGACATGGAGTCGACCGGCACGGATGCGGGCGCGTACGAGATCATTCCCTTCAACGACACTTATAAAACGAGCGATGCCACACAAAGCCTCGCAGCTACAGCGGCTCTGGCGGAGGCGGTCGGCTACAGCGGTTCCGGCTGTAACGGCCTCTCGGCGCCCGGCGGGCAAAATACCTACTATGCGCAGGTGATTTACACCGCGCAGGCGGCGCTTGAGCAGCAACAGACTGCGAATCCCAACTCAAAAAACATTATGATCATCCTGAGTGACGGTGATGCAACCGCATGCGCGTTGAATGCGAACACCGCAGCTGGGGGTTGCAACTCAGCGAACAACATTGTTGCGGAGAATAATCCGAGTTGTATCAAACAGGGCAACAGCTGCCTGCATGGAACCGGAACGAAGACCAGCAACCCCTCGGGCTACGAATCACCCGACTACCCATCGGCGCTTGGCGAGTGCGGACAGGCGGTGCAGGCCGCGCAGTTGGCAACGGCGGCGGGAACGGTTGTCTACACGATTGGTTTCGGGTCTGAGACTACGGGGTGTACATCGGACAAAACTTATACGATAACCGCCGGTTCCACAGATGGAGCTGAGGCGTGGCCGAGCGGCCCGTATCCCAAGACGCCCTGCAACGCAATTGCGGCAATGGCTTCCAGCGTAAACACTTTCTTTTCCGACAATTCGGGCGGTTGCCCGACATTGACCCCTGCAAACGCGAACTTTACGAGCCTGGCACAGATTTTCCATGCGATTTTGGCTGGTCTCCAGCATCCTCGACTGATCCCCAACGGGACGACCTAGGGCGAATCCCGCAACTAAAAGAAAAGACAGTGCTTTTTGAAGGGTATGGGCGCGAAGCCTGTGCCCTTTTTTGCTGGGCGACCGCAGATTTCCCCGGCCTCTTCGCCTGCGGGACGCTTAAAGAAGCCACAAAGTACCCTAGTAACCTCCTCATAGCACGAAAGTGCAATATTCCGATTACCGTCTGTCTACGATCATGAAATGTGATCTCCAGTGCCTGGGAGGCCGCCGAGGAGTCCGATGGGGCCCGGTAACAAAGCAATCGCTTCCAGTGCCGCACAAAGGCTTTTGGGAACGGTTGACGGGGTGGATAGCGGCGGTCATTGCGTTAGAGGAGGGATTCGACTTATGAAAATTAGACGGTTTGGAAGATCGTTGATGCACAGGTTCGTAAAGGGCGAGCGGGGCCAGGCGGCTGTTGTCGTAATGATCGCCGCTTCATCGATGATGGCTCTTGCCGCGGCGTCAGTTGAGACCGGCCATGTGTATTACGCGTACCAGCGGCTTGTTGCGTCGACGAACGCGGCGGCGCTAGCCGGCGCGGCCATGATGCCCAATACGACGCAAGCGTCAATCTACGTGACCAAGTACAGCGCGGGATCGGGTGACTATAACGCGACCCCGATGTTGACGAATGCCGTGGCGACGCCGGCATTCCTTTGCCTGAATACCGTTTCAAACTCGCTGAACGTGGCGTGCCAGACATCGACGGGCGGTGCAGGGGGTTATAACGCACTTTCGGTGACACAGACCGCGACGATCCCAATGTGGTTTGGCGGATTGATCGGGATGCATCAGATGAACGTGTCGTACACGGCGGAAGCAGCCATGGCAGGCGGGCAGAACAGCCCGTGGAACATTGCCATTGTCCTGGACGCGACGCCATCGATGGCCTACTACGACAACGGCATGCAATGCAATGGGACGCAGCTTACTTGCGCGAAAGGGGGCGTTCAGGCGCTGCTGGACGATTTGTATCCCTGCGGGCTGGGCCAAACGTGCGCCTCCAGCACGACGTATGTGGATAGCGTGAGCCTGTTCGTGTTTCCCGCGGTGACGAGCGGGACAGTTTACAAAGACTACACCTGCAATGCGGGCACACCTACGGCCGTGGCCTACACGTTTCCCGACCCGCCATCGAATACGACGCTGCCTTCATCCGATACCTTCCAGGTGGTGACGTGGTCGAACAACTACAAGACTACGGACTCATCAACAACCCTGAATACGAGCTCGCATATCGTCATCGCGGCAGGCGGCGGCGGCTGCAGCGGTCTTACGACGCGCTTTGAGTGGACCTACTATCCCCAGGCGATCGATGCGGCGCAGGCGGCGCTGCTGGTTCAACAGGCGGCCAATCCGGGATCGCAGAACGCGATGATCATTCTCGGAGACGGCGACCTGAATGCGTGCGCATCGAACGCCAATACCACGGCCGGCGCGTGCAACACGACTCCGATAAGCCTGATTGCCAGCGAGGGCACGCTGAATGGAACGGGAACAGCGACCAGCAATCCCAACGGCTATAGATCGTTTGCCTACCCTTCGGCGCTAGGCGAGTGCGGCCAGGGGGTGCTGGAGGCACAGGCCGCGGCGAAGGCGGGGACGACGATTTACACGATCGGGTACGGTGCGCCAGTAACGGGGAGCTGCAACACGGACCACACTTACAGCGCTTCAGTGACGACAAACGGGGGAACCTGGGGTCCGGGCAAGCAAGGGTGCGATGCGCTGGCGGCAATGGCCTCGTCGGCGGCGAACTTTTACTCGGATGACGGCTCGGGTTGCGAAGCGACGGAGCCAGACAACCAAAACATTACCAAGTTGACGGCGATCTTCCGCGCGATTACCTCGAATCTGAGCACGCCGCGGCTGATTCCCAGCGGGACGACGTAAGGCGAGCCGAGACAAAGACAAGCTACTTAGAACGTCAAAGTTACTCTAGACCTGAAGGGGTACGGGCATCGCTCGTACCCTTTTTGCTGCGTTGAGAGGACGGAATTCGTAACCAACGTAATAAGGCTGTAGCCCCCAAGCACATCGAGAGGAAAAGAGCGGAAGAAGGCGTGACTGTCCGCGTCGCCGGATATTTGCGGCCGCTGCGTGCGGAGGCTCACTTTGTGTGTCGATAGAAGGCAAGATTAGACAACGCTCAAGTTTGGATTCGCGTTGCCGATTTTGCTGTGAGTGAGCCTTGCGAGTCGCGGATCAATATCGGACCAATTGCGGGACCGGTCGCGGGTACGGGATTTTCAAGTTCAGCTCATCGAAGAACCGAGCGCCCAGGGGACCTGGCGCCGGAGCTGCACGAAAGGTGGGCTCTGTTCATGAAACAGCTCGGTAATCAGCTTGGCAAATTGCCTGGAAAACGGCTCGGAAATTCGACGATGCGCAGGCTCCTGAGGAGCGAAAAGGGTCAGGCGGCAGTTCTGGTGATGATCACGGCAACCTCGATGATGGCTCTTGCCGCGGCGTCAGTTGAGACCGGCCATGTGTATTACGCGTACCAGCGGCTTGTGGCATCGACGAATTCGGCGGCGCTGGCCGGCGCGGCAGCTATGCCAAACACAACCCAGGCGTCGCTGAACGTGGCGCAATACAGTTCGCAATCGGGCGATTTGAACGCGACGTCGATGCTGCTGAACGTGACGGCAACTCCGACCTACCAGTGCCTGAACGCGGTGTCGAACACCCTGAACGTGGCGTGCGAGACCTCTACCGGTGCCGCAGGGGGCTACAACGCACTCTCGGTGACACAGACCGCGACGATCCCAATGTGGTTTGGCGGATTGATCGGGATGCATCAGATGAACGTGTCGTACACGGCGAAAGCAGCCATGGCGGGCGGGCAGAATACCCCGTGGAACATTGCCATTGTCCTGGACGCGACGCCATCGATGGCCTACTACGACAATGGCATGCAATGCAATGGGACGCAACTTACTTGCGCAAAAGGGGGCATTCAGGCGCTGCTGAACGATTTGTATCCCTGCGGGCTGGGCCAAACGTGCGCCTCCAGCACGACGTATGTGGATAGCGTGAGCCTGTTCGTGTTTCCCGCGGTGACGAGCGGGACAGTTTACAAAGACTCCACTTGCGGAGTCGGTAGCCCGACGGCCGTGGCCTACACGTTTCCCGACCCGCCATCGAATACGACGCTGCCTTCATCGGATACCTACCTGGTGGTGACGTGGTCGAACGATTACAAGACTACGGACTCATCAACAGCCCTGAATACGAGCTCGCATATGGTCATCGCGGCAGGCGGCGGCGGCTGCAGCGGCGTTTCGACGCGCTTTGAGTGGACCTACTATCCACAGGCGATCGATGCGGCGCAGGCGGCGCTGCTGGTTCAACAGGCGGCCAATCCGGGATCGCAGAACGCGATGATCATTCTCGGAGACGGCGACCTGAATGCGTGCGCATCGAACGCCAACACCACGGCCGGCGCGTGCAACACGACTCCGATAAGCCTGATTGCCAGCGAGGGCACGCTGAATGGAACTGGGACAATAGCCAGCAACCCATCGGGCTATGAATCGTATGCCTACCCTTCGGCGCTAGGGGAGTGCGGCCAGGCGGTGCTGGAGGCACAGGCCGCGACGGCGGCGGGGACGAAGGTGTACACGATCGGTTACGGTTCGCCGACGACGGGCAGCTGCGTAACGGACAAAACCTACAGCGCCTCGATGACGGCAACCGGAGGAACCTGGGGTCCGGGCAAGCAAGGGTGCGATGCGCTGGCGGCAATGGCCTCGGCAGCGGTGAATTTCTACTCCGATGACGGGTCGGGTTGCGAGGCGTCCGCGCCCAGCAACCAAAACATTACCAAGTTGACTGCGATTTTCCGCGCGATTACCTCGAATCTGAGCACGCCGCGGCTGATTCCCAGCGGGACTACATAGAATGTGGGCTTGACTTTACCCTTGGAATCCGGTAACAACGTCAAAGAAAACCGGGTAACGACGCGACTCGATGGCCCGAAGGAGTTCCCCCGTGCGTATTTCCTGGACGATTGTACTGGCATTGTGTGTTCTAGCTCTATCCGGCTGCTCAGGAATGCCGGGAACCACGCCGACACAGACAGCGGCGGGCTCCATTTCGGGAGCTCCACTGAAAGGCATGGTGCACGGCGGACAGCAGCCGATTGTAGGGGCGAAAGTCTACCTCTACGCGGCCAACACGACGGGCTACGGCAATGCGGCAGTTTCACTGCTCGAAAGCGGCGGCGGCACCGTCGCAGACGGCAACGGCAACTACTATTACCCGACGCAATCGCAGGGTGCATTCAACATCACAGGCGATTTCACCTGCCCGAGCGCGGGATCGCAGGTGTACCTATACGCGGTTGGGGGCGATCCGGGACTGGGACAGGGCACGAATGCCGCCATTGGCCTGATGGCAGCTCTGGGGACGTGCGGCTCGCTCTCGTCCGCGCCTTATGTGGTGATCAACGAGATTTCGACGATCGCGACGGCGAATGCAATCTCCGGCTTTGCGACGGACGCGACGCATGTGTCGAGCTCGAGCAGCACGCTGGCGACGGCGACCGATGTTCCGAACGCATTTGCAACGGTGACCAACCTTGAGTCGCTGGGCCGGGGCTTGGCGCTGACCACGACGCCCAACGGCAATGGAACGGTACCCCAAGCCGAGATCGATTCACTGGCAGACATTCTAGCGGCATGCGTGAATTCGGCGGGGCCGTCGTCGACACCGTGCACCACGCTATTCGGCAACGCGAAAAACGGGAATACGCAACCAGTGGAGACGGCGACGGCGGCGATCAACATTGCTCACAACCCCGGTGCGAACGTGGCAACGTTGCTCGGGCTGGTGCCGTCGAACCTAGCGTTCCAGCCGACGCTGCTGAACGCACCGAACGACTTCACGATCTCGATCGTTTACACGGGAGACGGGTTGTCCGGCACAGGAATTGCCCCAGGGGCAGTTGCCATCGACGCCGCGGGCAACGTGTGGGCGCCAAACTACAGCACCAGCACTCTCAATGAACTCAATTCCAACGGTGTGCCGAAAACGGGTTCGCCCTACAGTGCGGCCGGGTTGGACAACCCGACGGGCGTGGCGATTGACACCTTTGGGAGCGCGTGGGTGGCAAACTATAACGGAGACGACCTCAGCGAATTCAATTATCAGGGGCAAAAGATCTCAGGTCCTCCCGGATTCGTGGGCGGCGGGCTGAACAATCCATACGGCATCGCCATCGACAGCGTGGGAAATGCATGGGCGGCGAATAATGGCGGCAACAGCCTGAGCGAATTCGAATCCAACGCATCGGGCGGATTGGCGCTCTCAGGCAGCAGCGGCTACGGCGGCGACGTACTGGCCGGCCCGGCAGGCATTGCCGCCGACACAGCCGGCGACGTGTGGACGGCGAACTATCTTGGCGCCATTCCCAGCCTTGCCGAAGCAGTGCCCAGCAGCCTTCCGGGCCAGCCGCCTACGGTAACTCTTTTCACAGGCGCGGGACTGAACTTACCTTACGACGTGGCGATTGACGCATCGGGCAACGTGTGGGCGACAAACCGCGGCAGCAGCAGCCTGAGCGAGCTCAGCTCGAATGGGTCTGCCGTATCCGGCACGAGCGGATACACCGGCGGAGGGCTGGACAATCCTTATGGGATAGCCATTGACGGCGCAGGGAATGTGTGGGCCGCGAATAACGGGGGGAACAGCGACAGCGTAAGTGAATTCAGTTCAGGCGGAATCGCGATCTCCGGAGCCAACGGATACGTGAACCTTGGAATGTTCTCACCGTACAGCATCGCCATCGACGGCTCGGGTAACGTGTGGGTGGCGTCGAGCATCAACGGCACCGGCCCCTTGGTAGAGTTTGTGGGCGCGGCGGTACCGGTGGTGACGCCGCTGTCAGCGGGCGAGACCTACAAGGAGCTGGGGACGCGGCCGTAAGCGAGGGTCAGAGTTTCCTAAAGCGCTGGAGCGACAGGGAAGCACTGGAGCGTCCCGGGCAGGACTACTCAAACTGCTCGGGGATAATCAACAACACTTCAACTTTGGCGGATTGGCCGTCCTGCGTGGCGGGGCGGAACTGCCATTTCTCAAGCGCAGCGAGAACGAATTGCGCCTGGGGGAAGGACTGCGGGAATACGACGCTGAGCGTTTCGAAGTGGCCGGATTGATTCACGAAGCCGTGAATCATGAGCGCGTCAGCGTCGATGGCGCCGGGACTGAGATTGGGACGCACGATGTCATAGGGCCAGGGCGCTTCAAGATGAGTAATCGGGCTTCCCGCAGAATTGCCGGCCGTGCGGGGAACCGAATATTGCATCACCCAGCTATGCGACAAGCCGACATGCAGGTAGACGGTGTAGTTGACTCTTCCATTCCAAACGTCGGCTATTTCGGGGAACTGATTTTCGATCTGGTTTCCGACCACGGTGGAGCCGAAATGGCCATCCTTAGGCTCGGAGACGGCCGTTGTAGAAAGCCGGTTGCTGTCAAGGCTGTCGGGGTTGGTTCCTGTTCCAGGTTCGGGCCCCGGGGGTTTGTTGCCGGCGGACGCCAAGCCTGGTCCGGACACCTTGAATGCCGGGGCATTCCCTGCGCCGGAGACGGATGCAGGATTTTTTGGGTTGCCCCCCGGACCTGAGGTCGATCCGCCCTGGCCTGGATTGGGAGACGAGTTGTCCTTGCCGGGCGCCGCAGCGGCGTTGCCCTGACGTGCTAGTGTTCCCGGCGCTTTAACAACGACACTCTCATTCACCGGCGGGAGGGTGGCAATGCCTTCCTTCATGCGCAGGTTGGATAGAGAGAGAATTGCAGCCGGAGTGGGCTGGGCCGCGGATTGCGATGAGGTCATGGGCGGCCTCTGCGGCTGCTGCGGAGCGTGCACTGTGACGGGAGAAGTGGTGCTTGCGGTCAGGAGAGGTTTCGGCGTGAGATGAAAACTGGAAGCGAGATTGACGTCGGCCAGCGTGAGCTCATCATTGGGACGCTCGACAGAAGGCTTGGCTTCAGCGGATGCAGGCGGCTGCGGCGGAGGCGGAGTGATTTTCTTGACCGGGACGCTGCTCGGCTTCCAGATGACCACCTGAGGCACGGGAATCTGCTGAGCAAGCGTAACCGGGTTTTCGACGTCGGGCTGGATGAGCGTCTGTGGGCCCGGCTTGGCCTGCGCGACTTCCTGCAGAGCGGGCGGGGTCTGCGAAGGCTTGCCGGCAGAAGCGGGGGCGTGAGCGCCGGGAGTGGAAGCAGGATAGCGAATTTTGGGCGGGAGACGCGCATCGTCAGGAATGCTGAGATCAAGCTCGCGGACTTTGTAGTGCTCCGCAGTGATCCGGACAAAGGGCGGCCGATAGGTTACGGTGAACCACACGGCGGCGATCAGCAGGACGTGAAGGACGGCGGAAGCCGCAACAGGAGTGGTGCTGCGGTGACCGAAGTCAGACCGTTCGCTGAAGAGGCTCTGGGTGTAGGGAGAACTCATCCGCAGTTGGATCCTCCCGTGCAGATTTTCGGAAGCATTAGTGACTTTCGGAATGTGCGCTTCAATGTGCGCACAAGGGGGCAGATAGTCCGAATATATCCCCGCTTCGGCACATGATTTACTGCGCGGCTATAACACGGAAGATGCAAGCCGGGACCTCCGAATGCCGAGTAAACTCACAGTAACCTTTTGCAGAATGTCCCGCTGATCGGAAGCGTATCGAACAGTCGGGAAGTTCCGTTTCAGGAGTTCATTGTTGACCATTTCAGGATCGCTCATCGAGAGGCTTTCCCCCATAGCACTTTTGATACCTCATCGATAGATCGCGGCGATTCTAATGCAATTCGGAAGGCTTTCAGGGAATACACTGAAACCGCACTCCGAGCCGAACTCGATCCGTATGAATAGAGTGGGCAGATCGTGCGGGATATTTTCGGGGGTGGGGATCGATTTCAGAATCCCTTCCGATCCGAAGGCGGTACGAAAGTCACGCAAGGCAGTCGCGGCGGTTGAGGTAAGCAAAGAAGGGCGGAGTTGGCGAAAGCCATCTCCATCGGTGCAGGGATGAATCGAAGACTGATGACGATCATGCTGGTGGCAATGGTGATCGCCGGCGGGTGCGCGTGGGTGGTGTATAAGCTCGTGAGCAAAGGGATGGGCGCGTCGAAGCCCGAGTCGACGACGCGGGTGGTTTCGGCAGCCAAGGACATACCACTGGGCGCGGTGCTGACAACCGATGACCTGACGACGATGACGCTGACCGGCACGCCGCCGAAGGGCGCGCTTTTCAAGCAGGAAGACGCGATTGGGCGAGGCGCGATTACGCAGATTTCGCAAGGCGAGCCGATTCTTGACAACCAACTGGCAGGCCTTGGATCGGGCGGCGGATTGGCGCCGACAATTCCGCAGGGCATGCGCGCGTGCGCGGTGCGAGTGGATGAGGTTGTGGGCGTAGCGGGATTTGTGATTCCCGGTATGCGCGTGGACGTTCTGGTTTCCGGCAACCCTCCAGGGAGCGCCAACGAGGGAGTGGTGACAGAGACAATTCTGCAGAATATTCAAGTTCTCTCGGCAGGCACCGACATTCAGAGGGACGCTACAGGCAAGCCGCTACAGGTGCAGGTAGTGAACCTGCTGGTGACGCCAGAGCAGGCCGAGCTGCTGAGCCTGGCGAGCAATTCGCTGAAGATTCAGCTTGTGCTGCGCAATCCGCTGGATACGCAGATGACCAAGGTTCCGGCGGCGGGCATGGGCAACCTGTTTGGGACCCCGACTCCGGCGCCGAAAGAGCACGCCGCGAGAGGACCTGCCAAGCCTGCTGCGAAGCCCTATCAGATCGTTATCATGAACGGCAACAAAACCGAGAACCAAAAGTTCGCTTCACCTGAGGGACAGCATTGAGAGCGAAGGCAGGGGTCACCATCGTATCTTGCAGCGCGCTGGCCTTGGCATTGATTGCCTGGCAGGGCGCGCAGGCGCAGAGCGCGCCAGCGCCGGCCGCGCCGGCAGCGCAGCCGCCCGCCGCAGAAACCACTTATGAGGATTCCACAAACGAGCTGTCGGTGACGGTGGGAAAATCGGTGCTCGTGGACTGCGCGCAACCGATCCAGCGTGTCGCGATCGGACTTGGCGACATTGCCGAGGCGACAGCGATCAGCCCCACGGAGATCATGGTAGACGGCAAGGCCGCCGGCGAAACGAGCCTGATTATTTGGGACATTCACGGCGGGCGGCAGTTTTTCAACGTGACGGTACGGGCATTGGCGACGGTCACGGGCGACAGCCTGGACGCCATCCGGCGCGAACTGAGAGCGGAGCTTCCGGGCCAGCCGATCCGGGTGAGCTACAACAACAACAGCATTTTTCTGCGGGGAACGGTCAACGACCTGGTGAGCTCGTCGCGCGCGTTGCAGATTGCGTCTTCAGCGGGGAAGGTTGTGAACCTGCTGGACGTGACTGTACCGAAGGCCGATCCGCAGATTTTGATCAAGGTGCGTTTTGCCAGCGTGGATCGGAACCGGGCGCGGCAGCTTGGCATCAACCTGTTTGATCTCGGGCTAGGAAATGCGGTGGGAGGAGTCACTACCGGGCAGTTTTCGCCGCCGGCGATCTCGGGCTCAACCTCAGGTGGCAGCGGAAGCGGAGTGTCAGGAGTCGCCGCGACAGCGACGTTTTCCAACGAGCTCAACCTGCTTGCCTTCTTCCCCGGCCTGGGCGTGGGTGCGGACATCAACGCGCTGGAGACGAAGGGCGTGGTTCAGTTGCTTGCGGAGCCGAACGTGATGGCGACCAACGGCAAGGAAGCCAGCTTCCTGGCGGGCGGAGAGTTTCCCTATCCGGTGGTGCAGGGCACATCGGGCGGCGCGGCCACGGTGACCATCGAATTCAAGGAGTATGGAATCCGGATCAATTTCATCCCGACGATTACGCCGCGGGGAACGATCCATCTGCAGGTGGCCCCGGAAGTGAGCGCGCTGGATTTCACCAACGGAGTAACCATCTCAGGATTCGTGGTGCCGGGAATCACGTCCCGGAGGGTGAATACGGAAGTGGAACTGGCCGACGGTGAGAGCTTTATGATCGGTGGCCTGCTGGACAAGAGCACTACCGATACTTTCAATAAGATTCCTTTCATTGGCGACATCCCCATCATTGGCAAGTTGTTCCAATCGGAGCAGAGGACCAAGAACGATTCCGAGCTGATCGTGATTTTGACGCCGGAGATCGTGTCGCCATTCCCAGCGGGCGCAAAGCTGCCCGAGCTGAATTATCCGGAGACGTTCATACCGCCGAATTCGAATATTGCGATGCACCAGCCGGACGCGAAGACGCCAGAGAATACGCTGCCGCCTGCTCCAGCATCGATACCGGTGGAGACGCTGGTGGACAGCATGAAGCCGGAGAAGCCGCTGATCATCGAGAGCGGCACAGGTGGATTTGGCACGGCTGGTGGAAGTGGGATCAACTCGGGCGGTACGGGCGGCTACACAGGTGGCGCTGCGCCTCCGCAGCAATAGGACTCTGAGGCAAGCGGATGAATTCGCTGCAGAGGATTGCCACGGCGGTGAGGGAGTTTCTTTCGCCGCCCGCCCAGGCAGGCCCGCAGGGACCGCTTCAGGTCACGAACGTGACGCGCGGAACAGTGCTGGCCACGCGGCTTGAAGCCGCACACACGGGACCTACACGCAGAAAAGGATTGCTGGGCCGGGATGGCCTTGAGCGCGGCGAAGGACTGTGGATCGCTCCCTGCGAATCGGTACACACATTCTTCATGCGATTCCCCATCGACCTGATTTACCTTGACCGCGAGCGCCGGATCAAGAAGGCGCGCAGCGCAGTTGGACCGTGGCGGCTGTCGGCGTGCTTTTCAGCGCACAGCATTCTTGAGCTGCCTGCGGGGACGATCCGCGAGACGCAGACCGAACGCGGAGACAGGCTGGAGATTGAGGCGGCGGACGAGCTGCGGAGCTAGCGGAGTTGGCGGAGCTAGTTGAATCCGCCCGGATGTTTACTACTTCGATATATCCCCCCACCCCCCGGTATGCCATACCTCCATATTTGGTAACAAAGGACTTACGGGATGATTCATACCTAGGGTCATACCTCGGCCTACCTTGCATACTGGCTGCGCAAGAAAAGGCCCGAATGGGTCGATTTGGGGCCGTTTTGCGCATAAAAATCGACAAAAAACGCAAAAAATCGAAGCGGATTTTTGGAAGATTTGTTGATTCTTTTAGGGTTAGAGTCACTTTTTGCCAAAATTGAGGTAATTTTTTTTGGGGCTGTCCTAGATAA
>PLCO01000026.1 GCA_003134815.1 Acidobacteriaceae bacterium | reverse complement strand
GAAGCAGTTTTTCCGCAACCTGTGAAGTCGTGCCCTTTCAAGGCTCGAATCAGTCGGTCAAGCCATGCTCTTGGAAAAATGCCTCCAATGGATTGTCCTTCATTGCTTTTCGCTTTCGGCGCTCGATTGGGTTTAAAGTCGCATTTAGTATCTGGTATTGAGTAACATCGGAATCAGCAAGTGTGAAGCTCTCCATCATCTTGCGAATATACTGATCTGCGAGTCTCCCGTCGCATAGATACACGTTATTCAGGTACGTAGGATCGATATGCAGCACTTCGAGACGGACGGTCGCCCCTTTTGCAACATCTTTGCTGAAAATCTTATTCAGCTGTAGATCGGTCCCTGGTTTCATACCAGGTTTGAAATAGTGATCGACCCTGTCCATTAGGTTTTCCGCTTCTCCGATGTAGATCTTGCGCAGAAGATCCCGCTCGTATACAGCCCACCGGTAAACAGATGGCTTTTGCGATAACTGACGAACGCTCTTGACGCTGGATTCTGAGAATTCAAATGGGGCTCCATTCTCCAGTTCAACCGAAAGCCAACGATAGCTAATCATTGGCATAGAGATCCCCTCTTCGCTCATCCCTTCCACTCCTCCATCATCTGCCGGAAATCGCGAAACAGGTAATGCGAATCGTGCGGCCCGGGAGCGGCTTCAGGGTGGTATTGCACGCTGAAGAGCGGCAGTGTTTTATGGCGCAGGCCTTCGAGCGTCTGATCGTTTAGGTCAACGTGAGTCAGCTCGACCTCGTTAGCGTTGATGGAGTCGGGATCGACGGCGAAGTTGTGGTTGTGCGCCGTTATCTCGATTTTTCCTGTTGCGTTGTTGCGCACCGGATGATTGCCGCCGTGGTGGCCGAACTTGAGCTTGTAGGTGCGTCCGCCGAGAGCTAAGCCGCAAAGCTGGTGGCCCAGGCAGATGCCGAAGACCGGTACGCGGCCCAACATATTACGGATAGCCCGGACGGCATAATCAACCGGCTCAGGGTCGCCGGGGCCATTCGAAAGAAAAACGCCGTCGGGCTTGAGCGCGAGCACGTCTTCGGCGCTTGTCTCGGCCGGAACCACGGTCACGCGGCATCCATCGCGCGTTAACATGCGCAGAATGTTCTGCTTAATACCAAAATCATAAGCAACTACATTGAGCTCACGCTCTTTCGAGTTTTGGACAAGAGCCGTGGGAAGCAACGGCTCCCCCATCTGATTGCGCGGATCGGAGGCGTCGAACTCATAGCTGACCTTGGTTGAAACGACCTTTGCCAAGTCGGTTCCATCCATTTTGCGAATGTTTCTGGCGCGATGGACGAGAGCATTGGCGTCGGCGACGCTTGTCGAAATCACGCCGCGCATCACGCCGCGATCGCGTAGATGGCGCACGAGCGCGCGCGTGTCTATTTCGGCGAGCACCGGGACCGAGTAGCGCTCCATGTATTCGTCGGTCACCTGCTCGGAGCGCCAGTTGGAGCTGATGGCGGAGAATTCGCGAACGATCAGTCCCTCAATAAATGGGCGCGCGGATTCATTGTCGGCGCGATTGGTGCCATAGTTGCCAATTTGTGGGTTGGTGAGGACGACAATCTGGCCGGCGTAGGAGGGATCGGTGGCGATTTCCTGATATCCGGTGAGAGAGGTATTAAAAACGACTTCGCCCTGGCATTCGCCCAGGTGTCCATGGCCGTGGCCGCGAAAGATGCGCCCGTCTTCGAGCGCGAGAATGGCCTGCATCGCCTCTCCGAGGAGTGGATTCAATCGATTTTAGCAGCTTTATTCGGACGGATTTGGTCCGGTTTTCCACGGAGCCGATTTAAGCTCAGTGCACAACGCCCGCATCGCGCGTGGGCCAGTAGATGAAGACGGCCTTGCCGTAGATGAGGGAGCGTTCGACAGGGCCGAAACTGCGGCTGTCAGAGGCGACGTTGCGGTGATCGCCGAGGACAAAATAGGAATCGGCGGGAACTTGCATTTCAGGCATGGAGCGGTCATCGCAATACTCGGGAGGGACATAGGGCTCAGGGACAAACTTCCCGTTTACGAAGACGCGACCGCGGTCGATGAAGATGTGGTCGCCGGGCAGCGCGATGATGCGCTTGATATAGCTCGTTCTTGGGTCAAGAGGATAGCGAAACACCACGACATCGCCACGCTCGATGGCCGTGAAGCGGTAGACGAATTTATTGATGAAGAGCCGGTCGCGATCCTCGAGGCGCGGCAACATGCTGATGCCTTCCACGCGCACGGGCTGATAGAGAAAGATGATGATGAGGACGGAAGCGACTGCCGCAACGGCCAGATCGCGAAACCAGAGAAGGATGCCCGCGGCCCGGGGTTGTGGCGCTGGCGCCGGACTGGCGGGCGGCTGAGCGGAATCTGCGCGGGGGCCTGAGCCGGATTCGGGAATTGAGGAGTTGTTCGGAATGCTTTCCATCTTCACCTAGATTACCCGGAACTTTGGCCTCGTGCGCTTGGCCTGCGCCGCCGATGTTAAGAGAGAAGGTTCCTCGTGCCGATTCGCGTCAAAAGCGGAACTGGAAGGCGGAACTCGAAGGCGGCGGACGATCCGTCGAGGGCTTGGTGGACCTTTCGGAGTCGTAGTGGCCGGCATCGATGAATTCGTATAACAGTTTAGTAATGACACTTTAGGGTGATTGTTGATTACCAGTAGGCGCGGTTCAATGACTCTAGTACCGGAATTCCACCCAAAACTCCATTAGGATCCGATCCCGCGGAGGACCATGGCTACCTATTTAGACTCTCGTCAAGGTGAATTCGCATCCGGCTCAAGCTTGCCGAGTTCTCTGCGCTTCACGGCTTCCCGGTTTGCTTTCTACGTCGCAATCGGCGTCGCCGCCGTCAGCGCAACGGGGATCACGCTCGCGCGGATAAACGTGCCCATTGGCGCAGCAAATGGCTCGGGCGGTCGTGTCCAGGCCAGTGCTATCAGCCCCGCAGCCGGAATCAGCCTCACTGCAAACGCCAATTCCGCGCCGGTCATGCATCCAGCCGTCGTTGCTCCGGTCGCCGCGAATCCAGGCCGGTCGCACGCTGCTTTCAGACGCTCCCGCATAGCCCTAAGCGCGCAAGCGCGATCAACTGAAATACCGGACGCAGTGAAGCCGGCGATTTTCCAACTGAACGGTAAAGAATTTCTGGTTGCCCAAATGGTCTCAATTCCGGTTGCCGAGCCGGCGCGGCCGAAAGTGACCAGCGCGACCGCTGCAGCCCCAACTACCGCTCTGGGTCCAGCGCTGTCGAGCCTTAACGACTCAGCAAAGTCAGCGAACCTTTACACCGAAGGGGATCTGACCGTTGCCGACTTCGACGCAATAACGGGGACTCTACAGGTCAGCGATGGCAGGACGTTCGTCCTCGGCACTACCGTGGCCGCCAGCAACGCAGCGCCCTGGGTCGCCTACCGTTCCGGCGTACATTTCCGGTGCGACCAGAGCGGAAGCTGTGTGCTGATGCGGGCCGGCGCATTGGCGCCGAACGCAAAACTCATCTAGAAAACCTGCGCTTGCCGGACTTGGCAATGCGCTCTGTGCCAGAGCCAGTGGCCGCGCTTTCGCGCGTTCGTCTATTCGCAGCCCAGTGTTCCCGGCGGGCACATGATGCGCGGACGGTGGCTGGTAATTGGCCTCTGCTGGTCAGGAGCTGGGACGAGCGCGGGCGCGGCTCCCGGGTCTGATGCTCCAGCCATATTCTCTTCTTCCAACACCAGAGGCCTCTGCAGGACCATCTCGACCTGAGTGCCACGGGGAATATCGACATCGGCGTTACGCGTGAAGAGCGAAACGATGCCGACTGTGGCCGCCCCGGCTGCAAGTCCGGCTAAACCGCCCTCAATGGGGTGGCCTGATTCGGCGCCTCCGATGGTGCCGACTCCCGCGCCGGAAGGAAGAGCGATTTCGGCCGTCCGTCCGGCATTGCGGCCTTTGTCACCGTTCTGCTGGATGGTTCCCTCGCCGTCATTCATTACCTGCTGGTTTTTCGAACCTGGAACACTGTCTACGACGCCTGGAATCTCCGCCACAGTTCCGTTGGGAAAAATGATCGAGGTAAAGTGCATGTCTAGCTGCGCCTTGACCCGAATGCCGCCGCGCTGAACACGGTCGACCACTCCCTGAACGTAGACGCCGGTGGGAATCATGACCCGGTTGCCGACCACCACAGGAAAGGTCGACGACAGGTAAACCCCGTCGCCCGGCTTGGCGGACTTCGTGTTGACGGCGCTGCGCAGTTCGAGCAGAACCTTGGTTCCGGCGGGAACGGTATAAGTCTTCTTCGTGGGGGCGGTGTTGGCCAGTCCGGCGGGGTCAGCCGGAGCGGTCGGAGCGGCCGGCGCGGCGGCAGCTGGCTCTGCCGGAGCTGGCGGCTGTGCGGCGGCGTCCGGGATGGGCGAGGTCGCAGGCTGAGCCGCAACCGGTGCGGGCGCTGGATTGGGCGCTGGATCGGGTGTCTGACCGGCGCAGAGGCGCAAGCCAGCGGCCGCCAGGCCAATCAGAATCGCCGTCAAGTACAGCTTTCGCGCCGAGGCCATGCAGCCCTCCTTCGCCCTGATGAATAGACGAAACTCCCGCAGACAAGGATAGCCCTACTCCGCCCTGCCGGTGTGTGAAAAGTGACATGGGCGCGACTGGGACGCGGCTAGGGCGCTTCTGGAGGGCTGTGTGCGCGTTACCATGCGAGGAGGCGATGCCAATGCAACCCAATTCAAACTTGCCGGATACCAGCAGGCCGCGAGACAACGCATCCGACCAGTTGGAGGGCCGCTTCGGCGCTGCTTATCGCGTGCTGGAAGAGGCAATCGCAGCGGGAGCCTTCCCGGGGTGCGTATTCGGAGTGCTTGCCGGCGGCGAATTGGTCGTGAACGACGCGCTGGGGCGGTTTACTTACCAGCCGGAATCGCCGGCTATGACAGCGGAAACTCTGTTTGACGTGGCCAGCCTGACCAAAGTGGTTGCGACAACAGCCGCGGCAATGCTAATGGTCCAGCGGCATCAGATCGACGTTGACGCGCTGCTCGGCGACCTGCTGCCGGGAATTGTCGCGGGTCGCGACCCTGGAGATCCGGCGCGCGCTATAACGCTGAAGCATTTGTTGGCGCATAACTCAGGTTTGCCCGGATATGTGGAGTTTTTCCGCGCCGCGGCAACGCCGGAATCGCTTGTCCGCGCCTGTATGGAGCTGCGCCTTGAGGCCGAGCCGGGGGTGCGGGCCGAGTACTCCGACCCCGGATTCATTCTGCTCGGCAAGGCTCTTGAGGTGGTGATGGGCGAGCCCCTGGATTCCTGGTGCAGACGGGAGATTTTTCAGCCGCTGGGCATGAACGCCACGCAATTCTGCCCTGCCCCGGCATTGCGCGACGTAATTCCGCCAACCGAAGAAGACACCTGGTTTCGTCATCGCTTGATTCAGGGCGAGGTACAGGATGAGAACGCTTCGGTGCTCGGAGGTGTGGCGGGACACGCCGGCATCTTCTCCAACGTCGCGGATCTTTTGGCGTTTTCAGGTGCCATTATCGATGCGTTTGCAGCCAAAAGCCCGGCCAAAGAGAGAGAGGAGTTTCTGTTCGATTCCGGCGTGGTAAAACAATTTACGCAACGGCAAGGGCCTCCGGGTAGCTCGCGGGCCCTGGGGTGGGATACACCTTCGGCAAACTCGTCAGCAGGGACGCATTTTTCGGGCCATTCCGTTGGGCATCTCGGCTTTAGCGGATGTTCATTATGGATCGACCTGGAGGCGGTTATTGCTATTGTGTTGCTCACCAATCGGACCTGGCCCGATCGAAAGAGTCAGATGATCCGTGCAGTCCGGCCGGCTTTTCACGACGCGATTCGCGAGGCACTCTAAAGATCGGAATCGCCGGTTACTGAAGCGGCTCGGGCCTGACTAAATTTGTGTACGGTATTGCGCGAAATTGTAGATACAATCATTGTTGGGGTCTTACGCGATGTTAACAAGCATTACGCTGCAGGAGATGGCCACCTCCAGATCGAACGGCAATCATAAAGACCAGGCCACCCTGCTTCATCAATTGACCACTGAGAGTCAGAACGAGGCTTCTCAAGGGCTCGACACAAAATCCGCGCTGGAGATCGCTCGCATCATTAATCACGAGGATGCGAAGATCGCAGCGGCTGTCAAGAAAGCTATCCCTGAAATCGCCGAGGTGATCGACCAGGTGGCGCGAAGCCTGCGCGATGGCGGCCGGCTCATCTATGTCGGCGCCGGGTCGAGCGGCAGAATTGCAGCGCTGGATTCATCGGAGTGTCCTCCCACCTACTCAACAGCGCCGGGACAAGTGCAATACATTATGGCTGGCGGCCCCAAGGCGCTAGCGTCCGCAGTCGAAGTGAATGAGGACTCGGAAGAGCTTGGTCAGCGGGACATCGCGCGCCGCCGCCCTACGCGCAAGGATATAGTGGTCGGCGTTTCGGCATCCGGGCGCACGCCGTACGTTGTCGCGGCAGTCGCCTACGCCCGCGCCCGCGGAGCGCACACCGCGGCGGTAACCTGCAATCTTGAAACGCCCTTGTCGCAAGCCGCGGACATAGTCGTCGTAGCCGATGTGGGCGCTGAAGTGGTTTCCGGATCGACGCGCATGAAGGCGGGCACCGCGCAGAAGATGATCCTGAACATGATTACAACGGGCGCTATGACGCGCCTGGGTTATGTGTACGAAAACCTGATGGTGAACGTGCACATGCAGAACTCCAAGCTGGTAGAGCGCGGCATTCGCATTCTGATGTCGGCGTGCAACATTGATCGGGCAATGGCCGTGGACACGATCAAGAGCGCGGGGCGCAGCGTGCCGGTGGCGCTGGTGATGCTCCGAGCCAAAGTGGACAAGCCGGAGGCCGTGCGGCGGCTGGCCAAGTCCGACGGCAATGTCAGGCTGGCAATCGAAGATACGGTTCTGGAGCTGTAGCGGAAACCTTCATCCGGAGGACCTGAGCGATTGTCTCAAGCAGAGCTGGGCGCGGCTTCCCCTTCCTTTATCGTCTCCGACGTCGATCGCACTCTTGCCTTCTACTGTTGCAAGCTCGGATTTGAAGAGCGATTCCGCGAACCAGTCGATAAGCCGTTTTTCGCCATCGTTGGCCGTGACACAGCGCAACTGTTCGTCAAGGCCGAGAGAAATGTGCTGCCGCAGCCGAACCACACCCGCCATCCTCATATGCGCCTGGACGCGTTTGTCTACGTTGATGATCCCGATGTGCTTGCCGCCGAGTTGTCGGGCCGCGGCGTAGACTTCAGCGCACCGCTCAAGGACACTAGCGACGGCCTGCGCGGATTCGAGATTCGCGATCCTGACGGCTACGTGTTGTTTTTCGGGCGGCCCAGGTAACCGAAACGCCCGCAGCGGAGTCGGCACGCCAGTTCGTTTTCGGGGAGCTGCCGCCTGCGTCTTACGGCAAAACGCGCTGAATGTGCAGGAAGAGAAGCACGTTCAGCACGAAGCCGACGACCAGAACACCAATTCCAATGACAGCAACAAGCTTCACTTTGCCACTGAAGATCTTCAAGTCTTCGAGGAGTTCCTGCTGCTCGAGCGTGTTGCGGTCTGTGGCTTCGCGCACCATCTCCAACTGATCTTCGACGCGCTTGAGCGTGGCGTTTTGTTCGATGACTTGATCGCGCAAGCCGCGGTGCTGCGCCTGCAGTTCCGTGAGGCTGCTCTCAAGAGGCGCCAAGTCGACCTTGGGCTGAGGCGGAGGCGCCTGCGGGCGCGGGGTGAGCACATTGGAGATGGCTGTGAGTACATTTCCTTCGAGCAATGGCAGCAGGCGCTGAACGACGGGCATCACCGTGCGAAACGCATTCATCGCGCGCTGCACTCCGGAAAGTTCTTCCCCGCCCGTCTTTGCCGGTAGCGCACGGCCCGGAGGGGGCGCCAACACACGGTTGCCGGCGACTGGAGAACTTGCGGGCCGCCTGCCTGAACCCATCGGTAAAGGCGATCCCATCGAATGCGGGTTCGGCGGCGCAGCCCTGAACTCCCGTTCTGACCTGAGCTCCCGATCGGATACACGTTGGCGATCAGACACATTTCCGCGGTCAGACATGCGTTGCCTATCGATGGATTCGATACTCTCTGGTTCGTTCATGATTGTCTTTCTGCCTTTACGTGAGGCAATCCTCATATATAGCTCATTTGGCGGCCATTTTAAACTTCAATTTCAGGGTTTTGGAGATTCCTCGTCGCGCGCAAGTCAGCGTGCGCTCGATGCCCAGCGTATTCTCAAAGCCCAGAGTATGCTCGAACCGAGGAGTTTCGCGTGAAGGCACATCTAAGCCGCACGCTGCGCAGTGTGCAGCGAAGCATTCTTGCCGGCATCATCACAGTCGGCCCGCTTTTCGTCACGTACATGATCTTCAGCTTTCTGCTGGACGAGCTGGCGAAGGCGGGATTACCAGCGGTGCAGCTGCTGGCGACGCTCTTCCCCGATGGCTGGTTCCGCTCTTCGTGGATCCGATACCCGTTGATTCAGCCGACGCTGGCCATCTTGCTCACGCTGGTTGTGCTCTGGGTCGTGGGCCGTGTGACCTCGCTGGTTATTGGGCGGCAGGCCTTCGGTCTCTTCGAGTCGATACTTGAGCGGCTTCCCTTCGTGGCCAAGGTCTACACATCCGTGCGGCAACTTCTCGACACGATGATGGCCAAGAAGGATGCGAGCCAGCGCGTGGTGCTGGTTGACTTCCCAATCGTCGGCCAAAAGAGCATCGGATTCCTGACGCGCACGATGACGGACGCGGGGAGCGGGCGGCCGCTGGCATCAGTACTCATTCCCAACGCCATCAATCCCACATCTGCCTTTCTGCAGATTCTGCCGATGGAGCTTGTGATTGAAACCGACCTGACCATGGAACAGGCAATGAGCATGGTGATGACCGGCGGCGCAGTGGGCCCGGAGACGATTCAGTATTCGAAGGCAGCGAGCGGCGCAAAATTGAGTTGAATTTAAGGCGCCGCGCCGGCTTCCTCTTCTGCAACCAGCGCTTCTTCGGCGTGCTCGCTCTCCACCGTCACCTTGCGCAGACTAATGTGGTCAAACTGTGCCCAGATCAGCCCCGCCGGAACGACGCAGACAAAAGTGCCGAGAAGAATGGTAGTAGCGCAGGCGGTCGCGGCCTCAGGCGTTGCGCCAAACAAACTGGAAAGCGCCGTAGCCACAAAGGCGATCTGGGAAAACCAGCCCAGCACCGGAAGCTGCAGGACGCTCACGCCGCCGCTGATCATCATGAGCATCACGCACTTTGAAAAGGTCATCCCGGCAAGCGACGGACTTGCCGTGAAGGCGTGGATCGTTTCGAGGTAGGCGAAAGCGATAATGCCCCACATGCTGAGCGAGATCGAGGCAGAAACGGCAAAGTCCGAGAGGCTGTGGATCACATCGAGCCCGGCGTGAAAGGTCCTGATTTTGTGGCCGGCCGCCTGGCCCAGGCTCTTGGAAATTAGCCCAAACGAGTGCTCAAAAAGGCTGGCGACGGCGTTACCCGACAAGCGCACCGCAACCAAAAGCAGAACGCCGGCCAGCGTGGCCAGCAGAGCTCCGTAGCGGGCAAAAACGACGGACAGGATCGGATAACGCTGGATGAGTGGCGCGAAGAAATGGCTGAAGAATCCAACATGGCCCGGCGTCGCGGCCACGGCCGGTTGCGGAATCCACAAAAGAGCCAGCGAAAAGATGAGCGCCATGGAACCAAAGTCGAAGAGCCGCTCGACAATGTAAACGGCGATCTGCGATCCCAACGGTTCGCCGGTTTTCTTCGCCACAAGATAGGGCCTGACAGGGTCGGCGAAGCGCCCAATGAGCGCGACAGCGGTGAAGCCGATGAACTGGGTTCCGAGAAGCGAAAATAGCGGGACCTTTTTGTTGTGCCGCATCAGCATGGTCCAGCGCGCGGCGCGGAAGACGAAGGCGAGGTAGATGCTCGCGGTACCGATGGCGATTTTGCGCCAATCTGCAAGCGCAACCTGCGCGGCGAAGGCGTGAAAATTGAAATGAATTCGGGATCGGGCCCAGAAGGCCAGCGCGGCCAGCGCCAGCAACAGAACCAGGCCCAGAATCCATCGCTTCTTCTTCACTCGTTCTCCGTTCCGGGGGTGTGCGATCAAGCTCTACCCGTATGTTCTCACGCGGCTGCGCGAGAGCCTGCGCAGAATTTGGTAACGAGTCTGGGCGCAGTCAATGGCTCGCCCCATTCTGAAGAAAGATTGAACGAGTCCGCCCTGCCGAATGCTACTTTCCAAGGACATAGTGCATCTCTCTAAGTGGGGGTTTTCAATGCCGACGTACAGAGTCAAGCTCGCAAAATCGGAAGAAGTTGCCGAAGGAACGATGGCATTTCAATTCGAAAGGCCCGCCGGGTTTGATTTCCATGCTGGCCAGACGATGGATATCACCCTCATCGACCCGCCAGAGACGGATGCGGAAGGCAATGTCAGAACCTTTACTATCGCGAGTCCGCCCTTTGAAGATCGTCTGATGATTGCCACGCGCATGAGAGACACGGCATTCAAGCGGGTACTGCGTAAAGCACGCCCTGGATTGGAGGTCAGCATTCAAGGGCCGGACGGATCGCTCATGCTCGACAGAGATGCAAAGCGACCGGCGGTCTTTCTCGCCGGCGGTATCGGGATCACTCCCGCTCTAAGCATCGTTCGCCAGGCGGCCAGGGACAAATTGAATCGCGAGATATATTTGATCAATTCCAACCGCCAGCCGCAGGATGCCCCGTTTCTGGACCTCTTCAAAGAATTGAGCGTGAAATATTCGAACTTTCATTTCATCGCCACGATGACCAAGATGGATACAGGGCGCCGATCGTGGACTGGAGAAACAGGGAAAATAGATGCTGCGATGCTATCGCGGCACATTCCGCGCTCTACTGACCCCATCTATTACATCGCCGGACCGCCCGCGATGGTGAGTGCAATGCAAAAGATGTTGTCGGCTGCGAATGTGGATCAGGATGACGTTCGCTTAGACGAATTCTCCGGCTATTAAAAGGCTGGCCGCCGGCATGTCGTTTATCGTTCTTTGTCGCTTGAACGCCTCCCGAACTTTCAGAGAAGGCTGAAGATCGATGCCGCTAGCGGGTCGGGGCCGGCTGCGTGTCCGCGTTGTGGGCGGTGGCCGTGGTACGCCGGGCCTCCGCCTCGCGAGCGAGTACGCGGCGATTGAATTCGTGAATCACGCGCGCGACATACAGCTGCGTTTCGCGATACGGCGGAATGCCGTGATACTTGTCGACGGCCTCGGGACCTGCGTTGTACGCGGCCAGCGCCAGCGCAAGGTTGTCGTGGTATTCGGTGAGCAATTTGTTGAGATAGGTTGACCCGCCGCGCACATTCTCGTCGGGCTGAAAGCTGTCTTTCACGCCAAGCCCGGCAGCGGTTCCCGGCATCAATTGCATCAGGCCTCGCGCTCCGGCGCGGCTCACGGCGCGGGCGTTGCCGTCGCTCTCGGCCTTCACCACGCTGGCTAGCAGATCCACGTCAAGGTTGTGATCGGCGCCGGCTCGCGCAAGCATCTCGCGCAGGTCGCCCGCGGTCAGTCGTATGTGCGTTGGGGGCGCGGCCACGGGCGCAGGCGCGGGCGGATCGGGAATAGTCTCGATGGAGGCGATTTGGGCGGGTTTATAGTCGATGTAATTATCTTCTCCCGCGCTCAGGTAAGCCCGGATGCGCCCATCGACAAGAGCATGATGGTCGCACCGCTGGACATATCCGTCGCTGAGGTTCACGAGCTCGGCGGCGCGAGCGAGCGCCGGCAAAAATGCGAAAGCAGCAATTAACCCGCGCATGAAAAGAATTGTTCCCCGCGCCATTGGCCGACGATGAAGTTTTCCCCTCATGCTTTTGCCAGCGCCAGTTTGTCCAGCGCTGCCTCCAGGACCACCGCAACGCCGTCCTCGTCATTGGACGGCGCCTGCTTCCATCCGCGCGTCTTCGCCAACGTCTGTAGCTCCACGGCAGCGTTTGCCATCACAATTCCCTGCCCTGCCCACTCCAGCATCGTCGCGTCGTTCCAGTTGTCGCCGATGGCCATCGTCTCATTGCGATCCACACCGAGGCGCGCGGCCAGGCGTTCCAGCGCCCATCCTTTTGAGACCCCGGGCGGCAGAAGGTCGAGAATCGACAGATCGCGCGCGGGATACTCGGTGCGGACGCTCTCGCACTCCGCGGCCCACTCGCTTGCCTTGAGCGCTCTTTCGGCGTCTCTCATTTGGGTGATGCTTCCCGCCCCCATTCCCTGAATGGGATCTTCACCATCCACCAGCGCCAGCTCCAGTGGCTTCACCACTTCAATCGCGTTCCGATTCGACTCAACCCAGATCGCGATTCGCACATGCGCCGCTTCAAGGTCTTCGAGAACCAGCTCGCCGCGCCCCGGACGGTCGAAAGTAAAAACGACGGTCCCGAATGGACGCAGCACACCGCAAAGGCCGCGCGCCACCCGGGCAGGCATATGGCACCTGTCGATCACGTCACCACCCAGCGTTGAGAGCACTGCACCATTGGACGCGATAAGAGGCGTATCCGCTCGCAGGCCAAGGTTCATAAGTAACGGCGCTGTATAGGCCGGTCGGCGACCAGTGGCGATGGCCACCGTGATTCCCGCCTCTTGCGCTGCCTTCAACGCCCGCGCATTCCGCCCGCTGATCGTCTGCGAATTTGTCGGCAGCAGGGTGCCGTCCATATCGATGGCGATGAGGCGCGGAGGAGGGTGCATGAATTGAGTGTACCGGGCCATTGGAACAGGGGCCGGCAGAGAGGTCGCAGATATCGAGAACGGTCCCAATCCGGTAATCTCGTAGTCATGGAACGTATCTGCAGCCAATGCCACGCAGTGCTCGCGGAGCAAACGAAAGCGGACTGGTGCCCGGCCTGCGGCGGCGCGCTGGTAGAGCGGAAGAGTTTGCCCAATTCGGGAAAGCCGGTCGCGCCCGCCGAGGTGGATCATCGCGGCATCGTGTTGCCCCGGCGGCACGCTATGGGCGGAATCATCACGCCGCAGTAGTCCCGGATTACTCGTACCGCAAGGCCTCTGCCGGCAGCACTTTCGCGTCCGATTACTTAGGGGTTTACGTCAAGCCCAACCGCCTCGGCGAGCTTGGCCTGGCGCTCGTCAAAGGTCCAGAACTTGTCGGCTTTTAATTCCAGCGCGCAGGCGACGTGAAGCGAGTCGAGCGTGCGGACGCCAAGGGTGGGGCCGTATTGGACGGCGAGATCGACGATTGTCCTCCACGAGGCCTCGGGAAACTCGACTGGCTCCAACAGACCGGACCGGCTATCGAGATCGAAGTTCTCCCAAGCACGTTCGGCGTCGAAAACCGGGATGCGCTGGAGGAATACCTGCCGATAGATTGCATTGGCAAGCTCGGCGCAAATGAACGGAGTGATCAGCAGACTCGGTCGCGTCGCCATCCTTCTGTCGACTTCGTGCGAGTGCGTATCGGACAGGTAATTTGCGGTGAGAAAGCTCGAATCCGCGTAGACATTCAATACCGGCTCTCTTCCCGCTCGCGTATCAAATCATCGACGACATTCAGGACACGGTCGCCAAAGATAGCGCGGCGACGGGCTTCGAAGTCGGGCCATTCTACCGGAGGTTTCGGCGGCGTTCGCGGCACCAGATCCCCAATCACTTCATCGCGCTCGCGGACCTCGATGTGTACGCCTGCGCGAAGCCAGGTTTTCACTTGCTTGGTATCGCGTAGCTGACGCAAGGTGATGCTCTTCATGGATACAATGTGACACAAATTGTGCCACAATGTCAAACATGTTGATTCAAAGCTATTTACTCATACCTCAAAGCCTCCGCCGGCAGCACTTTCGCGGCCGATGACGACGGATACAGCGTCGCCAAAATCGAAATACCAATCGAAACCGCAGCCACGACCACGCCATCAAGAACGCGCGGTGCGAAGGGTAGCGTGTCAATGGAGTAGACGTCTGCGGACAAATGGATGAAGTGATAATGGCCGCCCGCCCATGAGGCCAAGTATCCGAGAACCAGCCCGAGCGCCGTTCCCACAACGCTGATGAGCAAACCTTGCAGCAAAAAGATTCGCCGCACCTGGCCGGGAGTGACACCGAAGCTCATCATCACCGCAATGTCGCGCGTCTTTTCCATCACCATCATGGTAAGCGCGATGAGGATGTTAAGCGCGGCCACGATCACGATGAGCGCGATCACGATGAATGTAACGATCTGTTCGAGTTTGAGCGCGCGAAAAAGCTCGCGATTTTCGTCCGTCCAGTTGGTGGTCATATAGCCGGGGCCCGCTGCCTGTTCGATAGCGTGCGCAATCTGCGGCGCGTGATTGAGATTATCGACTTTGAAGCTGATCACCGAGAGCACGTCGGGCTCATCGAAGAGGCGCTGCGCGTCGGCGAGTCTAAGAAAGCCCATCTGCGCGTCGTATTGATAGAAGCCCGAGTGGAAGGTCCCCGCAAGCCGGAAGCGCACGTACTTGGGAATCACGCCGACTGGTGTCATCTCCCCCTGAGGGCTGATCACCAGCACCGAATCGCCGGCGATTGCGCCAATGGTGTCGGCGAGGTCGCTGCCCAAAACGATCGGAGGCAGCTCCGCACTTTGTGGGTTGACGGAAGCCGGTTGCGGGTCCACCTGCGGGGCGACTCGCGGGGCGACTTGCGGTTCAAGCGCCTGCACTGCGCCGGGCGTGGCCTTGGTGAGCAGATCGCTCACCGTCCGCTCATCGTCGGGCAGAATGCCTTCGATAAGCGCGCCGCCATCGCGCGCGCCACGGGCCACGAGCACCTGCTCATACAAGCCGGGTGAAGCCGCAACAACGTGAGGCACGGCGCGCAGACGCGCGAGCAGGGCCTGCCAATCGGGAATGCCGCGACCATCCATCTGCATCAACTGCACATGCGCGCTGGAGCCGATGAGCTTGTCCTGCAGGTCGCGCCTCATGCCGTTGGTGATGGCGAGAGCGATAATGAGCGCCGCAACGCCCGCGGTCACTCCGGCGATGGAGATGGCCGTAACCACACCGACCACGGCCTGCCGCCGCTTGGCCTTCAGGTATCGCGCCGCCACGTAAAGCTCAAATCGCATTCGATTAACCTGAATTTTGTAGCGCCGGTCTCCTGACCGGCTGTACTGGCGGCTTCCTCGCCGCCAGCGGTCGCTCGCGCGTCTGCACGCAAGCGTTGAACTTTATTGTCTCTGAGCCGGAATGATTGTTTTGGCCACGCCCACATTGTCGTAGCGATCGTAAACGCGTACGGTGATGAGATGCTCGACGGCCTTTCCAGCCTCGTCATGCAAGCCAAAGCTGAAGCTGTAGTGCTCATGCTTCGAGTCAGAAAGCTTGCCCACTGGATTGATGTACTGCCATGCCCCGGCGTCGAGCGAATATTCAGCGTGCGCGATGGGCGACGCTGCATCGTCCGCGTCGAAATTGACGATCACCGGAATTGGGCAGGCGGGTGGCGGGCAGGTAATCGGGCCGGGCTCAGCCTTGATCGTCGACACGACCGGCGGCGTGGTGTCGATCACAAATCGATCGCTGATTCTTTCGCCGGTGAGCGCGTCGCCCGGCGAATGCGAGAGCGAGTCGGACGCGACCACTTTGAGGCGGTAGCCGCCATCGGGAATCAACGTCGCGTCGAAACTGTAGGCCTGGTCTTTGATTTTCTTCTTCAGCGGCCACCACTCGGTGTCGCCGTCGCTGCGCATGTAGAGCGAGTAGGTTAGTGTGTCGCCATCGTCGTCGTGCGCCGCCCAACGCACAGTGACGGCGGTGCGATCTTTGAGGGCCTGTAACGGCTGGCTCGTGCCAGCGTCATAAGTGATCCCCGAGCTCTGAGTCGACGAGGGAAACGCAATGTTGATGGTTTGATTCTGCGAGAAGTTTGCCTGCGGATTGAGACGCGCTCCCGGAACCACGACAAGCTCGTCGACTACAGGCGCAGAGTTAACGCGCAGATAGTTGACGCCGACGCTGCCCAGCACTCCGCCCGAGTGCAGTACCGCCTTCCACTGCAAGAATCGTCCCGGTGGCGAGGCAACGGCGCCGTCCGTAAGCGGCTGCCAGTCGCTCCAGCCGCGCACCGGCTGTTCGATATTGCCGGTGCGCGTCAGAATGTCGTAGCCAGATGAGCCGGGCTCAATCTCAACTCGACCAAAATGCGCGAAGGCAGCAGCATCGAGAACATCGCTGGCGTATTCGTGCGTTTTCGTTGCGCCCAGTTCGTAGACCTTTCCGATGTTGCCCGTGCCGACGAGAATCTGCTCTATGCCATCTGCCGCCCAAGCGGGAGCCAGCAGGCTCAACCCCTGCTGTGCCTGCAAATGCGCAATGTCGGCATAACTGCCGTCGTCCTTGATGCGATAAATTTGCCCGCGATTGCCGCTGAGCGCGAGAAGCCCGTCAGGCCGAGCTGCCAACGCATAAACAATCGCATCTTTGCTGGTCCAGAGCGAGCGCGGCGCCTGGCCCTCGGTTAAGGCGAAGATCTCGGTTCCTTCAGGAACGGAGGCACTGGCGTTTGCCGCCTGCAGAGATTGCGGCTGAACCACGGTGATGGTGACGCTTGAAATTCCCTGCACTGGAAGCGGCGGTAACGGGTTGTGACTTTTATCGCCCACGCATGCCGCATAGATGGTTCCATTAGCGCCGATCGCGATCGAGGTAATCTCACGCCGCGGAGCCTCGAAGAGCACGTAGCCCTTGCCTGGCGCCCCCGGTCCTTCAACATCGATGCGGTAGACGAGGCCAGAGCCGTCGGAGCCCGCAATGAGATTTCCCTTTGCGTCCCAGGCCAGCGTACGGATGTGCGCCTCGTCGCTCTTGAAGAATAGTTCAGGCGCAGCTCCAGGCTTGGCGGGATCGACGCGGTAAATCGCACCGGGATTTCCTGTTGCGATATAGAGGCGTCCTGCTGAATCGAAGGTCAGATCCCAAATGTAGTGCGATTGCGTACTTGATGCGGATTTGTTGTCGCCGGCTGCAGCGTCCTCCGTCTTCGCAACATCGAAGACGACCGTGGCGCTGGATTCGTCTACCTTGGTAGCAGCGTCGGGGTTGAGCTTATAGACTTTGCCGCCGGGCATCGTTGCTGCGTAGAGCGACCCATCGGGACCGAATCGCAGAGCCTGCACACTCAGGTCTCTCGTCTCGAACAGGGTGACTGGCTTATCACCCGTCTTCTGGCCGAGGCGCAGCACGGTTGCGGGAGAGCCCGTGCCGGCAAACACATGGCCACTCTTGTCGACTGCCAGCGACCACACAAAGGTCGACGGTGTGGTCACGAGTTCGGTAAGCCCGGGCCCCTGCCGCAGGTGACCGTCGCTCTCTATCGAAACGCCGGCGGGCGTACCCTTTTCAAACTCTCCCATTTGGGATTGCTGCCAGAGGTGCGTGCCTTGGGAGACGGCGCGACCGGGTATAAATGCCGCTCCGGCAATGATCGTGGCCAGCAGCGTGAGGAGCGTAGGCGCGGAGTGGATGCGAGGGAAGGAGCGGGAAGAAGAATGCATTCTGCCGTTGAGTCTACTAGAGCTTGCCTTCTCTAATCGATCAGACAAAAAGGTCGAAGCCGCGACTTGAGTGAGGCTGATCCTTCCGTCCAAACGCTTGTGGAAAACCGATGCCGGAATTTGGCCTGTACTACAAGGACTGCATTCTACGATTCCGCGAGCGCTAGCACGCGCCGGCCCAAAGCGCCTCATTTGAGCCTTTTATCTTAATCAAACCCACTAATTCCGTTGCATAAATAAACATTCCTGTATTATCAACGCGACTTTTGCACAAGCTGCATCCTCGGCCCATCTTTACGCTTTCGGGTGTTGCCAGTCGTATTTTCAGAAGACTATATTCCGGTTAGTTTGGGGAGACCTCAACCACGGTCTTGCTATTAGGGTCTTGCTATTCGTCCTCTATGGATGCCATTTCTCCCAAGTTCTCAAAGCTTCATCAACCAGCGGCGCTTGATTGTCTTGGCGCGCGCGGACGGAGTGTCTCGTCATGGCGTGGTATGCCTACTGTATTGGTGAAAAACAAGCATTTCCGGCTTTAGCCCGCCATCGCAAGCCAGTAGCGATGGATTCGGTTTTTGGAGTCAGTGGCAATCAGGTTTTCCTTTATCCAGCGAGCGATCTAGCGGTGATCGTGAGCGAACACAACCCTCGGGAAACCCTCAACCAGAAGTCAGGCGTCGATCATGCGCGCGTGATCGCCGACTGTTTTCAGCACTCTACCGTTCTTCCCTTCCGCTTTGGCACCGTCTTCAACGATGACGAGTCGCTGCGCAAGTCCATCCGTTCCAATCAGCGCCAGTTCCAGGGGAACATCGACAAGTTGCACGGCAAGACGGAGATGCACTTGAAGATCTTTGTCGACGATTGTTGCGGGCGAGAGGTCGAAAAACATCTGGCCGCCGAAGGCGTCGGCCGCGAATATCTGAGCAACCTGCGGGAGAATGCTTCGCGGGCGCGTGAGCGGCAGACGCGGGCCCGTGCCGTCAGTTTCCAGATGCACAGGCTATTCCTCCCTCTCGATGAGGAAGTGAGCTGTCGGCTGATGGATAACGGCAAGATGATGCTGGATGTCGCTCATCTTATTGACCGGAAATGCGTCGAGCGGTACCAGAACAAGTTCGTCACCACAAGCGCCCTGCTGCGGGAATGCCAGATGCAGCTCTCGGGTCCATGGCCTCCCTACCACTTTGTCCACCGGCTTACGCGGTCATCCCATGCGCCGTCCCAGCCGGTAGTTGCAGCCGCGGCGCCGCCAGCGCCCATGTTGCAGCCCGTTGCGGCCCTCGCGTAGGAAATCACAACTTGGGTTTGCAGATCGCAAAACGCTCCAGCTTCGGCTGGAGTTTTTTGTTGTGCGGCTCTTCACCTGTCATCCGGCCCGCGGCATGGCCTAATCTAGAACTATGAGCGAGCAGCCTTCGGAAGCGTTTCAGGATTCCGTCTTCGATCTCCTTGTGGTGGGCGCGGGGCCGACGGGGCTGGCTACCGCCATCGAGGCGCAGAAAGCCGGCTTCCGTGTGGCGCTGGTGGACAAGGGCTGCGTCTGCAACTCCCTCTTTCACTATCCCGTGCACATGACGTTCTTTACTACTTCGGAGCGTCTCGAGATCGGTGGCATCCCCTTTCCCAGCACGAATGCCAAGCCCACGCGTGGCGAGGCGCTTGAGTACTACCGGCAGGTGGCCGCCTACTACCGCCTGGACGTGCGCCAGTATCATCGCGTGGAGAAAATTTCCGGAAGCGATGGCGCCTTCACCGCCCACACCGTGGACCGTTTTGGACGGCCGGGAGCCATCGAGGCGCGCAAACTCGCCATCTCCACCGGTTACTATGACCTGCCCAATTGGATGGACATTCCCGGCGAGACCCTCAGCAAAGTTCACCACTACTACGATGACCCGCATCCGTTTTACGACACAGACGTGGTGGTCATCGGCGGCAAGAACTCGGCTGCCATCGCCGCGCTCGAACTGTGGCGGAGCGGCGCGCATGTCACGCTTATCTACCGCGGACCGGAGATTCAGCCACACGTGAAGTACTGGATCAAGCCGGATATTGAAAACCGCATCAAAGACGGGGAAATCAAGGCATACTTTTCGACCGAGGTCGTGGAGATCACGCAGGATTCGGTTGTGGTGGAAACTCCCGCTGGCCGCGAGACACTGCCCAACGATTTCGTCTTCGCCATGACCGGATACCATCCGGATTTTTCGTTCCTGGAACGTATGGGTGTGCGTTTCGAGGGCGAGGACCGGTTGCCCGTCTGCAATCCTGAGACGCTGGAGAGCAATGTGCCGGGCATTTACCTGGCCGGCGTGATCGTTGCCGGGGCGCGCACCAGCGAGATTTTTATCGAAAACGGGCGCTTTCACGGCAGGCAGATTGCGGCGGCGCTGGTTTCGAAAGCGATGCCACGAGACGATGCTCGTGAAAAAGGGGCGCGTGACGCGCTTACCGCCGCCGATTCGTTAGACTAATCTACTGACCTTGCTTCGGGAGGGTGGATCTTTGCGCGTGCGCTGGTGGCCTCGATCCATACGCTGGCAGATGCTGGCGGGCCTGCTACTTCTCGAGATACTCTCCATCGGCTTGTTTGCCGCATTGCTCACCCGGCAACAGAAGAATCGCGTGTACGTTCGCGCGCAATC
This sequence comes from Acidobacteriaceae bacterium, assembly GCA_003134815.1. Classification (GTDB taxonomy): domain Bacteria; phylum Acidobacteriota; class Terriglobia; order Terriglobales; family Acidobacteriaceae; genus Telmatobacter. The sequence continues at coordinate 8,669 of PLCO01000026.1, read as the reverse complement.
CTGGCTTACCTACGAATCGGGGGCGCTGGCGTCGCAGATCGCGGAGGCTCTGGAGAAGCAAAGCCCCGGATGGATCGACTCCACGGTGAGATCCATTGGCAGGTCGCCCAATACTGCATTGGCCAAAGTTACGGATCCGGCCGGGAATGTGCTCTTCATCAGCAAAGGCGATGCGGGCCTGGCGGTGCTGGAGAACGGAGAGCGGGAACAGATTCCGCTGGTAGCACCGGATGGCCACCTGGTGTTTACTCTGCCGGGAAATCGATGGGAAGGCGTGAGTGCGATCGTCACTGGCGGCCAACTGCGCGGCTACGCATGGGTGGAGTTCGACAAAAGCGCTGCTCGAGAACAATTGGCGGCAATCCAGCGGGACACGCTCGTCTTCGGCATCATCTGGGTAGTGGCTTCGGCCCTGCTGGTTCTTATGATGGAACGAGCCATAACTCAGCCGCTGGCGTTGCTGCATCGCGGCGCCACCGCGTTAATGACAGCACCAGAAGACACTAACCATTTTCCGCTGCCGGTGCGCGTTCATAACGAGATTGGTGATTTGATCGAGACCTTCAACCGAATGGTGGCCTCGCTGGACGAGCAGCGAGCAGGATTGAACGACACGCTATCTCTGCTCGACTCGATGTTGGCCAATGCGCCCATCGGACTGGCATTTGTGGATCGCAATGACCGGGTGGTGCGTGTGAACCAGGTCTTCGCGGACTTGACGGGGGTCGCCGTGAGCCGCCACCTGGGCCGCACTCTGCCGGATTTTCTGCCGGCGGGCGTTGCCACGGCGATGGAGAACGCCGTAAAACATGTATTTACGCGCGAAGAGCCAGTGCGAAACCTGGAGCTGAGTGGTGAAGGGGGAAAGCCAAAACGGCCGTGGACCTGGCTGATTAGCGCTTACCCGGTACGCACCACTCCGAGCCAGGTGCGATGGGTAGGAATCATTGCGCTCGACGCCAGCGACCGCAAGCGCAGCGAAGAGGCGCTGCGGCGGAGCGAAAAACTCGCCGTGACCGGCAGGCTGGCTGCTTCCATCGCGCACGAGATCAACAATCCACTTGAAGCCATCACCAACCTCCTTTTTCTTCTGCACGGCGCCAGTGATCTTCCCGATGCGGAGAAGAAGTACGTGAGCATGGCCGAGCACGAAGTGCAGCGCATCGCAGAGATCACGCAGCAAACGCTGCGCTTCTACCGCCAGCCGACCCAGCCTACTCGCGTCACAATGGAAGAGCTGCTGGATTCGGTACTGAATCTATACCAGGGCCGCATCCATGCTCTCGATCTCCGCGTGGAGCGCGATTACGACCCCAGCCTCTCACTCTTCTGCTTTGCCGGAGAGATCCGCCAGGTTTTCGCTAACCTGGTGGGGAATTCCATCGATGCTTCCTGCAACGGCGGCCGACTGGTGATTCGCGCGCGGCGCTCGCGCGATTGGAGAAATCCCGAGCAGACCGGCATCCGATTCGCCGTTGCCGACACTGGCGCGGGAATGGGGCCGGACGTCCGGGAGCACATCTTTGAAGCCTTCTTTACCACCAAGGAAGTGACAGGAACCGGGCTTGGCCTGTGGGTGAGCCAGGAAATCATTCTCAAGCATCACGGACTGGTGCGGGTGCGAAGCCTCGTAGCGTCGGTCGACCCTGCTGCCACAGTCAGGGGCTCCGGAACCGTCTTTGAGATCTTCCTGCCTGATCGATCCGACCTGCCAAGAACCTGAGGAATCCTGATCCGGCGGCTTTCCTGGATACGAGTTCAACGGGGCCTTATCGACGTACACAACGCGGGCCGGGAATTTGAGATACGCCGTAAGCCCTTGGTCTTTTAACCACTTCCCTGCGACATAAGCGCCGCAAAAGATTTTCTTGAAAAGTACTTGACACTCGCGGCATTTGCTGTGTTACAGTCAGTAACACTATGGCGCGTAACATTCATTGGGATCACGACCCGGGCGAATTGGGCGAGCTTGAACGAGGCATCCTGCTCATAATCTGGCGCAAAGGATCGCTAACGGCGGAACAAGTCCGCGAAGAACTCGATCGTCCACTCAAGGACTCAACCATTCGGACCGTATTGCGAAGGCTCGAAGAGAAGGGCTACCTGTCTCACACCGTTGAAGACCGCACCTTCGTTTACAAGCCCGCCGAATCGCGACAGCTCGTAACCGGCCGCGCCGTCAAGCGCATTGTCGATTGGTTTTGCGAGGGCTCGGTGGAAGCGCTGCTCGTGGGCATGGTGGACTCCAAAGTTTTAGGCCGCGCTGAGCTTCAGCGTCTCGCCGAGCGAATTGCCGCAGCCAGCAAGACCGCTCCCGCAGCAAAAAAGGAGGCAAAATCGTGATTGCATCTGCCGCATCGATCCTGTTCGAAGCTGCCTTGCGCGCACTGATCGCGGCGTGCGCTTTGTGGGCTGGTTTACACCTTCTGCGCGTCAAGAATGTGCGCGCGCAAAAAGCAGCCTGGAGCATTGTGCTGCTTGCCGGCCTCGCCATGCCTCTGCTCGTTATTGGGGCCGGGCATTTGTTCCCTTCATGGGCGGAAATTCGGCTGCCAGCGTTCCTGGCGGCTTCCATTGAAGCGCAGGCGCCCGCGAACCCACCCCCGTCGAATATCGTGCCAGCCGGGGCGGCGCCGGTTCCGGAATCCGCCTCAGCTCCGGATTCGGGGTCTCTCGCAACGGAAACGGCCGGCTCTCATGATGCGACCGACTCGCGGTTTGAAACCCTGCCCGATACTCCAACCGCGAAGAATCTAATCGCGCCGATGCCCGTCGCAGCGCCGGTTCGGACGGTACTAATTCAAGCTCGACCGATTCAGGCGACGCCGAAAAAGCCGACACAACAAAGGGACGGGCGGGCCCCGCTCGGCCTGCTTGCCATCGCGGGCCTCGTTTACCTCGCGGTAGCGGGCGCACTACTGCTCAGATTTTTCATCGGTCTTGCTTCGTCCATTCGGCTTTGGCTGCGGTCGAAACCGGTAGACGCTGCCAAAGAGTGCGGCATGAACGGCGTCCTCGCCACGCGGTCGAGCAGCCGCATCTCGTCCCCTGCAAACATCGGTTCCGGAATCATCCTCCCCGCGGATTACTCGGAATGGGACACGGAGAAGCTGCGCGCCGTGCTGGCGCACGAGCGTTCTCATGTAGATCAACGCGATTTTTACCTGCAACTCCTTGCCGGGTTCTACGCCGCCGTCACCTGGTTCAGCCCGTTGGGATGGTGGCTCAAGCGCAAACTCTCTGAATTGAGCGAGGCAATCAGCGACCGTGCCGGCCTTGAAGAATCCGCCAGCAGCTCTGCATACGCTCAATTGCTCCTTGAATTCGCGGCATTGCCGCGCCCAACCCTTACAGGAGTAGCTATGGCTCACTCGACGAATCTCTCGCACCGCATTGAGCGCTTGCTCAACGAATCAACCTTCAAACAGGCGTTCAGCGGCAGCCGCCGCGTGCTCGTTACAGCCCTCATCGTTCCTGCGCTTCTCGTCGCGGTCACATCGGTGATTCGCGTTCAAGCTGCCCAGACGCCTCAATCGCCTCAATCGGCCGCCGCAACGTTGCCTTCGATGCAATCTTCCGATCGAGCGCCGGCTTTGCCTGCCGATCAACCGCCGGTCGTGGTTTTGGCGCAATCGCCTTCCACTGGCCAATCCAACGCCACGCAGGTCGCGGAGCTGTCTCAAGACCAGGCGCCTGCTCCACAGCCGGCTCCAGCGCCCTCGCCAGCCGCAGCGCCATCTCCCGACGCTGCACCCGCTTCTGCCGCCGCACCGGCTCCGCCCCTTCCCCCCGCTGAATCTCAGGACTCACTTCAAGTTGTCATCCCGCCAATTCCGCCGATTAACATCCACGTAGTGGTTCCGCCGATACCGGCCATGCCCTACATGCGCGGGTTCGAAGGCCATGGGTTCTGCCTCCCGAATGGTGACTCGTACGCAATCGTCGGCGACCCCGGAACCAAAACGCGATTCTGTGGCAACTCAGACGGAGAAAACGAAACTGCGGTCGAAAAGGCCCGCAGCGTCGCTCACGGACATTTTCTGCTCTTTCGTCACGAGGGAAAATTCTATGTCGTCGACGATCCGGCGACCGTGAGCCAGATTGAAGACATGGACAAGGCCTTGACTGATCAGGGCGAGAAGATGCGCGCGCTCGGAGAGCAGATGCGCGACATGGGCCGTGAGCAGAGAGACGCGGGGAGAAAAGCACGTGAGGCCGCAGAAACGATTTCTACTCCCGATCTCACAAAACAGTTGGCGGATCTCAACGCGGCTTTCGCTACCTTGCAGGCGAACCACGAAGCAACCATCACCCGCGAGCAATTGCAGCAAATGCAGCACGCGATTAACGACCTCCAGCGCCAATTGATGAGCTCGGAGGTAAGAGTTGACGTTGATATGGGCCGCTCAATGGGACAGTTCGGCGCGGAGCAGGGCAGGTTCGGCGAGGAAATGGGAAAGCTGGGTGGGGAGATGGGCCGTATTGCCCAGGCAAACCACGAGAAGATCGCGGCCATCATCGATCAAAGTCTGAAAAAGGGCACTGCAAAGCCGGTGAATTAAAAAGTGGCCAAGGCTCGTAAAGAGCTGAGCTAAAGCTGACGGGCCGTCTCCAATCGACGGTCCGTCAGAATAGCTTCAGGCTGGGCAGCGTATGGGTATGGAGCAGATCATCGAGTTGGCGCGTGGCTGGATGCGCCATGCAATGGCTCTGCTGCCGGATCTGTCCACCGAGGTATGACCGCGTGACGTGCAGCCGGTTCATAATGACGTACCTGGTGCGAAGGCCGCCGATCGTGGCTGGAAGCGTGGCGGGCACCTGCGTGCGGTCAACGTAGATCACCAGCGCCGCTTCACTCGGATTGTCGAAGCTCTGGCCCACGCCGACGCCAAAGAAAGCTGAATTCTGCTTGAGCAGATTGGCCGCTACCTGTTGGTGAATTTGGATGGCCTGGCTCAGCACGGTCGGCGCCAGCGCGAGAAGCGAGCCGGTTTCTGCCGGCCCCGCTTCTCCCGGATAGCGTGGCGCGGTTCCTGCTGCCAGAGCCTGCGCGGATGTGGCGACCACTTCAGTGCGGACTCCGCCTACCATTTGCGGAGCCGTGACGTTCATGCTCTGGTCAACGTAAAGAATGACGGCTGCCTCGCCGGCGCGATCGCTGCTCTTGCCGACAGCCGCGCCGAGGATGCCTGCAGAAGGATTGATCAACATGCGCGCCTGTGCCAGCGCCTGCTGCGCCTGCGAGCTTTGATTGTCGGTCAATGTGCTTGCCTGCGCCGCAGTTACCGTGCCAGCGCTGTAATTCAGGCAACTGACCGGGTGATCGGTAGTGCCGACAAAGGTATAGGTCGTTCCCTCGAGCGTGTTGAGTTCCGCAAGCACCGTGGAGACAGGATTGGCCACGCCCTCGCCCACGCCAGAAGAATTAACGCCGCCGGCGAAGAACAACCCCACCGGCTCGGCGTCGCCGGCATCCACAAGCAGCGAACCCGAATCGCCTGCGTCGCTGAAGTTGTTGCCTTCAATGGCGATCTGATTGGTGTAGGTCTTGGTCAGGTATGGCACTGTCTCAGCGCAGTCCTTGAAGTAACTGACCTGGACGTTCAGGTTGATTGCGGAGATGCTGCCGCAGGTCAGTCCCGTAGTCCGGCCGCTCTTGGCCACGGTCATGTTGATCGCGCCGTTTTCGCCTTTGCCAGCCGTCGAGGAGACGCCCGGAGGCGCCGCGGGCAGCGTGCCTCCGCCAATTGGGGGCACGCCGAATTCAAGAATCGCGCCGGTGCTGCTGACCGTATTCGCGTTCACCTGCGCAATGGCCGCATCGGCATTGGTCGAGGCGGAGCTGAGCGGGAGCCACGCCGTCAGAACGCCGACCGCGGTGGTCCCGGCGCCGTCGCCGTTCGGCGTGCAGTTATTGTCGATGAGGCCCGGCTGCACAATCATTTCTCCGGTGCTTGCCTGGTCGCTGCGCGCGAACACGTGGTTGCAGCTTAGCAAATATTGCGTGCCGCCGCTGTTCTGCAGCAGTGCGCCCAGCGTGCCGCCACAGCAATCGGTAATCTGGTTGCCCTGCGTGTCGTAATCGACATTGTTGCCGCCAGAGCTGCCCAGAGAAACCGGCGTTGACAGTTGTACCTGGTGAGTGGCGGGAGTGCTGTTGATCCCGGCGGTGTTCAGCAAAATCTGCGCCGCGGTTTTTGACGACGAGGTCCCGACAGTGCCCACCACAAAGACAGGCGTGTTGACCGTAATCGATCCCGGAGCTGTGTAGGTTACCGAACAGCGAGTAAACTGCGACGATCCGCGGACGCAGCTCGTTGCGCCCAGTGTGCCCTGCCCGCCGCTCGACCCCGTCGTAGTGTTTGAAAGGGCGAAGTTGATGCCGGTTGTGCCGCCGGCCTCGGAAATGTAGCCGGAGACGGTGATGAATCCGTTGGCGCCGAGTGCAGCATTCTCGGGCGTAAGCGGCGCAATGAATCCCGGCGTCACAGTTACGGTCGCGCTTGAAGCTGACGCTGTTCCAGTAGTGGGCGTCGCCTTCACCGTCACCTGCACGCTGTTGGCAGTGAGGTAGGGCGGCGGTGTGTATTGGCCGCCGGCGCTGATCGATCCGGGTCCGGTTTTCGCATCGCCGCCTGAGACCGACCACGTAACGGTGGCAGCGCCGCCGCCGGACTGCGTTTCGGTAAACTGCTCAACGGTCGCACCCGATGACGTGGTCGTATTGCAGCCCGTGCAGTTGGTGTCAATGGATACCGTGCCTGGCGTGACAGTGAGCGAACCCCCTCCACCGCCGCCGCCGGAGACGGAGCCCCCGCAGCCCGCAATCAGGATGAAGACGGGAACAGCCGATGCGGCCAGCATTCGGGCCGGCCAGCGCCGCAGGAAGTGAGTCCGGCGCCGCAGCAAATCAGATTCGACGCACCGGCCTTGAGCACGCAATCCGGGCCTTTGCGGTTCCCCTGCCACTCCCGGTCCTCGATTCCACCTGCAACTGCGGCTCAATTTGCCCGGCGCCTTTCTGGCCAATGTCCCTGCGCAACCCCTGTTACTCAATGTTGCCCTAGTTCTCAATGTGGTTAGACGCGCAAAATCTGCTTCCCGTAAGCGCCGGAGCCTGCGGAGCGCCCCAAAAGCATATGTTTCCCCGTGCCCTGCAATTTTAGACCCTCGTATAGAGAGAAGAGTTGTCTTGCAAGGCGCACGCTGGTTCCATCGAACCATTTTGGTCCCGTTGAGGCAATGCACGAAAGTACTCTGACACGGGATTTTGAGCAATTTTGGCCAAATTTGACGATCTCCGATTCGGCGCTTGTGTGAGCAAAGACCCGCGCTCTTCTGCCAGTCGCCAGACCTTAGCCGCAACACCCTGGCGCATTAAGATCGAAACAGGAGCAATCGCATTAGGAGTACTCATGGAATACGTCAATCTTGGCCGTACCGGACTGAAAGTCTCCCGCATTTGTCTTGGATGCATGACGTATGGCACCCCGGCCACGGGAAAGATCCTGCCCGGCCGCCATGCCTGGGCGCTGAGCGAGGCCGATAGCCAGCCGTTTCTGCGCCAGGCCCTCGATCTCGGCATCAATTTCTTTGATACCGCCAACGTCTACTCAAGCGGCGAGAGCGAGGCCGTGCTAGGCCGCTTCCTCAAGGCCAATGCCCGGCGCGAAGCGGTCGTAATCGCCACCAAAGCGCAGGGCGTGATGCGCGAAGAGCCTAACGGGAAGGGTCTCTCGCGCAAGGCGATCATTTATGAGCTCGACCAGAGCCTGCGACGCCTTGAGACTGACTACGTTGACCTCTACCAGACGCATCGCTGGGACTACGAAACTCCCATCGAGGAAACGCTCGAGGTCCTGCATGATCTGGTGAAGGCGGGAAAGGTGCGTTACATTGGCGCTTCGTCAATGTATGCGTGGCAATTCGCGCAGGCGCTCTACCTCGCCGACCTGCGCGGATGGACTCGCTTCGTCTCCATGCAGAACCACTATAACCTTCTTTACAGGGAAGAAGAGCGCGAGATGATGGGCCTCTGCCGTGCCGAGGGCATCGCGGTCATTCCCTGGAGCCCGCTGGCTCGCGGACGCCTCACTCGACCCTGGAGTTCCGAGGCCACTACGCGCTCCTCGGATTCCCAAAGCACGACACGTTCTAAGACCGACGTCTTCGGCAACAGCATGTACTCGAAGACCGAAGAGGCCGATCGCGGCGTCGTCGATCGCCTGGGCGAGATCGCCGAAAAGCGCGGCGTTCCCCGCGCGCAGGTTGCGCTGGCGTGGCTGCTCTCGAAGCCAGGCGTCACCGCTCCCATTGTCGGCGCGACGAAGCCTAACCACCTCGAGGACGCAGTCGCCGCGCTGTCGGTCCACCTTACTCCGGAAGAGATCAAGGCGCTCGAAGAGCCGTACGTGCCACATCCGGTGCTTGGGTTCAGCTAAATTTGTTTGGGGCTGTCCTAGATAACTAGCGAAGAGCTAGATTTTCTAGGATGGCGAAGATGCACAAGAGCCGCCTGCTCTGGAGCCAACAGTTACGGCTGATGGAGCACTTTGTTGCGGGTACGACAGCCCGCACGGCGGGCGTTCTGGTGGGGGTCAACAAGACGACCGCGGCGTATTATTTCCATCGTCTGCGGCAGCTCATCTGCAAGGCCAGCGAGGATGCCA
>PLCO01000008.1 GCA_003134815.1 Acidobacteriaceae bacterium | reverse complement strand
TTCTGACGTCGCTGATCATCCTGGCATAGACCTTGCCGCCCCGCTTTAACAGGCCGAAAACAGGCACTTTCCCGGCTGCCCCACGACCGCGTAGTCCTTTACGCCGGCCACCAAAGTAGCTCTCATCTACTTCCACTTCTCCAGAGAACGGAGTGGCATCCTCGCTGGCCTTGCAGATGAGCTGCCGCAGACGATGGAAATAATACGCCGCGGTCGTCTTGTTGACCCCCACCAGAACGCCCGCCGTGCGGGCTGTCGTACCCGCAACAAAGTGCTCCATCAGCCGTAACTGTTGGCTCCAGAGCAGGCGGCTCTTGTGCATCTTCGCCATCCTAGAAAATCTAGCTCTTCGCTAGTTATCTAGGACAGCCCCTAATTTAATTTCGGACCTCCAAAGGCAGTGGTTAGTGGGTAGTGGTTAGTGGTTAGAAAGGCGCGGAGACAGGGGGCGATTCTGGCGTGCGCGGTTCTTGGGTGGAAGCGGATCATGGAACGAGTATGCGCCGGAGGGCAGAAATAATCGGCAAACTTCGGAGAAATTATTTGCGGAGTGTTTTCAGCGGGTTGACGGTTGGAGGGGCGCGGGAAGGGGTTGACATCGAGAGGCGGGGGAGCCGGGTCAGCGGTCGTTTGTTCCTTCAAGCAACGATCACATGCTACGCAGTTCCTGGCCACGCACTGATTTGCCACTCAATACGTGGACAAGTGAGAAGTGACGCGCTACACTATACACATGATCAAGAGCTTCCGGCACAGTGGGATCGAGAAGTTCTTCACGACCGGAAGCAAAGCTGGAATTCAACCTTCCCATGCCGCCAAACTGTCCGTTCAACTATTTCAATTGAACCGGGCGAGGACCGCGGACGACATGAATGCTCCAGGGTGGAATTTGCACCCGTTGCGCGGCGACCTGAAGGGCCATTGGACCGTGAAAGTGAACGGCAATTGGCGTTTGACGTTCGCGTTCGAAGGCCAAAATGCGATCCTCGTCGACTATCAGGATTACCACTAGGAGAATCGATATGCGCATGCACAATCCGCCACACCCCGGCAAAGTGCTACGGGAGTTTCTGGGCGACGTGGATGTAACGACAGCGGCGAAACATTTGAAGGTCTCCCGCGCCACGCTTTCCCGGATTCTCAATGGCCGGGCCGGCATCTCGGCCGACATGTCGCTGCGCCTCTCCGCGGCGTTCGGCACTCACGCCGAAATCTGGTATGAGTTGCAGACCGATTACGATATGTGGCGCGCATCGCAAAGGAAACTGCCGAAGATAGAACCATTCAACCGGGCGGCGTAGTGGGAGTGGACGGTTGGGTCGCGCGCGATTTGCGCCAGTATCTGGGTGGAAGCGGATCATGGAACGAGTATGCGCCGGTTGGGGCTAATTATCGGCAAACTTGGCGGAGATTTTGGTTTAGCGGTTAGTGATCGGAAATGGAAGGACTTAAGGCGGGAGAAGTCGGTATTGTTTGGGCGCCGGAAGGCTTGACATCTTTATCGACGTCAGCGGCAAGGATGAGTAGGCCTGCCCAGCCAGTGTGTGGCGGAGACCCCGGAGGGGTCCGCCTTGCGTCGGTTAGGACTCTGAAATCGGCATCCCAATTGGGAGACAATCCCCGATTACAGTGTGGACATCCGCTGAGCCCGACCTACTCGGCCTGACCTTATCATTCACCGTACGGAGTTCGCAACTCCTTCTTTCTGAGGGCGTATGAAATGTCCAACCCCCCAGACCAATTCACGAAATGCAGTGACTTTGTGCAAAAGTTTATTACTCGGTTTAGATCAGTTGTGCTGGGTGCGTTTGTCTTGAGGACACGGGAACTCATATTAGTAATGATCTTGTGCTTCGTTTGCGTCGGGACATATGGGCACGACACTAGGTCAAGAAACATCAATGTAAGTTCTGTCTTCTTCTGCGGCTTGCTCGATTCGGCGAATCGGCGTTCGACCTCCTTAAATAGCTCAGTACGTGTGGAGTTGTACTCAGGATGGTCGCGGACGTAGTAAAGGATTGACACAATTTCGAAATAGTCGAGATCGGAAAACCCTCTGTGTTGGTTTCCCTTCTGCTCGTGGTGCGACCCCCTGGCGAGGCCGAAGTAGCTCCTTAGGTGCTGTTCGGGTAGGTCGAAGGTCCTCTCCAACGACCGAAGCACGGTAAGTAGGTTCGCGGCTTCAATAGTTCTCAGGCCGCCCGATGCTTTCGTCCTCTCCAGCGCGTCTATTAACTCGTCAATAATCTTCTTGTGAATCGCGTCGTGTGCTTCATCTCCAAGTTTTCTTGCCGTTCGATCTGCGAACCAGATGATCTGGCAAATTAAGTACGTCGGTCTTACTCGCATGTCCATCGCGTACAAGAAGAATGCGACTTCGAGAGTTGCTAATAGACAATCTTGTGCGCCTTTCGGCTCCTGCAGGTACCTCTTCTTCAGTCGGCTCGAGAAGATCTCTGCCAGCTGCCTTCTTACTATCGAGAGGCAATAACCTGTGACCCCTTCGTATCCTCCCCCGCTGCTCTTCACATTTACTTTTAGCTTATCGACGATGCGGTTCGACACTCTGAATGGGGATTTGACGATGAAAAGCTTGCTGGAGGATCCAGCTTTCGATTTCAGGGCCGTTTGATCCACCATCTGTAAGAGGCTTTGCTCAAGGGTCTCTCTGCAGCCTTGTTTCGCGATGGTCAAAGGCGTTGCGAAGGGCACTGTCGCAGTGTTTGTCTTCGATTCGTTCAGGTGAAGCTTGTATTTGTGGAGTTCGGCCTCGAAGATCGAGAAGACCTTCTCGACGGTATCGGTTGAGTTTGAGAATACAAAGTAGTCGTCGATGTACCGCCTCACTTGGTAGTCGACTTTGAACCGGAGGCCTTGTCGATCCAGTTGGCGCTTTGATTCGATATCGACGCGCTGCAAAATGATCTCTGCAAATATCCGAGAGAATTCCGGGCCGATCACAATGCCGTGCGTTTCGTTGTAATTGCATGATCGAATCAGCTCGTCAAAATTGTCCTCAAGTGACTTGCGCTCGATTGCCTGTTTGGCGAATTCCTTCCCCTTGATTGCCCACCCAATCGAGTGGGTGTAAATGCTCTCGAAGCACCTGGAAATGTCGAACGACTTGAGGATGTGAAATCGCTTTTCCAGTTTCTTGTAGTCTTGCGATTCATAGAATTTGTATAGGAATGCGTACCTCTTGTAGACGAAGTAAGAGCTGGCATATCGGGCTTGTTCTTCGAACGCCTCGCGTTCTTCCTCGGGGCCCAAGTCTTTTGACGAATCCTTCTCCTCGGGCTTGAGAGCTTTCTCGAAGTAATGCGCAGCGACGGCAGCGGGCGTTCGGAGACTAAACTCACTTCTCGAGCATAAGTAGGGGATGTATCCGCTGTTCTCGTCGTAGAACTGAACGAATCTAATTTGGTTTGAAGGGTGAACTATGCTCAATGTTCTTGGTTTGTTCGCGCTTTTGAGGATTTTGTACTCGTAGGGAATCGTTGGCTCGAATTTGCCAGCGTCAAGCAGCAGCTTGACCAGTGGCGGGATTGAAGTGTTTTTTGTCGACGCGGAGCTACGGGCATACTTGTATAGCGGAATGTTTGAGAAAAAGAGTGGAGTCTCATACGGGAGGGTCTCTGTGAGCAGAATGCGGAAGCTGTCGAGCCTGTCAACTTGGATCTTACTCATCTCTCCAGCACTCCTTCGCTCTATGCATTCGAGTTGAGGTCAGCTTTGCGAGTCGCCTGTTTTGGAAACCGGAAGAAAATGATAGAAGTGCCAAGTCGTTCCGCTGGCCATTGCTCAAGTATGTTCGGAGCGCGAGGCTAAAGGGGCCTTTTCTTGAGAATATGGCCCTTCTGAGGAAGCCATTAAGTTCTGCCATGACCTCAGGTTTCCCTTTGTTTTGCTCGATCAGCCTGTAGTTATAGTAGATTCCGGATTTGATGCGCTGACTCGAGCTTTTCGTCTTAACGAAGTGATTTTCGGTAAGAAATCGGATGCGGTCGCGTAGTAACCCGAAGTCGGGGGTTTTTGCAAAATCTCGGAATGCTTTTACGATCCGGGTCTTAATCCGTCGGAGCTTCGACTTCGCCAATGAAATGACAATTGGTTGTCTCTTGTCATACGGCCTTGCCGTAATCGTTGGGAAGGCGAATTGATAACCTAAAAAATCCATCCGGTTTAGGGGCGCTTTCCTGGAGCTACAGACGCATTTGTTTCGGCAGTCACAGGGGCCGGCGCACCTACAGCGGATTGAGCACCTGCAATCCTGGACCTTAAACGCTGCCGTCGACTTGGCCCTGTTGAGCCGCATCCCGGCTGGCAGTGCTTTTTCTACGGCATCACAAAGTGGGTGCGGATCCTTGACTGTGAAGATCACGATGTCGTCTACGTACCTCGCGTAAAAGTAGACTCCGTCGAGGGCTCTGACGGTCGCGTCAAATTCGCGCATCGCGAATTCGGCGAGCGTTGCGCTAATGCACGCGCCGCGAGGGAGTCCCTTCCCGAGGCCAGGGAATGAGGTCGAGAAGAATTGTTTAAGGAGTTTTTTGGTCGTGCCGGAAAGGAGGTGATTCTGTTCGAGGGTCCGAAGGAGATAGTCCCTATCGACGTTGTCGTAAAAGGATTTGATATCCAGCTTAAGAACTGTTTTTGGTGTTGATTCGGCGAGTAGAGCGAGCACCTGACGGACTATTGCCGCCCTGTTGGAGGGTCGAATCCTGTATAGTCTGCGGACTGTGTCGTTTATCTTCCGAAGTGCAAGCACGTTTGCGTAGTCTTCGGTCGAGTAGATCGTGAAGCCTTTCTTGCGCCTAGCTGAGAAGGGTGTTGGTACGAACCCGCCCGATTCGACGGCGGTTGAAAGAGATTTGGCGATCACCTCCAACCGCCTGAATTTCTTACGGAAGGTTGGGATGTCGGCTTTCCTGCAAAGTCGGATCAGGTTCCTATGTGAGAAGGCTTGGTCGAGCATTTCTGCCTCTTTTCACCTATTGAGCGGGCAGAGATGTTCTTTTGCTCCGTTCGTCTTTAGCGACCGCCCCCGTGAAGCCCTCAGACAAAATCTTCTAATTCAGGATGAGGATAGATTAATGATCCTCTTCTTTCAAGGTATTAGTCCGGTTGAAGGGGCTGCTCAATGGGGCGGTTTGCGGCATGAATAAACTCATGCCCTAGTACAAAGCTCCGGGGCTGAAGCCCGGATTGATTTGAGGTCGATTTTCAGGGGCCTGAAGCCCCTTCTCCCTCCGACTTGCAAAAAGGAGCAGAAGCAGGTCCCCATTCGACTCCGATTGCTTCGCAACCTTCGCTCAGGGCAGGCTCTCGGCTCCGCTGAAGAACGCTTCGCTAGGGATGACATAGATCAGGGAATAGGGAATAGCGACTAGGGAACAAGAAAACAGCCCGCAATTGCCAGCCCATTTGGTTCCTGTGTTCGAGGATGAGGGCGGAGTAGCGGGTCAGGATGCAGCAAGTGCCGGGAGTTCGACGCTGCGGGCAGAGGCGCGAGCGAAGAGATACCAGAGGAGCAGGGCGGGCGCGATCCAGATATAGAGAGCGGAGTGCAAGCCGGCGGGCGAGACGATCTGGACTTCAATGGCGACATAGATGAGCGCGAGAAGAGAGAGCGCGGTTTGCGACGCGTTGCGCGAGACCGCGAAGAGGATGGCAGGCAGGGCGAGGGATTGATCGAAGATCCAGCCGAAGGGTGCGACGACCAGCGAGACGAGCAGGAGCGGGCTGCCGTGCTCGAGCCAGTCCCAGGCGTGGCGGCGCGGCCAGAAATAAATCAAAGCCCAGATGCAGCCGAGAACGGCGGGGATGAAGGCGATCCATTCTGCCGAGGGGTTGATTCGATCGCGGAGGAGATCGCCGAGGCACGGCGTGAACTCTCGGGTGATGACGGAAGTGCGCATGTAGAAGGCGTACTGGCTCCATGCCGCGGGATCGATGAGGGAAGTGATGAGCGCGCCCAGGGCGAAGGCGACGGCTCCTCCGGCGAGGATGCGATAGCTGCGGGTGACGACGATCCAGATGAGGAGAACCAGCGCGAAGGGAAGCAAGAGGTGCGGCTTAAGGGTACACAGCCAGAGGGCGGCGCCAGCGATGAAGGGGCGCGATTTGTGCAGGCGGAGAAAGACGGATAGCCCGAATAGAAGAAGGATGGATGTCTGGCCGAGGTCGACGCAGAAGAGCGCTGGGGGAAAGCAGTAGCCGAGCCAGGCGAGATGACTAGACGCTGGACCAAAGAGGGTCCACAGGATGCGGACGGAGGCGATGAGGAGGCCGAGCATGGCAAGCGACCAGGGGAGCGCTGAGGCGGTGGGCGAAAAGTAGCCAAGAGGGTAGGCCAGGGGCAAGGCCCAGGGAGTGTTGCGCATGTAGTAGGAGCCGGGGCCGCGGAAACCGGCGTCGCGCTCGATGCGGCTGATGGCGGCGGGATCGTAGGGATTGCCGTGCTGGACGAGTTGATGGCCGGTGGCCCAGTAGACGATGAAGTCGCGCCGGGCAACGGTGGCAGGACTTGCGGGAAGGGTGCATAGAAAAAGAGTTGTGTAGAGTGCGGAGAGGACGCAGGCGATGGCAATGAAGAGTGCGGTGAATTCGCGCTTGCTGGCCACCGGGACGCGCCTTTCTTGTATTGGGCTGGTCTGGAACTGGTTTGGAACTGGCCTGGATCTGGTCTGACTCTGGTCTGGCTCAGGGCAATTATAGGGGCGGTGCGGGTGGCGCTAGCGAGGGAAGCGGTATCAAGGCGAAGGAGCGCGAACCAAGGCGTTCAATAGAGGACAGCGGATAGCGGTCAGCGGACAGCAAACGCCAGAGGGTGGACAGTGGAAGTGGTTTCCCCGGTCTTTGCCGGAATTCCAAAATGCAGGTCCTTCGACTCCCGTTGCTTCGCTCCGGTCGCTCAGGAGGGGGCACCCGCGTCCATTTAGGTGGATGCGATGGGTGCAGACGCTGTAGGCGCGGGTGCGGGCTGCTTCGCGGCGGCGGTGGCGCGGGCCAAGAGATACCAGGCGAACCAGGCAGGGATTGTCCAGAGAAAGAGGGTCGAGGTGACCTTGACGAAGCAGAGTTCGAGGTCGGCGGCAAGGATGAGGAAAGCAAGAACGGCGAGCAGCTTACGGGAGCGGGTGGCGTAGGCGCCATCGAGGAGCGCAGGTATGGCAAGGCATTGGTCGTAGAGCCAAGAATATGGAGCGGCGAGAAGCGAGACGAGGATGAGCGAGCTGGAGCCGGTGAGCCAGTCCCAATGGGCGCGGCGACGCCAGAAGTGGACGAGAGCCCAGAGGCAGGCGAGGGCGGCGGGAAGATATTGCAGCCAAACGGCGTGAGGCATGAGCCAGTGGCGCAATGATCCGGCGAGGCAGGGAATGAACTGGTTTTCGACAGAGGGCGAGCGCATGAGATGCGCGTAGGCGGGCCAGGCCGTGGGATCGATGAGGAAGGCAGCGGCGGTGGTGAGGGCGAGGGCGAAGAGAAATCCGGCAAGGAGCTTGTAGCTGCGCGAGACGACGATCCAAAGGGCGAGAACGGCGGCGAAGGGAAGGAATAGATGCGGCTTGAGGGCACAGAGCCAGAGTGCCGCACCGGCGCTGAAGGGGTGGCAGCGATGGAAGCGGAGAAACAGGACGAGGCCAACAAGGGCAAAGAGGGAGGTCTGGCCCATGGTGATGCAGATGATGGCGGGAGTGAAGGCTACGCCGAGCCAGTGAATGCGATTGGCGGGGGAGCCGTGGAGTTGGTGGATCATGCGGACGGAGATGAGGAGGCAGGCGAGAAGCAGCAGTGTCCAGAGGATGCCGGCAAAGCGCAGGGGAAGAAAACCGAGGGGGTAGGCGATGGGCAGCGCCCAGGGCGGGTTGCGCATGATGAGGACGGTGCGGGGGTCAAGACCGGCGCCAAGGCCGGCAGAATGCTCGATGGCCCAAATGGCGTCGCGGTCATAGGGGTTGGCGTGATGGACGAGCTGGCGGCCGGTGGCCCAGTAGGAGACGAAGTCGCGAGCGGCAGCTTGTTTGCCTGCGAAGGGTGTGACAAAGATGAAGAGGATGGTGAAGGCGAGCGCGAGGCCGGCAGCGGCGGCAATGGCAACTTCAGCGAAGTCGGGCGGGGCGACGCCGGAGCTGGCGATGCCGGAGTGGGCGAAGCCTGGGCGATCTGGTGCTGGAGGAGGATCTGGCTTGCTGATCATGTTGCTGAACATGTTGCGGAACATGGGGGCAATTCTACGGTAACGACTTTAGGGGACGCGACTGGGGTTGGCGATAAGAACCGATTGGCCGGGTGCCATTCGGGTTTCCGTCTCCTATACGGGGCTCCTGCACGGGAGGATGTAATTGCAAGCCGCAGACGCGGCGAATGGAAGGCGCATCTGGATTTAAGACGGAGGTAAGGCACTGGAGTTTTCTGTGGCGAGGGGAGCGCGAGATGTATACAGGGCAGATCGGCGCGCGAATGGTTGTAAACGGAGGTAGACAGTCCCGGTAATTTTTGCGGAAGGGATTTCTCGCAAAGTGTTGATTATAAAGATGTGGGCACTCGAATTGAGATTGGCACGCCAGGTGCAAGGGAGAGGGTGCCCGGCTGAGGTCGGGAATCTGAATCCTTGGAGAGAAGAACAAATGAATAACCTATTTTTGACGATCTATGTGAAGCTTCAGACCCTGATGGCCCGTGAGGAAGGTCAGGATCTGGTCGAGTACGCACTGTTGGTTGCCCTGATTGCTCTTGCGGCCATCACTGGCGTGAGCAAGGTTGCAACGGCCGTGAACACTGTGTTCACCAACATCAGCACCTCGCTGGCGTAGTCGAAGACGGTTTTTCCTGAACCTCAGCCCCTTTCGCGGGGAGGCGCGGCGACGGCCAAATTGCCGAACGCGTCTTCCCCCGTTAAGGACGACCGCTCGTAACAGAGCAGCAAGCAAACGGACAAGACGAATCACCTGTACGTTCAGCCTTGTCCGCAACGCCGCAAAAGAACGCTGCGGCTCACTTCGCCGGACGGTCCGGAATATCACACAGGAGATAAAAAAATGCGCGACACACTTTTGAATTTGTACGTGAAGTTCCAGGGCCTGAAGAACGGCGAAGAAGGTCAGGATCTGGTTGAGTACGCGTTGCTGGTTGCCCTGATTGCACTCGTTTGCATCACGGGAGTCGGCAATGTGGCCACTGCAGTCAACACGGTGTTCACCAACATCAGCACGTCACTGGCGTAACCGCGCCGGGGGTCGAATTCCCCCAAGGACCTCAGCACTTCGTGGGAGGGCTACGCGGCCGGCGCACAGCCGGAGCGTGATCCTCCCATTAAGATTTGAGTGCCCCGCGGAAGAGAGCGGCAGCAACCGAGAAGGCGCGTATGGCGTCGGTTGTTCCTTGGGTTTATTCGCTTTATTCAATCGATAGCCGGGGTTTCTGGCCCGCTAATGTACGGCAGTCCGCGCAAAGCGGGCTGGTTAACTTCAAAAAAATCAGATAACGAGCACTCCGCAGCTGGAGATCACGAACAGCCGTGCGGGAGCGAGCAGGGTTCAGCCTGGCTGATTTTGCAAGTGGCCGATTCGAAAATTTGGCGGTGGACTACAGGTACGCCAGGACTCGGCTCATGCTGGTTGCCGGGGGAAAAATTAAGGGATGGTCCAAATGAGCAGAGTCGGCAAGAAAGTTCTCACAGCGTGCATGAAACTCCGCGACCTGATGCACAGCGAAGAAGGCCAAGATCTGGTGGAATATGCGTTGCTTGTGGCGTTGATTGCGCTGGCGCTTATCGGCGGCGTCAAACATGTCGCCACGGCAGTGAATAGCGTGTTCACCAACGTTAGCTCTTCGCTTGCGTAGTGGCGGGTAAGGATGCAGGGACCTGATTAAAGGGGAGGCGGCAAGCTTCCCCGGGTGCAGGCGTACAGGAAAATCGAGCAAGTGTAATGGGAGAGATTGACCGGCGAAGCTCCTCCGCCGCCGGTTGATACTCTCCCGTGCTTTTTTGCGCGCTGAAAAAGACCGGGCGAGAAGACGATTCGCACATTTCAGTTTGGCCGGTTTGGAGTGACGAGGAGGGTTCTGGTTGATGGGCGGCACGGAGCGACCGCGCTGCGAATGTCGTAAGATCGCAATGATCTGTTGGGGATTTTATTCGGCGGAATTTTGCTCGCACAGCCGATATGCCGCTGCCCTTCGGCTAACAGACCAGATGCAGCGTTTCTCGATTCGACGGTTTGGGCTCGATGGCTGGCTTGGCGGAATGTGAAGAATGAAGGGTAAGATCACATCGACGCAGCGGAAGGCTCTGCTTTGCCTGTTGTTGAGCGGAGCGATCTTCGTCTGCTGGGGTTCGTGGATTGCGATCAGCTCCTTCTCCGGTATGGGCGCGTTCAAGGCGGTCTTCTACGGCGCGCGCTGCCTGATGCAGCACCGCGACCCGTACAATCCAGCCGTATTTCTGGATGTATACCAGTCGGCAGGGGGCAGGCTCCCTTCCGACGCGAAAGATGCGCTCTTTTTTCGCCGGGCGATGCTTTCGTGCGTCAACCTGCCTACATCGCTGCTGCTGACTGCGCCGCTTGCGCTGTTGCCGTGGAAGGCAGCCAGCCTGTGCTGGATGGCATTGAACGCCGCAGGGCTTATGCTGGCGGCCTTGCTTGTCTGGAATGTCGCGGAGAGCCACGCTCTCAAGGCGGCGACGATCCTGATTTGCATTCTGCTTTGTAATTCCGAGTTGGTGTTTGCGCTGGGGAATCTGGCTGGAATTACGATTAGTCTCTGCGCGATCGCGGTTTGGTGTTTCTTTGAAAAGCGATTCGTGCTCACGGGGGTCGTCTGTCTGGCAATCAGCCTGGTGGTAAAGCCCCACGATGCGGGCCTGGTGTGGATTTATTTCCTGCTGGCGGGCGGTGTTTATCGCAAATGGGCTCTCCAGACCGCAGCCGTTGCGGCTGCGCTGGCGATACCGGCAGTGCTTTGGGTCTCAGCCGCGTCGCCGCTGTGGATGCATGAGCTGAACCTAAACCTGGCCGCGCTTTCGGCACACGGCAGCGTGAACGATCCTGGGCCGGATTCGCTCACGTTCCATTCCGCCGATCATGTGATCAGCCTGGAGTCAACGTTGAGCCTGATCCGAGACGATCCGCGCTTTTATAACCTCGCAAGCTATGTGATCTGCGGGTCGCTGCTGTTGGCAGGCGCAATTCGAGTGCTGAGGTCGCGGTTTACGAAAGAGAATGGATGGCTGGCGCTGGCTGCTATCGCCGCGCTATCGATGCTACCCGTCTACCACAGGGGATACGATGCAAAGCTGCTGCTGCTAACCGTTCCCGGCTGCGCGTACCTGTGGGCCAGGGGCGCGGGCTTGAAGTGGCCGGCCGGCCTGCTGACCGCCGCTGCGCTGCTGTCCACATCTGACATTCCGGCAACGATACTCCTGGTCATGATGAATGGCGCGAAGATTGAGGTGGCGAGCGTTTGGGGCAAAGTGCTCACTGCGGTTGTGTTTCACCCGGCCCCGCTGATTCTGCTGGCGACAGGGATTTTTTATTTGTGGATATATTTTCGACGTACCGGCCAGGAGCAGCGAGCAGCAGTCGATTTGAGCGAACCTGATTCGGGCCAATCCGATTTGAGACAACGCGATTTGAGACGACCGGATTTAAGAAAAGCGGGGAACGCGACTGTGGCGGCGAATCACGGAGCGTCCGCGCTCGGGTGCTGCTGAGAGGATTTGGTCTGCCAATGGTGCTTCCTTCCGACGTAAGACCAAATCATTTCCTGCTCGGAGCAGAATTCGTTCTGACGACGATTGCGGTGACGTTATCTTTCGTGTGGCCGCGGTTTGGCGCCGGATTTTTTGCGGGGGTGGAGCGATGCTTCGCCCAAGTCGCGCACAGAAAGGGCTGGGCGGTAGCCGGAACGGGCCTGGGCGTGATCGTGCTGCGCGCAGCACTGCTTCCGCTGTTTCCTATTCCGCTGCCGTTTGTGCCCGACGATTTCAGCTTCCTGCTGGCGAGTGACACGTTTGTCCACGGACGGCTGACGAACCCAACTCCGGCGATGTGGACTCATTTCGAGAGCATCCACATCTCCATGCAGCCGACGTATCAGTCGATGTACTTCCCAGGACAAGGGCTGCTGTTCGCGGCCGGGCAGGTGCTGTTTCATCAGCCGTGGCTTGCCGCGCTGGCGATGGATGGACTGATGTGCGCGGGCCTTGTGTGGATGCTGCAAGGGTGGCTGCCGCGAAACTGGGCGCTGCTGGGAGGGGTGATTGCGGTGTTGCGGCTGGGGCTCTTCAGCTTCTGGATCAACACCTACCATGGGGCGGCGCTACTGAGCGGGTTTGGCGGAGCGCTGGTGCTGGGCAGCCTGCCGCGTTTGATGAAGACCGGGCGATTTCGATACGGATTGTCGATGAGCGCGGGAATTGCGATTCTTATCCTCACGCGGCCGTATGAGGGATTGCTGATGTGCCTGCCGGTCGCGGCGGCTCTCAGCTATTGGGCAATTAAGGGAAAAACCCGGCCGCCACTGGGAGTTTTGGCGCGGCGAGCCGTTGTTCCAATGCTTGTAATCTGCGCGGCCGTGTCGTGGCTGGGGTACTACGATTACCGGACGTTTGGAAACCCGCTAACGCTGCCTTATACGATCAACCGGCAAACTTACGCAATCGCGCCGTATTACATTTGGCAGCAGCCCCGACCAGAGCCTACCTACCGGCACGCCGCGATGCACGATTTTTACAAGATCACGGAGTTCCCGATGTACCCTCGGGTTCACTCGCTCACAGGCTATTTGCCCTGGACGGTTGTGAAGGCTGCATTCAATGTGCTCTTCTTCGCAGGATTGAGCCTTCTGCCTCCGCTGTTCATGGCCAGGCGAGTCTTTCTGGATCGGCGTGTTCGATTTCTAGTGGTGTGCCTGCTGGTTCTAGCGGGCGGCACGGCGATCGAAATCTATCTCATTCCGTACTATCTGGCACCCTTCTCCGCAGCCTTTTATGCGATCGGATTGCAAATGATGCGACACCTTCGAGTATGGAAGATGGGGAGGAGCGCCGTTGGCCTTGCCATGGTGCGGTTGACGATCGCTGCATGTGTTGCGATGGCCGGTGTTCGGGTGCTTGCCGAGCCGCTTCATCTGGAGCCGCCTGAGTGGGACCCTGGGAATTGGAACCTGGTTTGGTTTGGGCCGCAGCATTTTGGAACGGAACGCGCGCAGATTAAGGCACAATTAGAACAACTGCCGGGAGGGCAACTGGCGATCATCCGATACGGGCCGGATCATAATCCGCTGAATGAGTGGGTTTATAACGGCGCTGACATCGATGGTTCCAAAGTCGTATGGGCCAGAGAGATGGACGCTGCCGATAATCTGGAGCTGATGCACTATTACGAAGACCGCAAAGTGTGGCTGGTGGAGCCGGATGCGATTCCCGCAAGAATCTCACCGTATCCGGCACCGGAAGCGAAGTAGAAGGGAAACAGGCAATGATCAACGGAAAGAGAATCGCGGTGGTGATGCCGGCGTACAACGCCGAGAAGACGCTGGAGCAGACCGTGCAGGAGCTTTCCGACGTGGTGGACATCAAGATACTGGTTGACGACTCGAGCAAGGACAAGACGGCGGAGCTTTCGCGCAGGCTGGGCGTGCAGACGTACGTTCACGACGCCAATTACGGATATGGACGCAATCAGCAGACCTGTTACCGCGAGGCGCTGGCGGCGGGGGCAGACATTGTGGTGATGGTGCATCCCGATTACCAGTACACGCCGACGCTGGTTCCGGCGATGGCAGGAATGATTGCCAGCGGCGTGTACGACATGGTGCTGGGATCGAGGATTCTGGGCGCCGGAGCGCTGAAGGGCGGAATGCCGTTTTACAAATATGTGGCCAATCGCCTGCTGACCGCCTTTCAAAATTTGTTTCTCGGGGTGAAGCTCTCGGAATACCACACCGGATTCCGCGCCTTTTCACGGGAACTGCTGGAGACGCTGCCGCTGCTGGAGAATTCGGACGACTTTGTGTTCGACAATCAGATGATCGCGCAGGCGGTGATGTTCGGCTTTCGCATTGGCGAGATTTCGTGCCCGACAAAGTACTTTGAAGAAGCGTCGTCAATCAATTTCAAGCGCAGCGTAGAGTACGGGTTCGGCGTTTTGGCGACGACGCTCAGCTTTTCCGCGCACAAGATGGGGATCATCCGAGTGGCACGATTCGGCAAGAGCGGCCGAAAACTGAAGCAGGAGTATTATTCCGAGAGCGCGCAACGGCCGTAGGCACGCGAAAATGATCTTGATTCCACTCGCAGATCGCGCTTATTGTTCGTCGACTTGCAAAGTAAATACCTTGAAAAGCGGCAATACGGGGTAGAGGACGGCAATCGTTTGGACGTGTCCATGCCGGCGACACTCTGCCTCGATCCGCGCGATGTTGGAGACATGGTAATCACCGGTGAATCGGTTGCCAGCAATGCGTCGACCGAGCTTGTAGAGCGCGTTCTCCGTGGGGCCAGAGATTACGATGACGCCTGCAGGCTTTAGCAACTTCTTGAATCGGCCTAAAACTTCTGTCAAGTCCGGGATGTGCTCCAACACATCGAGCGCGACAATTGCGTCGAAGCTTAGAGCATAAGTCTCCCCGGCGAGCTCAGGCGCGGGGACGAACACGACGTTTGGCGGGAAGCGGACTGCCGATTGCATGCGGCGAAAGGTCGCAGGCTCAATGTCCGTTGCGACGACCCTCTCGGCGAGGCCGGACATGATGAAAGACATCACTCCACTGCCGCAGCCGAAGTCGAGCACCGTTTTTGGGGATCTTGTCGCAAGGTAACGCTCAGCAGCGGCCAATCGCCCCCAAAAGATGCGATCAATGACAAGGTTGCGATGCGCATAGGCAGGGAACGCGGCCTCATCAAGAATTTTGCTCTTTTCCCGAATCGCCTTTCTGAAGGCATGCTTAAAGAGTCTTTTCGCTTCTTGCGTTCTCAATTGTTCCCCCTTCGCAGCTATCCACGTTATCCGATGGGCCGCCGATAATCAATAACCGGCGGTCGCGTTTATCTCTGGTACACTTGGCTCACCCTGCAGCTTAAGTAGGTCTGTCGGATGAGGCAGTCTGTAGCAGTTGTTATTCCCTGTTATCGAGTGCGGTCGCAGATTCTGCCATTGATTCAGCAGATCGGGGCGGAGGTCGACTGGATTATTGTGGTCGACGACGCCTGCCCTGAAGAGTCGGGCCGTCATGTGAGCGAGAACTGTTCTGATCGTCGAGTGACGGTCCTCAAGAACGAGAAGAACCTGGGCGTCGGCGGCGCCGTGTTGAACGGTTTCAGCTACGCGCTGCGGCTCGGGGCGGACATCCTCGTGAAGCTCGACGGCGACGCCCAGATGGATCCGCACTGGATTCAGTACCTCATTCGGCCGATCCAGGACGGACGCGCCGATTACGCCAAGGGAAACCGATTTTTTAATGTCGAGGGACTGCGCTCGATGCCGCGCGTGCGATTGCTGGGCAACGCGGTCTTATCCTTTTTTTCAAAGATTTCATCGGGGTACTGGGGCTTGTTCGATCCGACGAACGGCTACACCGCTATCAGCGCTTCTACATTTGCTTTACTGCCGCTCAAGAAGATTAGTCAGGGGTACTTTTTCGAATCCGATATGCTCTTCCAACTAGGAATGGTGCGCGCGAGCGTGGTGGATGTCCCAATGGACGCTGTCTACGCGAATGAGAAAAGCAACCTCGCGATTTCGCGCGTCATGGGCCAGTTCCTTTCAAAGCATTTGACGAACACTTTCAGCCGCATCGCGCACAACTATTTTCTGAGGGACTTTTCTCTCGCCTCGATTGAATTGATTGCCGGGATCGGTTTCGTGGTTTTCGGGACGGCTTTCGGCGCATACCACTGGGCGGAGAGCATCAAGACCGGCGTGACCGCAACAACGGGGACGGTGATGCTGGCTGCACTCCCAATCATCCTGGGCGTTCAATTGCTGTTGTCGTTCCTGGCATTCGATATCAGTTCTACTCCCAACATGGCCATCCACAGACTTCTGCAGGATGTGCGGAAGCCTACGGCAAGTGCCGGTCGAGAATCGGAGCAGACGGAACATGCGACACTGCCCTGACGATCGGCTCAGAGGATGGCAGCGCTTCAAATATCCTTTAGACAATGTAAAAGCCGCACGAGTGGTTCTGGCGCTGATTCTCGGCGCGTTGGGATCGCTTCCACTGGTGATTTTGACGCCACCGTTCCAGGTTCCCGATGAGGTGCAGCATTTCTACAGGGCGTATCAACTGAGCGAGTTTCACCTGCTTGCCGAGGTTCAGAACGGAAGGGCCGGAGGCACACTCCCGGTTTCATTGGCGCAGTTTGTGAAAGCCAGCGTATACACGAAGGATGGAATAGAGTATCCGGTGACGCCCGCCCCAATTGCGAAGACACTGCAATTGAAATCCATTCCGCTTGACTCAACGAAGAGACAGTTCATTGCGTTTCCGGGATCTGCGTTTTATTCTCCACTTCCCTACATGCCGCAGGCACTGGGAATCGCCGTCGGACGGTTGCTGGGGTGGGGGCCGCTTTCGATGCTTTACATCGGGCGATTGTTCAACTGCTTATCGGCTTTGGGGCTGCTGGGCCTGGCGGTGAGCATCATGCCCTTCGCGGAAGAGCTGGTTATCCTTGCCGGGTTGCTGCCGATGTCACTGTATCTGTATGCGTCGTTTTCTCCAGACGCAGACCTGATTGGGTGCGCGCTTGTGTTTAGCGCATTTGCGATCTCCTCGAGCGCGCGCGGGAACTGGAAGACGCGCGAGCTGTGGATGGCTGCAATTGCTGCCGCAGTGTTCTGTTCGGTGAAACCCGTTTATGTTCCCATGCTGCTGGCGGCGGCGACGCCGGGAGTCTTCAGGAAGGGTGAAGCTGCCAAGGTGATTCGATCGACCGCGATTATGCTTGGAGTGGCCCTGGGAGTCACCGCGAGCTGGGTATTCTTCGCGAAATCCACGATGACGTCTCCCTTGAACGGTGCGCATCCATCAGCACAGATCGGCCTCATTTTGCATCACCCGGTGATTCTCATTCGCGTTCTCTTCCATATGCTGGAGCTTGTCGCGCTGGTCAATCTATATGTTCAGATCGTTGGCGACTTCGGCTGGCTGAAGGTGCTGCTCTGGCCTGGCGTTGTCTACATCCTCCCGATTGTCAGCTTGGTTCTTCTCTGGAAGCCTGGCATACGCGGATCAAGGGAGCGCTCGGCCGGTCGCGCGTTGTGGCACTTGGCGCTCGCGCTCGCCAGCGCTGTATTGATTGTGGTTGCCGTCTATCTGGCTTGGGCGCAAGTGGGGCAGGATCGTGTGGTGGGCGTACAAGGGCGCTATTTTATTCCTCTTCTCGTCCTGGCCGGCATGGGTACGATTGAACTCTTTCCGAGGCGGAATTCTCCAGCTCCGCGATGGCAGAGCCTGTTGGGCATTGCAGTGGTTTCCCTCCTGGAGATCGCCGCCATGGACGCAACGATCATCCGCGCTTTTCATGTCTTCTGACCTGGTCATGTTTATTTCCGACGCGCTGAACCGCAGTAGTTGCCGGATCGGAAACACGGCCGCGAGAGCGGCTGCTTGATCGCGGAGAATCCGGGAGGATGAACTCTTGATTATCCATCACACCCGGGGCACACCTGCGGCTGGCTGTTCCGTCTAATCCCAAATATGATTCGTGGCGAATGGGCCGGGGCTATACTGGCGGCAATGCGCAGCGTCTTGAGCGGATTCCGATGCGATTTCAACCCGCGGTTTGATTGCGCCGGGCGAATTGCCGCGGGATTGCTTCTTTTTAGTTGGGCAACACTCGCAGGCGGGCTTGCCGGGGGGCTGGCGGAGGGCCAGCAGAAGGCTGCCAACGCGCCGGTGACGGTGACGGTGGTGGATGAAAATGGCCACGCGGTGGAAGGCGCGCAGGTGACGATCACCGAGCCGGGAGCCGCGCCGGAGCAATTGTGGACGGATTACGCCGGGAACTGCAGGTACGAGCCCAAGGGGCACGAGCCTTACGAGATCGCCGTGGAGAAGGCCGGATTCTACAAAACTGAAGCGAGCGGCACCGATTCAAGTCAAAACAGCGGGGATCAAGGCAGCGTGGACCAGGGCAGCATGAATGTGGTGCTCGAGCACGAGCAGATTGTGCGCGAGCAGGTGAATGTGAGCGCGTCTGCGCCGGGGATCGATACGCAGCAGGTTGCAGACGAGAGCACGATGAATACGCCGGAGATTGTGAACATTCCCTATCCGACCTCGCGCGACATCCGCGATCTGCTGCCGTTCAATCCCGGCGTGGTGCCGGATGTGACCGGGCAGGTGCACGTGGCCGGATCGGAGACGTGGGAGACGCTGGACACGATGGATGGGTTCGATATCCGCTCCCCGGTGGGGGGCACGCTGAGCCTGCGGGTGAGCGCGGATGCGGTGCGGTCGATTGACGCGGAGACGACACGCTATCCGGTGGAGTACGGGCGCGCAACGGGCGGCGTGATTGCGCTCAACACCGGCATGGGCGACGACAAGTTCCGCTTTAATGCGACGAATTTTGTACCTTCGTTCCGCAGCCAGAATGGAATTCGCTTTGACAAGGTCGTTCCACGTTTCACGTTCAGCGGGCCGCTGAAGCGCGGAAGCGCCTGGTGGTACGACGGCGTGGAAGTGGAGTACGACAATATCTACATTACCGAGCTGCCCGCGAATGCCAATACCGACGAACTGATGCGCGGGAGCAACCTGATGAAGGTGCAGGAGAACGTGACTGCGGCGAACATCGTGACCGCAGGGCTGCTTTACGACCTCTACCATTCGCCGTATGACGGGATTTCGTCGCTCACGCCGCAACAGAGCACGGTGAAGCGCAACACCATTGCTTGGATGCCGTATGTGCGGGACCAGCAGAGCTTTGGCAAAGGCGCGCTGTTGGATGTGGGAGTGGGGTTTGTGAGTATTCGCGACGGGTACGAGCCGCATGGAAGCGCGCCTTACGAATACACACCGGAGCAAACGGAGGGGAGTTATTTCGAGAATCTGAGCGGACGATCGCAACGGCTGGAAGGGACTGCGGCGTTGTATTTGCCGCCGCGACAGTGGATGGGACGGCACGATGTGAAGGCGGGACTGGATGTTGATCATATTGCTTATGACCAGAGGCAGACGCGGACAGCGGTGAGTTACCTGCGCGAGGATGGAACGCTGGAGCGGCAGAGCGTGTTTGCGGCGGCACCGGCGTTCACGATGCACAACGGAGAGATTGGCGCATATGTCCAGGACCGGTGGCAGCCGGAGAAGGGATGGGCCCGTGGATTACTTGTGGAGCCGGGGCTGCGCTTCGACTGGGACGAGATTGTGCGGAGGCCGCTGTTTGCGCCGCGGTTGGCGGTAGCGTATGCGCCGGGAGACAAGGATACGACGAAGATTTCGGCGGGCATCGGGCTCTATTACGAGCACACGCAACTGGAGTACCTGGCGCAGACGCATGCGGGCATTCGGTCCGACACGTATTACGCAGCGGACGGAGTGACGCCGATGGGGCCGGCGCAGCAGACGGAGTTTAGCGCCGAGGATAGTTTGCTGCACGCGCCGCGGGCGTTGAACTGGAGCGTGGGGGTGGAGCGGAAGCTGCCGTGGGCGATTTATGCGGGGGCGAATTTTATGGAGAAGCGGACGACGAATGTTTTTACGTTCGCGAATCAAAGCGGGGCGGCGGCGCCTGCGGGGAATTATCTGCTGACGAACGGACGGGAGGATCGCTACAGCTCAGAGGAGTTCGACGCGCGAAAGCCGTTCGGGAATGGGTATACGGTGTTCTTGTCGTACACGCATTCCTCGGCGCGCACGAACGCTGCGCTCGATTATCTGCCGACACCATCGCCGCTGGGGACGCAGCAGAGCGGGCCACTGGCATGGGACGTGCCCAATCGGATCATTTCGTGGGGATGGCTGCCGGTTCCGATTGCAAGGCTGAGGAAGCGCTGGGATTTTGTGTACGCGCTCGAAGAGCATACGGGGATCCCGTACACGGCGGTGAGTGCGGCACAGCAAGTGGTTGGCGCGGCGGGTGGGCAGAGGTTTCCGAGTTTCAAGAACTTCAGTCCGGGGCTCGAGTGGAAATTTCATTTTCGCGGACAGTACTGGGGATTGCGCGGCGTGATGGAGAATGCGACGGGCAGCGGAAATGCGGCAGTGGTGAACAATGTGGTGGACTCGCCGGAGTTTGGAACCTTCAGCGAGTTGCAGGGGCGGGCGTTCACGGCGAGGATCCGGCTGATCGGGACGAAGTGAAGAAGACAGGGAACAGGGATTAGGGAGCAGGGAATAGAAAAGCAGAGACATTGGAGCTACGGGGCTGCCGTAGTTGAGGCCGATGAGGTGAGGGAGCTCGTATTTGATTGCGTGGTTTCGTCGGTAAAGCGAATCGGTAATCCCGGGCAAACGCAAACATGCCGCCCGAAGGCGGCATGTTGTGGAAGCACGAGGGCTGGAGGCTCTAGATGCCGACGCCAAATTCGCTGGCCTGCCGGGAGCCGGCGTTCGAGTAGAAGTCATAAGGCGTGCGCTTCTTGAATTTGTAGCGGTTGCGGATCTCAGCGCCGACGTAGATGCCGACCGCAGCAACGGCGACGCCAACGGAAAACCAGGTGATGACGCGGAGGGCCGTCGATCCGGTCTTTTCCGTTACGGTGGATTCCAATTCGAATTCAGGATCGGCGGACATCGAGCACGGCCTCCTACGCTCACATGATAGCGCAATTGGGGTGGTGGTTCCTTAGGAGAGACGCGCGGAAAACTCTGAGGTAATCATGCGAAAGTGTTAATTTGGGCCAACAAGGGGGCCTTTTCAGTTTCAGGAAGAAAGCTGGCGCGGATAGAGTTGGCGGCCAACTGGCGAAGCTCGTCGCGTGAAAACCCCTGCTGGGTATGGGCGAGGAAGAACTCGCTTACCAGGTCGGAGCCGAAGAAGGCGGGATCGTCAGAGTTGAGCGTGACGAGGAGGCCGCGATCGAAATACGAGCGCAGGGGGTGGGCGGCGAAGGAGGGACAGACGCCGGTGCGAACGTTGGAGCTGGGATTAAGCTCGAGCGGCACTCCCCGTGCTTTTAACTTTTGGAGCAGATCGGTGTCTTCAATTGCAGATACGGCGTGGCCGATGCGCTCGGAGCCGATGGCGAGTGCTTCCCAGATTGCTTCAGGGCCGGTGGTTTCGCCGGCGTGGTTGGTGAGGCGGAGGCCGGCGTCGCGGGCGCGCGAGTAAAGGTGACGAAACGGGGCCGAACCTGTGCGGCGCTCGTCGCCGCCGAGGCCGATGGCGACAATGGATGGGTAGTGAGCGCGTAGTTCGGCGGCCTTGCGGAAGACGCGGTCGGCCTCCTCGACGGTGAAGTGGCGTACGGCGTCGAAGATCCAGTAGAGCGAAAGGCCCAGCTCGCGCGCGGCACGCTCGCGAGCGCGCTCAAGGGCGGCGAAGATCGGCTCAAAGCAGCGGGGATCGAAGTTGCGCCACATATAGATGACGCCGACCGAGATGTAGACCTCGGCGTGGACGACTCCCTGGGCGGCGAGGCTCTGCATCATGCGCCAGGCGGCCAGCTCGTAGTCCTCGGGGTCGCGGAGGCGGCGGGTGACGGACTTGAAGGACTCGATGAATTCAGTGAAGTCAGTGAAGCGGTAGAGCGATTCGGCTTGGTGCTGCGTGAGGGGATAAGTGTCATGACGGGCGCTTAGCTCAACCAGCGTGGCGGGCGCGATGGTGCCTTCAAGATGCAAGTGCAGCTCGGCCTTGGGCAGGCCGCGGATGAATTCCTGGATTTCCGTCACAGCTTAAGTTTAGTTGGCGGGGTCGACCGGAGTGCCACAGCGCTGCAATCGCATTGTTCAACTCGATTGCGTAAACGTGGCGGAAAGGTGGAATACGACGACCGGTGGTCTATCTGGTGTCGGCTTTGAACTGTTGAATGACCTTATACACGACAGCGGGCCACGGCATGTTGGGCTGGCCGTTAAAGGTCTCTACCCAGACGAGCGAACCGCGGGCACCTTGAGGTCCTCGTGAATAGACGCGAAGCAAGGCAAGATCTCTGCTGTTCGGGCCGTAATAAATAATGTTATCCGGATCGAGTCTTTCCAACCGGAAAGTGAGGTCGGCATTCGTGGTTGCAACGGTTTTGCCGAGTTGCGCTGCAAGCTCAGTGAGCTCTCGTTGTGCGTTGCGGTCGTACGGCTGCGATTCCACAGCAACGGTCCTGGCGACAGAGAGTGTTCTGACAAAGGCTGCCTGATCGCACTGATAGCGGCCTTTGACCTGCGAACA
The DNA here is from genome assembly GCA_003134815.1 of Acidobacteriaceae bacterium. Taxonomy (GTDB): domain Bacteria; phylum Acidobacteriota; class Terriglobia; order Terriglobales; family Acidobacteriaceae; genus Telmatobacter. The sequence continues at coordinate 22,190 of PLCO01000008.1, read as the reverse complement.
AGCGGCCACCATGGAAGATTGAGAGTGGGCAATTGCAGAGAGCAGGAAAGAGGCCAAGGCGAAGGAAATTCGTGCCGACATAATGATCCTCAAATCATGCAAGCGACGCCCTAGGCCGGAAAAGTCACCCGTGAGGCTCGTCGAAACCTTAAAAACCAGTCTAGACCTTAATGATTTCGGATCGTAGTGGCGTGGTTATTGACGAAGGTGATGGCCCACTTTTTGCCGGCTTGATCGTAGGTAATGGTGCGGTTGCCTTCGCCGGAGTCATCGACCTGCTGATTGTGGCCGATGGACATCTGAGTTTGAAGCTCGCTCATGCCGACAATGACCTGATGGGCGTCGATGGCGGCCCAGACGTTTGGGGGCCAGTTGTCGTAGATGGTATGCGGATCGTCGTAATAAAAGAGCATATCGCAGAAATACTGTTCCTGGTCGCCGTCGAATGCGCCGATGACGGTGGCATAGAGGCTGGGACTGCCGGGAAGCGCGAAGACGATGAAGGCTTGGCGCGTGCCGTGCGAGATACCGTCGTCGAGGTCGGCGGGCGGCACGGCTTTGATGACTTTCTTGATGTCGAGTTGCTGGGCGGACGGAATGACGCCGACGCGTTTGCTGAAGACGATGCGGCCGGCTTCGAAGGGGAAGTAGGGCATGGTGTAGCCGTTCTTCATCCAGACGCTTGTGCCCTGAAGCTTGAGCGCGTCGTCGAAGGAGGTCATGAACTTCATGCGCACGATGGCGACGTCGTCAGGTGTGAGGTTCTGATCGGGGGCGGTTTGCGGCTGGACGCCGGGGTTGCGGCGGTGCTCGAAGACTGTGAAGAGGTAGATGCCGCCGATGGTGAGCGATACCAGCGTCATGAGTGCGACTTTTTGCCAGGTCTTCATGGGGACTCCGCTAATGCGTCGACCGGGGCCGGGCGAACTCAGAGCGGTGACGGCTATAGAAGAAGTAAATGAAAAGGCCGATGACCAGCCAGATGAGGAAGCGATACCAGGTGATGATGGGCAGACCGGCCATGAGCAGGAAGCAGAAGATGACGCTGAGCGCGGGGATGATGGGGCCGCCCGGAACGACGAAACCGCGGCGGCGATGGGGGTCTCGATAGCGGAGGACGATAACTCCGATGGAGACGAGGACAAAGGCGAAGAGCGTGCCGATGTTGGAGAGGTCGGCGAGCGTGCCGATGTCAAAGAGGCCGGAGGGAACGGCGACGACGAAACCAGCGACCCAGGTGGAGAAGGCCGGGGTGCGGAAGAGGGGATGGACGTTGGAGAAAACTTTGGGCAGCAGGCCGTCGCGGGACATGGAAAACCAAACGCGCGATTGGCCGATTTGGTAGACGAGGATGGAGGAGATCATGCCCATGAGCGCGCCGAGCAGGACGACGAGGCGAATCCAGTAGAGTGAGTGGCCGCCGGGTTGGAGCGAGAGCTTTTTGAGCGCGTTGACTACGGGCGCGGCGTCGCCGACCATCGATTGCCAGGGGACCAGTCCCGTTAAACAAACGGCGACGGCGACGTAGAGCACGGTGCAGACGGCGAGCGTGGCGATGATGCCGATGGGAAGGTCGCGCTGGGGATTGCGGCATTCCTCGGCTGCGGTGGAGACGGAGTCAAAGCCGATGTAGGTGAAAAAGATGATGGACCCGCCGGTGAGCACGCCCGACCAGCCGTTGGGCATGAAGGGATGCCAGTTGCCGGGATGAATGAAGCCTATGGCGGCGAAGACAAAGATGAGAATAGCGACCAGCTTGAAGCCGACCATCATGTTGTTGGTGGATGCGGACTCGCGAATGCCGCGGACCAGAACGACGGTGAGGATGAGGACGATGAGGAAGGCGGGGATATTGAAGCCGAAGTGCCAGCCGGGATTGTAGAGATTGTTGCCGGCGAGATCCTGCAGGCCGTCGGGGAGATAAGCGGGCGAGATCCAGCGGGCGCTGGGATGCAGGCCGAACCAGTCGAGCAGGTCGACGACGTGGGCGGCGAAGCCGACGCTGACGCTCATGTTGGAGCCGGCGTACTCGAGTATCAGGTCCCAGCCGATGATCCAGGCGATGAGTTCGCCGAGCGTGGCGTAGGTATAGGTGTACGCCGAGCCGGCGATGGGAATCATGGAGGCCAGCTCGGCGTAGCAAAGGCCGGTGAGCGCGCAGACGAAGGCCACCAAAATCATGGAGAGCGCGATGGCGGGACCGGCGCCGGGACGGCCGGCGAGCGCAGTATGCGTAATGACGTAGTGGATCAGCGGGGTGTCGGCGATGGTGGGGTTGGGAAGCTTCTCGCCGGAGATGGCGGTGCCGATGACGGTGAAGATGCCCGAGCCGATGACAGCGCCGATGCCGAGCGCGGTGAGCGACCAAGGACCGAGCGTCTTCTTCAGCGCGTGCTCGGGCAGCGTCGAGTCGCTGATGAGCTTGTCGATCGACTTGCGGGCGAAGAGCTGGTTGCGGGCAAGCGGTTGGCTGGGCAGTGCGGGGCTCCTTGAAAGCAGCTTTTAGCTAATAGCTTCTAGCTGCTAGCTTTCATGCGCGGACGTAGAATTCAACTTTCCGCAAGAAAAGGCTAGAGGCTAGAAGCCAGGAGCTGATGGCTGTTTTCCTACCGCTTCGACTGGCCGCGGACCATCTTTTTGACTTTCTTTTTCAGCGAGCCGCGAGGGGTGGTGCGCTTGGCCTTGGGGGCGGTTTTTTTGCGGGCTGCGCGCTTGAGCTTTTTGCGCTCTGCCTTGTCTTTGATTTTTGTGGTGTCGGCCACGTTAACCTCTTTCCATCGAATGTGTTCAGGGAGCCCGCGGCGCGGGCTTTCAAGAGATTCATGTTAACAGGTGGATCGCTGCTCGAGAAATCGCGGCGTGACATTGTGAGGCAATCAGGAGCGGATGCGCGGCGGAGAGGCGATTGGAGCGTACAATGAAGACAGACACTGGCAAGTAATAGATATTCTCCTTTTCAGGCCTGCTCGGCTCCGGCTGACGAAACGCTTCTGACGAGCTTTGCACCTCCACGCAAGAATCACGTTGTTCGTTGGAGTTCGTCATGCGTTCCGATAATATCCACCGCGCGCTTGCGCAGGGAATGAACCGATTTGAAGTCTGCAGGCTGGTCTCGAAGGGCGTGAGGGTCACGCACAAAACCGGCTCGCGCTTTGAGGATTCCATCAACAACATTCTGGTCTACCTTGGGACGCACGATCTGCCCAAGGGAGGCCTGCATCCAGCCGCCACGCCGAAGAGCCTGGAGCCGGCCGCGTGATAAGGCAGGGAATAGGGACCAGGGAATAGGGACTAGAGAACTGCAAACGCAAAAGAGGGACGGCAGTTTCGCCGTCCCTCTTGTTTTTGGCTCCGAACATGTTCGAAGTTCCGAACGCGCTCAGGATCTGTTTTCGTTCAGGAATCTCTTAGATGACCTGAACGTTTTCTGCCTGCCATCCCTTGGGGCCCTTGGTCACGTCGAACTGGACGCGCTGGCCTTCCTGGAGTGACCGGAAGCCGGTCGACTTGATGGCGGTGTGATGGACGAAGACGTCCTCGCCGTTTTCACGGCTCAAAAATCCAAATCCTTTTGCGTCATTGAACCACTTGACTGTGCCTTGTTCCATTGTGTTGCTCCTCATACTTACTGAATTACCGCTGAATACAATGTGGAGTGTTGCGTGCAGGCGGTAACCGGAACAGGCAAGAACTTCAGATCGAATTCTACGATTACATAGAGTGTAGCACGGAATGGAGTTTGAGAGGGTGGAAATCGTTTGGATTCAACGATGAAGGTGGTTGGCGATGAGCGCGATTGAGCTTTAAGGCGATTGGCCTGAATGATTTAAGAGAGCGGGTGGGAGTGGGAGTGCACCGTAGAGGGTGCAACGGAAACGGCGAAAATAATCGAGGTGCGTCTTGGGGCGATTTGGGAGCGGGAAGGGGCGATTTGAGGGTAAAATCGCGCGAAAAATCGCAAAAAATCGCAAAAAATCGACACAGATTTTTGAGCTATTATGCTGATTCTAAAGGTAGTTATGGTCAAAAATCGCGTTTCAAAGTGTATAAAATCACTCTCCCGGCTCATTTTGCCCCACGTGGAGGGGGCGAAGACGCGGCGCGTGGCGGCTTGAGCGAGATGGCGAAGGTTCCGCATATAGGTCAAGGATAGCGATTTTGGAGAATTAACCGGCAAACTTTGCGGGGAAAATTTCGAGAGCGCAAGGGGATTTAAGATCATCAAGTTGCCTGGCCGATGGACGACACGCGAGGGAGCGGACGGGGTTGACAGGCCGGTGGGTGCAGTCGGCGAAGACCGGAGTGGTGGCTTTAATGGCGCTAAACCCCGAAGCTAAGGGAACGTCCAGTCTGTTCCCCGGGTTTTATCCCCAGGTTCCAATAAGATATGGGCATCAGGCTCGTAAGCCCCGTTGAAAACAATGCTCCTTACCTATATGCAAGTATATGTAGAATGACTCTATGCATGGAAGCGCAACTGCGGCCGCCGAACGGTTTTCGACCGCCGAGGTCGCCAAGATGGCGGGGGTTCACCGAGATACCCTGCTTCGTTGGCTGCGCACAAATCTCATCCCCGAACCAGATCGTGATCGACACGGCTGGAGATACTTCAACCAGGAACAAGCTGACGCCGTGCGGGCATTTGCCTCCTCGAGCGCAGAACCGGGCTCACCCTCGATTGTTCGACCGGCCGGTCTCACGAGCCTGGACTCTATCGGATGGGATTTCGACGGTGCCAAAACTTCTTATCTTACGCACGGCATTCACCCATACCCCGCCAAATACATCCCCCAGATTCCGAATGCGCTGATACAGGAGTTGTCTGCGGTCGGTGACGTGGTGGCGGATATTTTCTGTGGCAGCGGTACCACGCTCGTAGAAGCGCTCACGTTAAAGCGTCACGCGGTCGGGATCGATGCGAATCCGCTTGCTTGTCTCATTAGCAAGGCCAAAACGGGATTCATCTCAGAACAGGACGCGAGCGCGCTCCTTGAGATTGCGATCCGTGCAAGGGGCATGGGCGAAAAACTTGCCGGAGGTTCTAATGGTGAAGACATGTCGTTTAAGCAGGAAGAATTGTTTCCGTCTCCCACCTTCGTTTCGCAGGCATGGCGTCCCCGCAACGATGCCCTCCAGTTTTGGTTTGAGTCATTTGCCATTGAGGAACTTGCAGAGTGCCTGTCATGGTGTCGGACGCTCGACTCCGAGTCAGCAGAAACTCTCGCCCTCACTGCGTTTTCGTCTATTGTAGTCACGGTCTCGCGGCAAGACTCCGACACCCGGTACGTAAGGCGCGAAAAGCAGCTTACGAAAGGGGAGGTTTTCAGGCGGTTTGCACGGGCCCTAGAACAGGTGACGCGCAGTGCTGTGGAATTTTCTGAACTCGTGGAAGAGCGGTTCAGGTGCCAGATATTGCAGGCGGATGTCCTGCTGAAGCCAGCCGTGGAGCTGCTCGATCTGGTCGTCTGTTCTCCTCCCTATCCGAATGCGTTTAGCTATCACCTCTACCACATGACCAGGATGCTTTGGCTTGGAATGGACCAACCCAGATTCAAGAAAGAAGAGATAGGCAGCCATCGCAAATACAGCAATCCGTCCAAAAACCGGGCCACGGCAGATACGTTCAGGACGGAATTCAGCGCCATTATGGATTGGCTTGGTGGCCGACTCAAGAAGGGCGGCTACGCCTGCTTCGTTGTCGGAGATTCCACCCTGAAAGGCGAGCGTGTCAACAACGCCGATCTCATTGCCGAGGCGTCACGGTCCGCCGGATTCGTGGAAGTGCGGCGCATTCATCGCACGCTTCAAACAACAAAGAAATCCTTTAACCCGGTCATCGGGAAGATCAAAGAAGAAAAGATTCTCATACTTCAAAATCAGGAAGGGGCTCTCAAATGAAGGCACCTCTCGTTTGTCGGATCAAACCATATATCCAGCCATTTGAGCGTACCCTCGCTATGGCCGAACTCCATGCTCTCGCTCAATCAGAGCCAATCCCTGTCCGGTCTCAATCCGGCGACCCCGTTCTGTTCTCTCTTGTGCCTTCGATCAATGCTGAGAACCTCGCCCGGAATTTGGCTTATTGGGAAATGGTGGACTCCGGTGAATCATTGATGACGACACAGGTCCTCCGCGAACGCACGGTGAACGTGGTTCGCAACGGCGTCGCCCCCAAAGAAATTCCCATTCTATTGCAGGCCAAAGAGATTGGTTTGCCTAACCGGAGATGCCTCCGATATGGAACTCACGGCATTCACGAATATCGCGGAAAATTTTTCCCTCAGTTGGTGCGTTCGCTCATCAACATTGCCAGAGTGCCAAAAAGGGGTCTGGTTGCTGACCCGATGTGTGGGAGCGGCACGACTTGCGTTGAATCTATCCTAGGTGAGTACCGGACGATTGGTTTAGACATGAATCCGCTATCGGTTCTCATGGCGCGGGTCAAGTGCTCACTGCTGAGTGTCGATGCCGATTTTCTGGCCTCCGCTTATGAGGATTTACGTGCGCGGCTCTTACGGCCAGCCGCGCGTCGCATGGCACGTTTGACATATTTAAATTCATTGCCGGATCGGGACCAAGAGTATTTGTTGGCGTGGTTTTCGGAACAGGTGCTTCAGGATTTGGATGAAGTGGCGCGCGCCATTTTGGAGACGGATGTCCGAGTCCGGGATTTCTTCTGGTTGTGCTTAAGCAACATCTTGCGCGCGGTCTCTTGGCAAAAAGACGACGATCTCCGCGTGCGCAAAGAAGTACGAGCAGACACCGAGATTGACCCAATCAGGGAATTTCTTGAAGAAATGGGCCGCTCGGTGCGAATGGTCCTTGCTTTTCTTCACCAGAACGCTGGCAGTGCCATCGGAGGATTCGAGATCAAAGAAGGCGATGCAAGGGGTCTTGCGTCGTTTTGGAAGCAGCGCAAAGGGAAGATTGACGCAATCATTACATCTCCGCCTTACGCAACTGCTTTGCCGTATCTCGACACCGACCGGCTCAGTCTCTGCTATCTCGGTTTACTTTCACGTCCTGCTCACCGCAAACGTGATCAAGAGATGATTGGAAACCGAGAAATCAGCGACCGTCAAAGAGTTGCATATTGGAATCTGTTTGAAGACAGTCACAACGGCCTGCCGAAATCCGTCTCCGCCCTCATCGGAAAAGTAAGCACGCTCAATGCAAAGATCGAAGTTGGCTTTCGCCGCCGCAATCTGCCCGCACTGCTGACGAAATATTTTCTCGATATGCAAAGAGTACTGGAAGGGGTCAAGGAAGTCCTCCGACCAGGATGTCCAGCTTACGTCGTGGTCGGTAATAACCACACAATTGCTGGAGGTCAGAGAGTCGAAATTGAGACGGCGACACTGCTTGTGGACATTGCGAAAGCGGTTGGGCTTGTAGCTGAGCAGCGGGTTCCTATGGAGATGCTTGTCTCACGCGATATTTTCAAGAGCAATGCTGTGGCATCGGAAGAGATTCTCTTCTTCAGAGCCTAACAATCGTCGTACACAGCCTTCCTAGGGTATGTAGCGGAACTTTCTAACTGTACCGTTCGCGCTTCGAGACCGAGTATAGTTTTGGGTACCGTTCATCAGAGTTTCATGCTGAGGGTCTCCGACCCGAACAACCGATACTTCGTAATCTACGTTTGGTTCATCACTTTGGGTAAAGATCACAAGGTCATCCTCTTGCACTAAATCCCCGACAATCGGCGCTATTGCCCCAATGCGAAAATCCGCGCTTGCTTTCGTGCCGTCTGGTTTCCTCGCAGGAAAATCCTGCAAATATGCGTTCACGACTTGATTGCCGTACCGCACCACTATTTCGCGCCTATATTGCCCTGTGGTGGCATCAGGGCCTTCAAACATGTCCGGCCATCCCCAGAACTGCGGACGCAGATTGCGAATACCCTTCGTTGGTGTGATTTCATTTGAGCTTCCATCCACGGGTAGATCAACCGCCAGAACAGACAGAATAAGGGTGGGTGTTTCTATCCCTGCGAGAATCTCTGAAGGGCCAGGTTCTTCGCCTGCCTCAGGCGGCTCTTGATCCTCAACAACCGCCGGTGGTGTTGGAGCAGTAGCCGGAAGAGCAGTCACAGGTGGAGGCGCGGGAACGGGCGGCGGAGGGGGAACGGGTGCCGCAGTGAATAGAGATTGTGGCGCTTGTGCCGAGCTGCCCGTTCCACCAGTCGATGTCGGAGCGCCTTGGGTGGGAGGCGGGGTCTGTTGCAAGAGAGACTGCTTCATGGATTGCAACTGAGCCTCAGTGCGCACCAGTCCGCTGGCAACGAGAGTCTCAAGAAATTCCGGTGTGAGTTGATAGCACCTATTCTCCTGGGTCTGAGACCACGTATCTAATACCGATTCGACGAGACCCAAAGTCGCAACATCGGTTGGAATCGTTAAGTCTAGCGACGTGACCACCGAGGCTTCATAGTTAGTGAACAACCCGCCTTCAGTCAGGTTTCCTGAGCCTACGAGCACGTCTGCCTTTTGTGCGGATTTGAATAGGTAAACTTTCGGATGAAATGTGTATGGCCCATTGTTCCGGTAGACAAATACTTGTCCGCCGGGTGTCGCATCCAGCAAATCGGTCAATGCTTCTCTGGACGTACCGAAAAAATCGACTCCGACCGATAGGACGACTTGTGCTCGCGCACTGAAGCTCAAAAGCGGCAGACGAATGTGTTGGGTGCCCGAACGCTTTACAAACGCGACGGCGGCTCGAAAGACGGTCCATTGCGGATCGGCAAAATGTTCTTGGAGGAAATCCCCTAAGCGTACATCTGCAAATGGCTGCGCAATGAAATCCATACGATTAAGCCCTTTCTCGGAGACAACATTGTAGAAGCCGAGGCAGTCAAGTCTGGGCATCAGACTCGTTAATAGGGGGACATGATACCTATTCACGGCAATTCTAGCTGGTCAATGTCCCCCTGTTGCGATTGCTGAGCCAGGAGCTGAAGCCGGGTTTCATTAAGGCCGCCACGGATGGACGTTCAGGTTGCGTGACAGCATCAGCTTAAGCGTCCATTTGTCTGACGCCGCGGTGAGACCGTAGCCGACACCTGCTTCAACGGACAGACCAAAAAACCTGGTGCCCGAGTAATCCGTCGTGGCCCAGACCTCGTGAAACTGCCTGGAAAGCGGCAAGAACCCGTGCAGCGGGCCGAAACTGTCGTACTCCTCCGCGGCGAGGGCCCACCTGTCGTTGAAGTTCCAGGCCACTCTGCCGGAGGGGTTGTACTGCAGGTTTCCAAGTCCGCCGGTATAGTCCGTGTCGACAATCGGGTTATAAATGAGATCCCATGGATGCAGGTGCAGCCCTACAATCGGCCGGATCTCCGAGGTAATGGTTCTGGACTCCCAATAATGGCGATTGACGCTGAACTCAAAGTTGACTGCATAGATGAAGGTGTGGGCCTGAGCGTTGGGCCGCGTGAATAGCTCGCGAATTTTGAAGCCGTTGATCGTCGAGCCATGATTCTCGGAGTAGGGCGACGTTACGGGCAAATAGAGTCCTTGCTCAAGCCACGGAGTAACGCCATAGGCGAACTCGGCAGTGACCTGATAGGAATGATTGGCGATGATCGCTCCAGGGTAGTCGGGCAGGGTGCGTCCTTTGGGGGTGAAGTTATTGTGGATCATCAGATTGAAGATTCCGGGCGGCGCGATCTCTCCGTCGTAGACCTGGATCTCGTCGGTTTGAGCGAGCATGAGCACCGGCATCGCGGAGATGCAGAGACTGACAATTCCAGTTGTACGCAGGTTCATTCTTGGGGGGGGAATCCTAGTCGGAATCTCTTCTTCTGAAGATTGTATGCTGAGTCAACTCGCTTCCCGCCCTAACAAGTTAGGATCCACCCCACGGACGTCGACCTGTCCGTGGGGACCCCGGAGGACGGGGCACCATTCTTAGTGGGAGGGTGAGAAGCGGGACACGGGCGGGTTTGAATTCGTGCTATCCGACCCTTCGCCAGAAAAAGCGAAGGATGGGGCAACCGAAGACTCGATCCTGCTGGAGGTTACTTGCCTTTTATTCCATCGCGCCAGGCCATCACTTCAAGTTCGGCCCGGACTGCGTCCTCTACGGGAACTACGGGGCGCGCCTGGAACTCAAATGCAGGAAGCATTGAGCAGAACTTGTGAACCGCGAGCGGATCGTCGCAGTCCACCAACAGATATCCGCCCCAGTCGCCTACACGAATCACGAAGAACTCGATCTTGAAATTCGCTGGCGGCTTCCACTGGCCAAATACTTCAAGGATTCGCTTCTGGGCGTTTTCGTACTCCAAAGGTGAACCCTGCGAGCGTTCGTTCCAACTAATCACATACTTCATTCGATCTCCTTAATTGCAAACGATCTGAAACTTAAAACGATTTGGCCGGTCGCAATCGCTCAAGTCTACCCCCTTGATGCGAGGCGCTGGGCGAGAAATTCTTCGTTGGTTAGCGTTTGCCGAGTTTGACGACGATAAGAAGCGGCATGGGATGGATCGCCGACGGACGGTGTTTCAGAAGTCGTGGGAGTGGTCGATGAGGGCGGAGGCGGCGATGGAGGCAGCGGAAGTGGGATCGGTGGAGGAAGCATCGGCGAGCGACGCTGGGGTGGGGCTGTATGGGTCAGGATTCGCGGAGCCGGGGGCTTCGGTTTGGGCGCGGAGGCGGGCGACGGTTTGCCAGTTGTCTTTGCGCGGTTGATTGTCGAACCACTGCGGCAGCGGCATGAGAAGGAAGCGGCTGAGAGCTTCAGCGTATCCCTCGTAAAGAGCGCGCATTTGGCGGAGGCGCTCGCGGGAGGCATCGTTATAGCAAAGCTCGATGCCGCTGGCGGTGAGCATTTCATAAAGCTCGTGGCAGCGGGCGGGCGTGAGACGGTCAGACACGCCGCCGGGAAGCACGCCGCCGGGAGGCACGCCGCCGGGAGGCACGCCGGCTGCGGAAGCGTCGGAGCCGGGGGCGTTGCGGGCGGGGGCGTGGCCGGCGGAAGCGTGGCCCTTGGGGGCGTCGCCGAGAGGGGCGGCGGCGATGGGGCGGAGATTGAAGATTTGCGCGAGGTCGACGAGAGCGTGGCGGGCCATGGCGAAGGTGAGCTGGGCCTGGCGCGCTTCCTGGCCGCGGACGCCGGCGATGAGCAGTGATGAGGTGTCAAGAATGGCGGTGAGTGCGCTGAGCCAGCTTTGGTTGTTGTGCTGGGAGCGAAAGTAGCAGAGCAGCGGATAGGAGATGTGGCTTTCGAGGAGTTCGGCGGACCAGCGTTCCCACTCGATGAGAAGAACGGAGAGCTGCTGAGCGGCGCCGTCGTAAGAGTGGCGGCGCATGAGCTCGGCGGCGGTGGGCGGAGAGCCGGCGCGGGCGTCGAGGAGCGCGATGTTGACTTCGCGGCGCGAGAAGGCGCCGTAGAGGACGGGGAAATATCCCATGACGACGGCGAGGAAGCCAAAGCCGGTGCCGCTTTCAAGAATGAGGAGGAAGCGCGCAAGCGGGCTGTGCGGAACGATGTCGCCGAGGCCGAGGGTGAAGAGGGTGGTTCCGCTGACGTAGAGGTCGGTATGGAAGTTGGAGGAGTGCGCGGGGTCAATGAAGGGATTGCCGATGGCGAAGTAGATGAGGGCGAAACCGAGGACCATGGCGGCGGCCCAGACGACGAGAAGAAGAATGAGCGAGAGAGGACCGTAGTAGCCGAGGATGGATTCGCGCTTGCGGGGATGGTGAAGGCCGCGAGCGAAGAAGGTCCAGGGTTTCCAGGTGGCGATGTAGAAGAGGCGGGTGAGGCGGAAGCGGCCGGTGGCGCGGCGAGGCAGGATGATGGTCTGGAAGGCATCGAAGAGCACGGTGAAGATGCAGAGGATGCCGGCAACCAGAGCGAGGGCGCGCATGGGGGTCTCCGTGGGGCGAGAGCGGAAGCAAGTTGACCGTGACTGCCGGCGGATCGAGCAGCGGCGGCCGTTGTTTGGATTGTATTTGGAGTTGGCGGAGTTAGCGGAGCTGGCGGTGTTAGCGGGGTTGATGAGGCGGCGGGGTTGGTGAGCGGCGGGTGGGAACGCGGCTGGATCGAATGCGAATTGCGAGTTGCAGTGATGGAAAACTTTTCCGCGAAGAGGTTCGTCGGTAGGCTGTGCGGTCGCGAGCTTTGATGGCAGGTTGAACGGGACAGGCGGCCGGCAGCGGGCGGCTGGCAATTGACGACGTCGACTGACAATGGGCGACAGGCGGCGGGCAAAGAAAAAGCTTGCTTGAAGTGATTGCGAATGGTTAGAGTTTGTGGAGCGGTATTCCCCCCTAGGACAATTGAAAACGGAGAAGGCGAAACGAAGCAAGCAGTCGGCCCCCCCCTACTTTCCTAGAATGGGATCGATAGCGGGTTGCGAGCGGGCGGAGTTTCGGCTGGAGGTCGAAGGTGAGAGCAAGTCTACGAAGTGGATGGATTGCGACGGCAGCGGCGCTGGTTTGCCTTGGCGCGGCGGGATGCGGGAACAATGTGAACGGGCACAACTACGCGGCAGCCGACGGATCTGTGACGATCCAGTTCCAATCGGGCGGAACTGCGAGCGTGACGATGGGTCCGATCCCAGTCACATGCACCTATACGCAGAGCGGCAAACAGGTCAACCTGACTTGCGGAGGGCAGACAGAAATCATAACGGTGAACAGCGACGGGTCGTTGGACGGGCCGCAGGCAACGATAGGGCATTTGGCGAAAGTGAAGTAGGGCAGCGGAGATTGCAATTCTACTGGCCGGCGAGCGGATGGTTTGGGGTCGTAGAGTTCGCGGCGGGATCAAAGCGAGCAGCGATGCGATGGAAAGCCAGGCGATGAAAACAGGCAAGGGCCTTATAGAACTCTTTACTTAATACGCGGAAAGGTGCTAATTTGGTCAGCATCCCCCGCCCCCGGAAGACAGGAGAATCACTATGTTTTGTCCTCGCTGTGGTGTAGACAACACGGCTGAAAACAAGTTTTGCAAGAGTTGTGGAGCGACGCTGGGAGCAGCAAGCGGCGCACAGGCAGCCGCTCCGGCGCAGTCGGCGCCGCCGTACATGCCACCAGCGCCTCCTCCGCCGGGGGCACCGCCACAAGGTCCACCGCCGGGGATGGTTCCGATGGTGTACCAGGCGTACCCTGGAGGGCCGCAGCAGGTGTATTACGTGCCGGCAGCCGCGGCGGCAGCGCCGCACGCGCCTCATGTGCAGTCGGGCTTTATGGACGGACTGCGGTCGAAGATCAGGATTCTTTCTTCGACGGACGCTCTGGAAGGGTTCAGCCTGAAAGAGATGTTCAAGCAGGTGTTCAAAAAGCACGGGGTCGATGTGGTGGAAGAGTACATCATGTGTGGGACGTCAAGGACGACGCCGCCGCTGGACCAAGTGGAGACGGGCTGGCCGAAGCCATGGATGTTCTTCCGCCTGCTGGGCATCTTAGGGATCGGGTTTATCGCGCTGGCGTTCCTGTTCCACTTCACCGAGAACGAGAAAACCGTGCCGGCGATTCTGTTTCTGGGAGCTTTCGCGGTGCCGCTCTCGACGCTGGTACTGATTTTCGAGATGAACACGCCGCGCAATGTCTCGCTGGTAATGGTGGGGAAATTGTTTATCGTGGGCGGCCTGGTGGGACTAGGCACGGCGATGCTGGCTTACATGGTGCCGATTGCCGGAAACATGCCGGGGATCGTGGAGGAATCGGCAAAGCTGCTGGCGGTGATTCTTGTGGCGCGGGGCGTGCGCTACAAGTATGAGCTGAACGGAATCCTGTTTGGCGCGACGGTGGGCGCGGGATTTGCGTGCTTTGAAACGTGCGGTTACGGATTCGACCAGATCCTGTCAACGCTGACGCCGATTATTCAGGCCGGGAATGTGGCCGGGGGATTTCCGACGGCGGAAGCGCTGGTGCAGACGGTGGAGAACATGATGGCCAACCTGGTGCTGCGCGGGGTTGAATCGCCGCTGGGCCATGTGGCGTGGACGGCGATTGCGGCGGGCGCGTTCTGGCGCGTGAAGGGCGCCAAGCCTGCGAACCCGGCGATGCTGCTGGACGCGCGCTTTTTGAAGGCGTTCGCGATTCCGGTCCTTATGCATACGACCTGGGACCTGTCGATCCTTATCCCGACCATGCCGACCATTTTGGCGGCGTTCGTTCTGCCTGCGGTTACGGGGCTGATTACCTGGTATGTGCTGTTCGGGCTCGTTCAACAGGGGTTGAAGCAGGTAAAAGACGAGCAAGTAGCGCACCTGCAGAGCACTCTGGCGACCGTGGAGGCTACCTTGGGGCTGGGAACGATAAGGCCGCCGATGGCGGCCCCAGCAGCGCCGATGGCGTAGAAGCAGGGATCAGGGTTCAGGTGTCAGGGATCAGAAAAGCGGGGATCAGAAAAGCCGGGCTCAGAAGGACGGCCTGCAAGACGGGGAACCTGGACTCCGGCAAAAGGGAACGGGACTCGAGAAGAGAGAGAACGTATGGCGGTTTTCTGCAGCAAGTGCGGCACGCAGTTGGAAGGCAATGAGCGCTTCTGCGTGAAATGCGGAAACGATGTGACGGCGGCAGGGGTGGCTCCGGCGCCAATTGCAACGGCACCAGTTGCAGTGGCTCAGCCGAAAGCGCCTCCTCCCGTTGGGTATGCAGCGCCGCCTCCTCCAAGCTACGGAGCGCCTCCGGCGCCGGGCTATGCAGCGCCTCCGCCGCCAGGTTACGGTGCGCCTCCGCCGCCAGGCTATGGGGTGCCGGGACCGATTCCGGTAATGGGTATGCCGCCGCCTGTAGCACCGCAGAAGAAAAACAGCATGATGTGGGGAGTGATTGCCATCGCGCTGGTGGGGGGCGGGTGGTACTACTACCACGACATGCGGCAGACGCAAACGCCGCCGGCAAACGTACCGACGCAGCCAGCAACAGCCCCAACACAACCAGGCGGGGCTCCGGGAGGAAATCCAAATCCTGGAGCAGCGCCAGGACCGGCGGCGGGACCAGTGCCTGGAGCAGCACCGGGACCAGTGCCGGGAGGAGCGCCACCGGCAGCTCCGGCTCCGGGAGGCGCACCAGATGGCGGCGGCGCGAATGCGGCGCTGGTGAACCTGCAGAGCTTCAGCGGAAAATGGGTACCCAGCAACGGGACTGTTCAAGTATCGGACGGCAAATGGAGCAATAATTCGACCGTGAATATCCAGTCGGCCACGCTGGAGTGCGTTCAATACGATGCCGGCGGAGCCACGCTAACGCAGATGCAGACGACCCTGAACGGGCCAACTCCGCCTCAGACGACGTCGTCCTTCGGACCGTTTCCGATGGGAGCGATCCAGCAGAACATGTCGAAGGTAAACTGCGGGATTGTCGGCGTGAATCCCGGCACCTGATGGAACTGGGCAAAGGGCGATGTTGAGACGGCGGAGCGATAAATTGGCGCACATGAGGCGGGGCGCTGCGGGCAGAGCGTGCGATGACAAAGCGAGCGCGAGAGCCAGAACGAAGCCCGTTGGCGAGACTCACGGGCGCTCTTTACCTTGCCTATTTTGCGACAACGATCATTACGACGATCGTTCAGAGCCGCGTACCCAACACGGTGGGGGAGACGGGCAACCTGCTGGCGTTCGTGCTCTATGCGATGGTGGCGCTGCTTTTTTACGACCTGTTCAAGCCTGTGGACAGTCGGCTTTCACTTCTGGCGGCATTGTTGAGCCTTACGGGATGCGTGTTTGGGTCGCTCGATGTATTCCATGTGCCCACCCACCACGTGAATACGCTGATTTTCTTTGGGCCGTACTGCCTGTTGCTCAGAATCCTGATCCTGGGATCGAAATTCCTGCCGCACGTTTTGGGCGCGTTGATGGTGCTGGCGGGGTTGGGGTGGCTGTTGTTTCTCATTCCCGCTGTCGCGAGAGATTTCGGGATGGTCATTGAAATCCTGGGCGTGGCGGCGGAGGGACTCCTGATGTTATGGCTGCTGGCAAAGGGCGTGAACGTGCAGAAGTGGCAGAAACAGGCGAGAGCAGCGGGCAGGGAATAAGAAATAGGGATCAGGGGAGTGCGGGCAAGGACGCCCGCACGACAGCCGGCGAGGACGCCGGCGCTACAAGGGAATAGGGACCAGGGACGAAGGACTGAGGGAACTGGGAACAGGGGATCAAGGCGAAATTCGAGAGGAGAGAAGATATGGCAGCATTTTGCAGTAAGTGTGGCACACAGATGGCCGGCAATGAGCGCTTCTGCGTGAAGTGCGGGAACGATGTGACGGCGGCGGGGGGAGCCTCAACGGTTGCGGCAACTCCAGTGGCTCAACCGGTGGCGCCTCCTCCGGCGTATGCGGCGCCCCCGCCGCAAAACTATGGAGCGCCTCCGGCGCCGGGCTATGGCGCGCCGGGACCGGTTCCGATGATGGGCGTTCCGCCCCCGGCAGAACCGGCGAAGAAGAACAACACGATGTGGGCAGTGATCGCCATCGCGGCCGCGGCCGGAGGGTGGTATTACTACCACAACAACCAACAGCAGACGCAAAACCCGCCGGCAAACCCTCCGTTAACCGCGCCGGCGCCGGGAGGCGCGCCGCCACAGCCAGCAACACCCGCGCAGCCGGGAGGTCCGGGGCCAGGTGGGCCAAATGCGGCGCTGGTGCAGGCGCAGCAGTGGAGCAGCCAGGAAAATCCGGTGAATGGATCTGTCCAGGTGCAGAACGGGAAATGGGTGAACGGGTCGACCGTCGCCATTCAGACGGCGGTGCTGGAGTGCGACCAGTACGATGCGAAGCAAGCGGTGCTGGCGCAGAATCAGACCAACCTGACGCTGAGCAACCCGCCTCTTACCCCCGGGAACAACGCTACCTTCAACGCATTCAACGCGGGACAGGTCGTACAGAACGTAAGCTCGGTGAACTGCGGCATTGTGTCCGTGACGCCGGCCGGCAACTAAGTCGGGTGGCGAAGCAGCGGAGTTAGCGAGCCCATTCTGGCCGCAGAAAAGCGCGGCCAGGATGGGACACGCGCTCGTTTTGGTCGGGGTTGAGGCAGTGTGGTATCCCATGTCCCGAAACCGGGACATGGGGCACCCGGCCGAGGCTAAAGCCCCGTGCGTTTGAGCGCTCTATTCGTGGAGCTGAAGGCCACGCTCCCTCCATCGCGAGCCCTTGTCGAAGGGGCTTAGCCGGATTCCGTTTTTCCTACTAAGAATTTGGTGTGTTGTTTCCGGCGGAGGGCTGGTTTGCGGCGGCTGCACCGACGGAGACTTGCGCGCGTGATTTGCGGTAGACATTGGCGACGGCGAGAGTCCAGAGAGGGACGAGGTCGACCCCGGGGATGAGTTTGGCGGCGAAGGAGGGCAGGAACTCCCAGTGCCAGCCGAGAAGGAAAGTAAGCAGGCCGCCGACGGAGAGATCGAGGATGTCGTCGACGGGAGACTCGGCGCCCTCGATGACCCAGGGAAAGACGGCGATCTGGAGGATGTCGGCGACGATGGCCAGGATCATGGCGATGCGCAGGCGCGGACCGGCGGAGATTTTGACGGATTCGCGATTGAGGTCAGTGGGTGTGGGCATGGCGTACACAATTAGGGTAGCGCGGAAGGGCGGGGAGCGAGGGAGGTTGGAGACCGTCTCCCTTCGAGAGCTCCGAGTGAAAATAGCCGAAGCGCCCCTCTTGCACCAAAAGCTCTTCGTCTCGCCGAAAATTCAATCTTGTTCAGGAATGCTTCGGGCAGGTCTTCCAAACCGTCGGGTCAAGGCGTGAAGGAATGTCGATAAAGAAGGAACTGCCGGTGATACGACCGCGATGCTGCTTTGTATCGGAGCGTGATCCGCCGCGCATGACTGTGGAGTTCTTCAACCATTTTCTCCAGTAGTTCCGTCGCGCGCGACGCGCAAGCACGGCAGGAGATCACTTCTTCGTGGCAGCTTTCATATCCTCTTCCGTCAGGACGCGAGACTGCGAACCGAAGCGCCGGTAGCCGAGGAACTCAAATTCATTGCGGACCGGGCGCTTCCTGGCTTCCTGCAGGCTCACAGCTCCGCGGACCGGCAACAGAAAATCGTTGTCTTGCATAGTAACCCAGGAGTAGTCGATCGACATGCTGGAGGCGCGGATGAGCAGCGTGGGAGCAATATCGTCGGCATCGATGCTGATGCGGCGGACGCTGAGCGTGACGGGATCGAGATAAACCAGGCCGTGGAAGCCCGCCTGGCCGGCATGGCCGTTGCGATCGTAGAGGTCGAAGCTCGAATTGGCACGGGCGACCTTGACCGCGAAGACCTGGACCGGCTGGCCATCAATGAACGCCGATTGTTTCCAGGTAAAAACGGCCTTGGCCGAAGGATTGAAAACGAGCTGAAACATCGCGCCAAATTCGCCGGCGGAATGCGCGAACTGGAGCTGATCGGGCTGAACGCTGCTGCGATCGCCGTTGAGCATTACGGTGCTGCGGGATTCACCCCGGTCGACGTAACGCATCATCTCGACGAGGGTATCCTTGTGCTTCCAGTCGCCGGTACCGGTGTCATCGATCGAGTGGTCGGTGACCTCGTAGCAGTAAAAGTTCACAAGCGAGTCAGACCAGGCGAGGGCGCGCTGACGAGCGCCTTCGATCATCGCCTGTTTTTCGGCGTCCGTCGGCGCGGGGACGGGGTCTTTTGGGCTGGTGATGACGAACTCGCTGTTGGAAGTGGAAGCTTCTGAGACCAGACTCGAATTTATCCCCTCTGCGCTCCCTGATCCGGCGGCGGTGAGGGAGGAGTTGGGCGCGTTTGAGGCGGCGCTATCGCCTTCAACGCTGAACGAGACGGAGCTTGAAGCGGTGCTGCCGTCCTGGCTGAGCAGTGCTTTGACCTGGTAATCCCCAGCAGCAAAGGCATGGCCCTTGATAGTGCCCAGGTAAGGAATGGCCGCGCCGGTGCCGGAGACCTTATCGAGCTCCATGGGCATTTCAGCGATCAGCTGGCCGTTGCGGAAGAACTGCATGCGCAGCCCGGGTTGGCTTTGGCTGCCGGCAATTGGATGCACGAGGAAAAAGAGCGATAGCGAGTGTGTGTCTGCGGCCAGTGCCGTGACGAGGTTGGGCACCACGCGGCCGTTGCCAAAGCGCATCGGCTCGAATGCCTCGGTCTCTTCCTCAACGGGCTCCACGCTTTGAACCAGGGCGATGTCGCTCAGTGATGGGCCCTTCTGCGGTGGCTCGATGGTAAACGTGGTGCTCTGCGCGCCCGCCTTGTTGGCGATGCGGTCCATGACCGCGACTTCCAGGGTATAGACGCCGGGATCGGCGGAGAAATGCTTTTCGAGCGTAATCCCGTGGCCGGAATCGGCGCGGAACGTGTCCGGCGTTTCGTGCAGAGGAAAGTCCTGGCCGAAGCGCTGGAGGATGGCGCCTTTGCTGTCCTTAATGACGGCAACAACGGCGGCGTGCACGGCCGAGACGTGGCGGTTCGCGTCCTCGCGAACCGCGAGCTGCGAAACTGGAACCTGGACCGTTAGTTCGCCTGCATCTCCGTCGGGCAGCTCGCCCAAATGCAGGATCCCAGCGTGAAATGCGATATCGGTGGGAAGCGCGGACCCGGCCAGGATGTTCAAAAGCGGCATCTCGAAGGGGCGAACCCCCGTCGCTTCAGTGGGCTCGACGGCGAAGTAGCCTGATCGAGCGCGAATGACGATATCTTTGCGCAGCGAGTGGATGGCGATGGGCCGGAACTTGCCGTCGTAGCTTTTGATTGGGGGCGCCCAGGCGGCCTGGTACCAGCTGGTCAGGTCCCCGTGGAGCTGCAGCGACTGATGGTTGAACCCACCGGAGGCGCCGATATAGATACCGCCGGTCCCGGTAGCCAGGGGAACGAGCGGGCTCGCGCGGTCGTCAACGTCGCCGAATTGAAATCCCGAGGCGTTGTGGACGGCAGCGAGACCAAATCCTGTACCGGGTTGGCCGATGGGGGAAGATGAGCCGCTTGAACCTGGCAGGTTGCCCAAGCCGAAGGAGTTGCCGCCGCCAAGGACTGAGCTGGCCAAGGCGGCCGACTGGGCGGACCGCACCTGTGGATTTTCCGGATTGGCATCCACGACGCAGATGGTAACTCCTGCACGGTTGGCCAGGCCGACGATGGATTGCAGGTTGTCGTGGGCTTCGGGGCCGATTCCCTCGGAGAAATAGAGAATGAACTTCCGGCCGGTCAGGAGCCGATCGCTAAGAATGATAGCCTGAAGCGCAGCCAGGGAAGGATTCCCGTGGCTTTCCTCGAGGATCCGCTGCGACTCCTCGAGTGCGGAGAGAATCAGTTTTCCTTCGGCGCGGTGCTCAGAGCCCAGCGCGTCGGAGTAAGTCTGGACAGAAGCTGTCAGGGTTTTTTCGGCTGGGGAGAGCTCGGCCGAAGGAGTCGCCGGCGTCGCGGGTGTCGCATCCGCAATAGCCGCGTCGACGAGCTGTCGATCCAGGGTGTAGGGCTGAAGAAGGCGAAGCCGCCCGTTGACTTGAAGAACAGCGAAGGAGAAGCCCTTCTCGGGGAACGCTTCGAGTATCTTTTCCGCCACTGAGCGTGCTCTTTTGGCAGCGTTCGGGTTCAGGCGATCGAACACAAGAGTGACCAGATGATTCGATCCCGAATCGGCGGCGACGAGACGAAGGGAAGAGAGCTGAACAAGCGATCCGGCGTCGGTCACCGTCAGCTGCGACGGCTCGAGGTCGAGGACCGGCTTATTGTGTTTGGTGCGAACCGCCATATCGAGGGAGACTTCATCGACGGTGGTGTTCAGGGGCGGGTTCTCCGAGGAATCCCGTGTCACGGGTGCAACGGGAGCCTGGCCGCCGGATGGTGCTCCGGGCGGTGCTTGCGCGGGGAGCAACGGCGAAAACAGCAGGAAAAGAGAGAACGGAAAAATGGCGATCCGACTGAGATTCAGCAGGGAGTGGGGCGGTAATGCACGCATCCAATGTCTCCCGCGGCAGATTGGATAAAATCTGTGTGAGCTCGGAACCACAAGTGACCGGAAGGATTCCGGCGCCATTAAGATAATTTGGACCGGGATTCCCATTTCACTTTCCTGGCGACGACAGTATACTGCCATCCGCCGCGGACGATGGTCGCTCGGGATGAGGCACCCATTTTTTGTGGGAAAGTATCGAAAAGCAAAAGCGGGTGAGGGCCGTGCTGTCCCACCCTAAACGCAAATCACGCGTTTAGGATGGGGCACCCCATGTTGTGCTGAGTTCAGATCCCAAGACGTTGGGGTGGGTCGCCCGCCCGATCGTGGAGGGCTGCATTAGAATTCGGTAGAGAATCAAGAGACAACGAGTTGCAAGTTTGGGACGCATGGCGGGGGGCACAAGGTGGCGGTTCTGGCGGTGCAGCAGATCCGGCGCATGCGGGGCGGCGCGCAGGGCCATTTGATGCTGGGCGCGGACGGCCACGTGTACGTGGTGAAGTTCCAGAACAATCCGCAGCATACGCGGGTGCTGGCCAATGAACTGATGGCCAGCAGGCTGGCGGCGGCGGCGGGGCTGACGGTGCCGGAGACGGAGCTGGTGGAGGTGTCGCGCTGGCTGATTGAGAATACGCCGGAGCTGGAGATCGACATGGGGCGGATGCGGGTGCGCTGCCAGCCGGGATTGCAGTTCGGGTCGCGATTTGCCGGGGGAACGATGCCCGGCCAGGTGGTGGACTTTTTGCCCGAAGAGCAGATGGCGGAGCTGAAAAATCCGGGTGAGTTTGCCGGCATCCTGGCGCTGGACAAGTGGACGGGCAACGCCAATGGGCGGCAGGCGGTGTTCGCGCGGCGGCAGCGGGAGAAGCGCTATAAAGCTGTCTTCATTGACTTCGGCTACTGCTTTCACGCCGGGGAGTGGCGGTTTGAGGATGCGCCGTTGCGGGGTGTCTTTTACCGTAACGATGTGTACCGGGAGATCGTCGGATGGGAATCCTTTGAGCCGTGGCTGACGCGGATTGAGACCATGGCGGAGGAGACGGTGTGGGAGACGGCCAACAGCGTTCCGCCGGAGTGGTACGGCGGCGACCAGGCGGAGATGGAAACGCTGGTGGAGAAGCTGCTGAAGCGGCGCAGCCGGATCCGGGAACTGATTGAGGGATTTGGGAACTCGGACAGAAGACCGTTTCCGAAATGGGGAGCGGGGGTGGGAGAAGGAGTGGGAGATGGTTGGAAGGGCGGGCGATGGGGTTAGGATGAGGGTGAATTGAGAGAAGCAGGGAACAGGGACTGGGGAGTAGGGACTAGGGACTAG
>PLCO01000060.1 GCA_003134815.1 Acidobacteriaceae bacterium | reverse complement strand
GTCGCACAGTCGCACAGTCGCACGACTGCACGATAAGGAGGATTGAATGGCTAGACCAACCATCGCCCAGCTCGAGGCGATTCTTGAGAACGAGGAACAGGTTGAAATCGAAATCCTGCCTAACGGCGAAGTCAGAGCCAAAGGCGGAACCTCCCAGCAGGAGCTGGGCGGCCGCAAACCGCTGACCATGCGTGAAGACCTGGGCGGCGAGTACGGGGTGAATTAGGAGGAGTCTATGCCGACGGACATTCAGCGCATCCGACGGGAAGTCGCGGCAGCTGCGATGCAGTTCGCAATCGTTGAGGCTCACCCGACGAGCGACGGAGGCGTGTACGTGAAGTCCGTGATGCAGACGTCCGCCGGCCGGACCTACTTCATGTCGATCTACTTCCCCGACTACCCGAACCAGATGCCCAAGGTCATAATCACGAACCCCACACTCCGGCCGACCCACAACAATCACATGTACCGGGACGGATACATCTGTTTTCTCCATCCGAACATGTGGAACCCAGGCCGCCACACCCTGACCTTCGTTCTTGCGCGGATCGCGAAGTGGCTCAATAAGTACGACTGCTGGTCCACCAATGGCGGGCACTGGCCAGGCGAAGAGGTGCCCCACTAAATGCCACTCGACTTTTCACTACTGTCCATGACCGAGCTTCGCACTCGCCCGGGCGAGATCCTCGACCGCGTGGCCGAAAAGGGTGAGGTTTTCATCATCGAGCGCAACGGCCAGCGTAAGGCTTGCCTGGTGCCGCTGTCCGTTCTTCTTCCCGACATTCCGCCGGCACGGATCGCCGAAGAAGTCGAGCAACTGGTCCAGCACGGCGAACAACCATCAACAAGCTTCACCGACAGCAAGGAGTTGGCGTTCAGGTTCCCGGAAAAGCTCGATGATGGTGCGTCGGCCGAGCTTTCTATCGTCCTGCCTCATGGATACCCCAACAACTGCCCCCGCGTGTATGCCGGCGCCGTCGGCGCAGGTGCGCCACACCGCTGGGCCGACGGCGCACTTTGCCTCTACGGTGTGATGACCGGCTGGAATCCGGGCAAGCACACCGTTTACACCACTTTGCAGCTCGCGCGGCAGTGGCTACGCAACTATCAAGCGTGGCGCACCGTGGGCCAATGGCCGCAACACGAAGGAATACCCAATGAATGAAGATCAGCTTTTTGCCCGGATAGCTCCGCTTTTTGACGTCGGCGCACTGAGCGATGCGCGCGTGCTGATTGGCGGCTGCGGCTCGGGCGGTGGACAGGTTGCGCAGCAGCTCGCCATGTCCGGCGTGCGAAGGTTTAGCCTGTATGACTCTGACGTGCTTGAACCGGAGAACGTGATCCGCCATATCTGCGGGAGACGCTACCTTGGCCAGAAGAAGGTAGATGCGGTCGCCGACGTTCTGCTTGATCGCAATCCGGCGCTTGAATTGGAGCGCCACGCCGTCGACATCATGACCTGCGACGACCTCGTTGATCAGGTCCGGCGCAGCACGGTCGTTGTGCTCGCGACCGACAACGATCCGACGCGTTACCGTCTCAACCAAATCTGCGTAGAGAACAGGATCCCGTTCGTCATTGGCAAGGTGTTCACGCGCGGCATCGGCGGCGAAGTGTTCAGCTATCGTCCCTGTGAGGGCGGCTGCCTGGCCTGCCTTGAAATCGTACTTGAGCGGCTGCCCTTTCGTGATGGAGTCCGCGAGATTGATCTCGTCTCCGATGAAGAACGCCAAAAGATGTACGGCATGGAAATTCCCGAGATCAAGGACTCCCCGGGCCTCAACGTCGATATCGCCTTTATCACTGCGTTCCACACGCGCTTTGTGCTCGACGCCATTGCGCGCACGCTCGACGAACGGCCGAAGTTTTTGCCACCGATTGAGCAGAACTATCTGGTGTGGGGTAACCGGCCAGTGCATCCGTTCAGCAAGAACTTTGAGTTGCAGCGCATTCAGGTGCACGCTCAGGAAGGCTGCCTGGTCTGCGGCAACGGAGATTCCCAATGAAATATCACGCGACGAACGACATACGGCTGATTATTCCGAAGGCGGCGCTGCTCACCGTCTTTGACGAATGCGACGGCTTCGATCAGGATGAGACGGGCGGCCGTGTCATCGGCACCTTCAAGGAACACGAGGGCAAGCTCGAAATCCGGGTAACCGGCATCATTGAAGCCGGACCGCAGGCCCGCCGATCAAACGTCATGTTCTTTCAGGACGGCGCGTACCAGGAACGCATTTTCCGCGAGATCGAGGACCAACACAGGGAAATCGAGCACCTGGGCAATTGGCATACGCACCACGTCAACGGCCTGCAGAACCTGAGTGGCGGCGACATTGAGACTTACCACCGCACTGTCAACCACCGCAACCACAACGCGCCGTTCTTCTACGCATTGCTGGTGACCGCCAAGCGCCGCTCCGCCGATCCGCTGCGTCGCTATACGGTGAAGCATTATGTCTTCCGGCGCGGCGATGAACGCATCTACGAGCTCTCGAACCGCCAAGTAGAGATTGCGGATGCGCCACTGGTCTGGCCAGCCGGCGCCGGGCATTCACACGGCAAGCGCGACGGCGAACCGAAGCACGAGGTTCGCTCCAATCCCAACCGTGCTTACGATAACGAGATTGTGAGTGAGTTCTACCGCGGCATCCGCCCGTTTTCGAATGCAAAGCTGGGAATGTATTGGCGCGGCCCGCTGGAACTGCTGGACGGCAGCGCGGTGGAAGTGGTTCTGCTCGAGGATTCGGCGGCGGCTGCAGCAACCTATTCGGTCACTTTGCGCGAACCCCCGGCGGCTCTCAGGACGTTAGCCGAAGAGATCGCAACGGTTGAATTTCCTTCGGCCCGCGCGGCCTTGATCACGACCGAGCGAAGCTGTAACCGCGCTCTGTACCAGCATGGGGGGACGCACAAAGTCCATTTTTCCGCTTGAATGAGGTGAGTGTATGGATATTTTCACGCTGTACGTGGGGCAGGGCGCGCTCGCCGCAGTGCGGGCAGGCAACGAAGCCATCATCGTGGACGCGCATATGCCCGAATGCGACGACGTCACATCCGAGCAGATCGAGAGGAGTCTCGATCACTATCTCTCGAAGAGAAATGTGCGCGGGCTGATTCTGACCGGCCTTGATCGAGACCATGCCTGCCCGGCGGGCGTCGAATCGATCCTGACCAGATACCAGCCCGGCTGGGTCATGTATCCGAAATACTTCAAGGACACGGACGCTGCCGCCGACGTCTTCGCCTCGATCACCCGCCACGAACGGCGGCGGGCGAACACGGCTCGGCCGCTCGTGCGTCACTCGGTCCGGGTGGACCGGGTCGAGTCGCGCAACCTCACCGGGTTGGCTTCGAACTTCACGTTTGAGCTGTTCTCTCCTCACATGGACGACATGGACAACTCCAACAACAGCAGCATCGTGCTCAGGTTGGTGGGACTGGATCAGAACGGATTCAGTTATCTGATCACCGGCGATACCGAGACCGAGCGTTGGAACAACATCAACCGTTTTTTTGGCAGATATCTCGCATCCGATGTGATGGCCGCCTCGCACCACGGGGCGCGCAGCGGGCTAAATGCGAATACTCTGCTGCTGGTGAACCCGGACACGGTCCTGATCAGCGCCGGCGTGGACAATGCCTATGGCCACCCCTATGGCGTGGCCGTGCAGGCGTACCAGCAGGTGGCCAAGCATGTCTTATGCACCATTGCGGACAACGGCATGTGCCTGCTGACGCGCCGGATCGGTAACGATTTTCATACGCACCTGGTGCAGCATTTTGCCCCCGTCGCGGAAGTGCGCTGAGTCTGTATGACGCTGGACGACATCGTATCCAAGGTGACTGACCCCTACGACCGACAGGCCCGCCTCTATCCGGCGTTGCTCTGCCTGCTGCCGCTGCTGGCTCTCATCGCGCTCTTGTACGCGCCGTACGTATCCGCCCTGACCGGAGTCGTAACCATAGCGATCTCGTGCGGTGGCCTGTTTCTCATGACCAACATCTGCCGGGAGATGGGCAAGCGCCTGGAAGAGAAGCTCTTTCGTGAATGGGGCGGCAAACCGACAACGCAGTTGCTCCGCTATCGTGATGGCACCATTGATTCTGTGACCAAGCGGCGCTATCATGCGTTTCTGGCGGCGAAAATAAACACCCCGTTTCCTGATTTAAATCAGGAACTTCTCGATCCGGCCAAGGCCGATGAAGCTTACCAGTCGGGAGCACGGTGGCTCTTGGATCATACTCGGCCGGACAAGGGAAAATTCGATTTGCTGCTCCGCGAAAACGTCACCTATGGTTTTCGCAGGAATGCGCTTGGTGTCAGGCCGCTTGCGATCACCGTTGCCCTAGGATGTCTCCTGTGGGCTCTGGCTAAAGAGCAAATTATTTTCGGCACGAACAGAAGAGTCTTCGAGTGGTCTTCGCTGGCGCAGTTGTCCCCAGGCGCAATCGCGTCTCTCGCAGCGTCCGCGGTGATGTTTCTAGTTTGGGTGTTCTTTTTTACTAAGACCAGCTTGCGCACGAGTGCCTTTACCTTTGCCCAGACACTGCTGCGTACCTGCGATACCTTGTAACCGTTGTCTCGCAGGTTTGAATGTTTCGGGCAAACACCACGACATTTCTCTAAAGGGAATATTCTTAAGTGAGAACTCGGTCCGAACAATCAGGGCACAGAGCTGCCCAATCAGCAAGCAACTCGGGGCACATAGGCATGACGACAGCAACGAAGAAGCTCGGAAAAAAGAAACGGTTTTTCTTGGCCTATCCCTACTGTTGTTTTTGTGGGGGTAGTGAACCATCCACGACGATAGATCACGTTCCACCGAAAGCGTGTTTTCCTGATGGCTATTGGCCCGAAGAATTTGAGTTCCCAGCCTGCGAAACATGCAACCAAGACTCTAGGCGAGATGACCAGCTGACCGGCTTCTATACGCAGCTGCTCGATTTCAACGAATCGAATCGGACGCCGCAAGATGCCGCGAAGATGACGAAGCTGCGCGATGCTATCGTGCGAAATTATCCCGACGCGCTCCCCGATACTTCCACATCTGTGCCCATCCATCAGGTCGGGTCGATCATCACTCCGAGCCCGATTGCTGTCTCAGTACGGCGCCCTGCGGCCTTCGCGCAGACGATGGAGACATTACAGAGAAAACTCACCCATGCCTTGTATTACCGGGAAGTGGGTAAACCGCTGACGAAGTCTCACGCCTACCTGAGCGAGCATTACCAGATCCAGGGAAGCGACCATACGTTGACGACATTCTTGGGCGCATTGCTGCCGGACGAGACAATCGGAACTAGGACAAATATAAAGAACTACGGGGAGAGATTCGGGTATAAGAGTGGCTACAAAGACAAGGAAGACTTCTTGATCTACGGCGCGCAATTCGGAAAAGGGCTCATCGTATGGGGAATGGTGTTGGGGCCAGGCATGAGTGTAAGCAATTTGGCCGACTATCTTAGGTCTAAGCCTTGGCGCTGGGCCGGTTACCGCGAAAAGATGCCGTGTCCTCGCGAAACAATTCAGGCTAATCAGGCTGCGGCTTAAAGCTGGTGAACGAACGGAGCCGAAGTGGCAGAGGATCAGGACAAACCGAGACCTGCTGGAGGGTACGCCACCCAGCGAGGAATTAACTACCAGAACCGAGTCGCCGCTTATTTCGCGGCATGTTGCCTGGCCGAGCGCGTTGCGCTGCCTGGATTATCGACCTCTCCCGTGAAGTCCCTTCGATGCGAGACCGGGGAGCCGCTTGCCGATATCCTCTTGACCCATGAAGATGATGGTCTCGTTTTTGTCGAGGTCAAGCGTGTCATAGAGTCCGGGACCGCTCGAATGAGGCCACTGGTTTCCCATCTCATCGAGCAGTATCTGGCTTCGTTACAAGGTACTTCCGGAGGTAAATTCCCATGGCGAAGACCGCTGGATGCGCGACGGGATCGTTTGTTGCTGGTCACCTCCTCCGATTCCCCGGCAAGACTGACACAGCACTTGTCTTCTTGCCTTTCGCGGCTTCATCCAGAATCAAGGCCAGGGGATCTTGCTGCGATTCCTCAAAATGCCGCAGAGAAAGACACATTCGAAAACTTTCTTGCGGTTCTAAGGGACGCATGGAAAGCGATCTTAGGGGTGCAGCCGGAAGATGACCATGTCGTGCGGTTAGTTTCGCTGTTCAGGATTGGACTTCTCGACGTAAATCCAGGAGAGCCTGGGGAACAGAATGCCGAATCGTTCTTGAAACAGAGTGTGCTTGCTGCCGCGGATGACGGCAGGCATTGCTGGGCCACGCTGACACAGTTGATGGGGCGCGCCAGTGAGTCACGGATGTTTGTTACGCGTGAAGAGCTTCGTCGCGAACTACAGCTTGCCAGGTTCGCCCTTGCATCGACACCCAGCTATCACGAAGACATCAAGGCACTGCGAAAGTACACCCAGCTCACAGTGGACTCGTTGAATCACCTCGCCACCCTCGTTGTTCACGGGCGAGATATCAGAATCCAAAGACCGGTTACGAAGTATCTATATGGGGAGGCCGAAAAGCAGTCGCTCGTCGTTATTGGAGAACCAGGTGCCGGAAAGTCGGGAGTGCTACATGAATTGGCGACCACCCTGCATCGCGACAAGCAGGATGTAGTGTTTCTAGCCGCTGATCGCCTTGATGATTCGTTGAGAGCGGAGCTTGGGCTAAACCATGACTTGGCAGAGGTACTTGAAAATTGGAGTGGTGATCGGCCAGGCCTGCTGTTGATTGATGCTCTGGACGCAGCACGTGGTTCTGGCGCTTTGCAGGAACTACGAAAACTCATAAGCCGAGTTGTCACTACTACTGGAAGTCGGTGGCGAGTGGTCGCGTCCATTCGCGTTTTCGATCTTCGCTACAGTCAGGAATTACAACGACTCTTCCGACGTGGTCTTGGGGAGCCTGGACCCGACCAGTACCAAGACAATACATTTCCCGTCCGACACGTTAGAGTCCCTCGTTTCTCCCCCCAGGAACTCGAAGACATCCGTTCACAGGCGTCGGAGCTGGATGCAGTATTTAAAACTGCCACGCCACCTCTCCTTGAATTGTTGGACATTCCTTTCAATCTGAGGCTCGTAGCTGAGATGTTGTCCGAGAGCGCGGAGAGAACAGACTTTCGCGGGATTGAAACGCAGGTGGGACTCCTCGAGAAGTACTGGCTCAATCGCGTCATTCGATCCCCAGAAGAAGGCAATATCCGTGAAGCCGTGCTCACCGAAATCGTCAACGCGCTCGTTCAGGAGCGCAAGCTAACGATTGCCAAAACCCACATTTTGAACACGACGAAAGAAGTCCAGTTTTCTTCTCTGTGTTCTGACAACGTGATTGTCGAGCAGGTGGCGAATCTGCACGGGCGAAACATCATCGGTTTTTCCCACCATTTGTTGTTTGACTACGCCGTCAGTCGATTGGTTCTCCGTTCTGACTTCGGACGTTTCTTGGAGGCAATTGCTACCGAACGCGATTTGTCTCTCTTCTTAAGGCCGAGTATCGATCTCTTCTTCAAAGAGGCGTGGCTTCGGAGTCGTGATGAGTTCTGGTCAGATTTAACCCTGTTTAGCTCGCGCGACGCTGTGCCGGCTATAGCAAAGATCATCGGGCCAGCAGTAATCCCCGAGTTGGCAAGAAAGGAGGGTGAGCTCGCACCCTTAATATCAGCACTAGGTTCGGCTGACCCGAAAGTAAAACGGATTGCCGAACAATGGATCGTTCACGTTGTAGGTGCTGTTCTCGCCGGAGTCCCTACATCTGGTCTTGAACTCTGGTCAAAGTTTTGCTTGGAGTTAACTCAAGCGAATCCTTCGATTCAAATCGCAGCAGTGTGCCAATCCCTGATTGATCACATTTTGGAAAGCGCCCACAACGGAGTGCCGAATACGTCGGCTGGCCGACGCTCTTTGAATCGGGCCGCTGTATACCTGCTGGATCGATTCGCTTCGGGGCAGCGACGCGAGGGTTGGATCGTGGGACGTTGCATATCGAACGTCATGGATCTGTTTCGAGCCGATCCAGAGGGGTCCGCCATTGCATTGCGGACGCTCATAACTCCCGAAGAGATTCAGCAACACGGAGCCCAGCAAGGCCACTGGATAGCACGGAAGATCCCTTTACTTTTCGATGTGGACCCGTGGTTGGCTGCCGATATCTATACGGCATTTTTTGGATATAACGAACGCTCTGAGGAGACAACGTCAATGGGAAGTAGCCGCATCCTGGCGATGACGTCTAACCGCCGTCAGGACTACCACCAAGCCCACTGGGAGTTGGCGCGGCACTTCCCAAGATTCGTTGAAGATCATTTCGACCTATGTAAGCCCGTCATCATTGCTGCAGCTGAAAACGTGATCGAGTCCGAACACGTGTCACAAAGTGTCGAAAACGTAATTTCCTACGTGCTGGATGGAAGAGAGCGCACTGTTTCGGTGGACTATTCAGCCATTTGGGACAGTTCCGGGGTTCGTGGTGAAGCCCAGAACATAGCCGATGTGTATTTTCGAAAACTCGAAGGGCTCACTAAATCCGCTTCGACGAGAGAACTGGCCCAACATACAGTTGAGGAGTTTCTGCGCGATGCTCAATTCGCCTACTTCCTTCGAAAAGTACTAATCGTCGCAAAGAACACTGGCCCTGCCCTTGCCGCAGTCGTATATCCGTTATTTTCAAGCGCCACGGCTCTCTGGTCATTCGATCTCTCGTCATTGATTGGAGACGCTCTTCAGACGAACTACGTGGGACTCGATGAGGCCGCTCGCAAGAATATCGAATTGGCAATCCTGGGATTGATCGAAGGAGAGGAGGGAGATCGGCGCGAAGCGATGGCGCACGTTCGAGACAAGCTCCTTGGCTGTATTCCTGTTGATCTGCTTGTTTTACCGGAATCGCTCAGTCGAGTAGAGGCAATGTCCGCGAATGGTGGACCTCCCGGAAACCCGCCCCCGTATAGGTCGCACGGCGGCGTCAGGCAGTATTCCGAGGCAGACAGGCTGCGCGAGAGCGGCGTCCCAATTGACGACGAGCCTAACGCATCGCTTCGTGAGAAGGGCAATCGGCTATGGGAGTTTGCGAGCAAATTCACCAATGGGACACCGAAGGAATCAGATGTCTTGGGCATTGAAGCGGACATCGACGAAGTTCGAAGGATTTTGCTTGGGCCAACAGGCGATGTGCATAAAGATGTTTTGAATTCGGTGGAGGCTCAGCTCTTAGCTGCGTGTGCCACGGTTGCAAAGCTGACGTCTTTTGACTGCTCAAGCCCGCGGGGAATGACCATTCGGAAGATTTTGTTTTCCGGTTTAGATAGTCCTGAGCCTGAATACCATCCTGAATATGATGTGCAGTGGGATAAGAGTACTAGCGGATGGGGTGCCCCCATTCAACGCATCGAGGCAGCGGAAGGTATAGGTACTCTGATTTCGCATGGATCTTGTGTAGATGAGGCCTTGTTGGCGCAGGTGCGTCGAGGTCTCAAGGATCTCGAACCTTCGGTGCGGTTCCAGATTGCAATTCGACTTTTGCCCCTCTATGACAAGAATATTGATGCGCTGTGGTCAATTCTCACGGCGTTTGTGCTCGACGAACCTCGGGTGGGTGTACTTTCTGGCGCTCTGTATTCCGTGGTTCATCCATTGGCTGGCCGTTACAAAGTTGAGGTTGTTGAACTCATCCGGAAACTATTGAGCCGGACTGATCTTGCGAACGATGGAGGAGATGCCTTCGAATGGGGCCACAGGATCGCAACAGGTCTTTATATCTGGCAAAATGACCCCGCAGCCCTTGCTCTGGTCCGGCCTCGATTGGAGGGAGAATCCTTTCGACCTCTCTATGCCGGACAGTGTCTCAGAGACATACGAGAGGCCTTGTCATTTTCCTCGGATGTTCCTAAAGAGAACGACTCGGCCGTTCGCAAACGAGCTTTCGGCGTAATAGAAACGATCGTCGCATCGATCATAGTTCGGATGGATCATTTGATTCATGGAATCAACGTCGAGAACCGCGACGAGAGCTGGCAAAGCGATTTCCAAGAACTCGGACGACTCGTCGATTACATCAGCAATCAGATTTATTTTTCATCGGGCGCTTACGACGGAACCAACTCTCACACGAAGTTGGACGACGAGTCGAGACGCACTTTTTGGAGGGAATCTCAGCACACGATCCGTCTGCTTTCTGACGTCGCGATTCCATCAGCCGCCCATCATTTGGTTGAGACGCTGCAAAGCTTTGTCTCTTTTGATCCGATTGATGTTTTCCACGCTATTGCCGCAGTCGTCCGGTCCGCGAAGTCATGGGGTTACCAATACGAATCACTGGCAGTCGATCTACTGGTGAAGGTCACCGAGCGTTATATCGCCGAATATCGAATGGAACTGCAGAACGATCGACAGAGCCGAGAGGAGCTGATCGAGATTCTTGAAACATTCGTTGAAGCAGGCTGGCCTTCCGCCCGCCGCCTTAGTTACCGGCTAGAGGAAATCTTCCGGTGAGAGACAATTCGGTTCGCTCGGCTAATGACTTCCGAATTGAATACCGCAAGCTGCAGAGAGACTATGATCGGCTATTTGAGCGACAGGTCGCCGCAGTTCGTGCCGCCCTTGCTGATCCAAAGCGCAGAACTTCTGATTTGGAAGAAGCGCTTGAGGCTCATGTGCGCACATATCTAATTGATGGAATGCTCAAAGCATTGCGTTGGGCGATTACCCCATCGACGCCTGCTGAAATCACGAACATGATTCCTGAAGCTCAAGTCGACTCTGCAATGGGCGTGCGACGCTACATGGACTATTTCGGATACGAACGGGAAGTGAATCAGCCGCTTTTGATCGTTGAGGCGAAACGTCCTTCACCGTTCCCGATACCTGCGGGCGGTTCTACGGAGACTGCGTCGGCAGAAGTTGCATCGTGGATTTCCAAGCCGACGATTGCACCTGGAGAATGGAAGAAGTGGATTCCATCGTTACAGGATTATGTTGTCTCTGTCTTTGACCGGACCGGTAGATTTCCGTTGCGCGCCGCAATCACGGACGGAGATTGGATTGTGATTTTTGAGAATGCGAGTGATGCCTTTGGTGTGACGGGAACCCGTGACGCCCGTTTCATACATGCGTTTTCCGACAAGTCCGATGTTGATGATCGATACGATCTTGTGTTTCGATTACTTGATCAGCGATTAGTCTCCCGGTCTGCGTCGGAAATACCACCAGGCGCAATTGCCGGTGTGATCGATCCGGCGATTGTAGTCAAGCTTTTTCACGGATTGCGCCTCCGATATGCAAAGTCGGAAACCGTCGGGTCGTTGATACCTACAATCAGCGTTACCCCCACAATACTGTTAAGGTCGGATATTGGTTCTTGGGTGAGAGTCGAGCGATCGGAAGATACACATCTTGTACCATATGAGTACGAGGCGCTTCCGACCCATCTCCAAGAGGTTCACGATGCTGCTGTGTCGCTACTAGCGCGGGTGCACCAGCAGCTTGGTCGAGGGATAGAACCAGGAACAATTGAAGATCACTATGCCGACGACGATTCATTTGAGGGAATGCCAGGCGTCGAAGAGATACAGCGTCAAGGGGACCATTTTAGGATCGTGACCGGGCGTGGTACACACTATCTCCTCAGCGAACCAACGGTGCCGGATTGCCCATATCACGATTTTGGTAAGTCTGTAGAGCTTCGCTGTCAAGCAGGCGACCTACCAATCATCAACCGGTCCATCGCGAGCCCGCGAGCCTATTTCACGAACACTCAGCTGCACCACTGCTGCCATGAAGACGTGGACGCGGCGAAACACGTGCTCATCTCCGATGACAATCAGGAAAGATGCGGAGTGCGTAGCGGCAGAAAGGGCGATGTATTTTGCGAGATCGCTTCCTTTGACGAGTTTCTTTGTTGCAGAACATGCTGTTTTCAAAACGTTTGCACGGCCTCGCAGATATTGCGCTTGCCTTGCACACCGATAGCGTAGTTCGATAAGTACAGCGCGTCATGTGACATCATTCTCCAGCATGAAATCCTGCGCCGTGAGATGGCAGTCATTGAACTACGTTGCCCCCGAATATTGCTGTACGCAATGGTGGACAAGCTACAACTTCACCGAGGGTGAAATCGCGGCTACAAAATCGTCTACATCGACGACGCGGTGAGACCAGGGGGCCTAGATCAAGTCCTTAAATATCATGCGATTCAATGAGATCGTCGTCCCCCGACCCTCTGGTCCCAAGCCGGGGGTCTCCTAGTGTCGTTAGCCGCCCACGCTGGCAATCTGCACTGAGCGCCGAGGGGTAGGAATCCTAATTCCACCCCCACGATCAGCATAATCCTTTGGTATTGGAAGCGATCTCGCCGCTCTTCACCATGCATCTGTTTTCGGAGAGAGTGATCGAAGCGCTCTCTCCATGATGCGAGGTATTCAGCCGACAGCGGAGTCGCCGGGACCGCGGCAGGTTTACAGATCAGGCCGGCCAACTCATCTCAAGCGTCTTTTTGTAGAGTTCGGCAAAGCCACGTTCGAAGCAGCTTCCGACAATCACATTGCGGCCAAGGGTTGGTTCGCCAGTGTCCATCGTAAGCAAACCATCCGCAAGCAACCACATTCTCATCGGATAAACACCGTCTTCTCGCAGCGGTTGAGAGTAGACATTTAGTCGAGGAAATCGTGTTACCAATCTCTCAATAGCAAACCTGAATTGCTCCGAAGAGAAGGTATAGATTTCACGCTTCTTGGCCGTATCTCGTGCTATAGGACGATACTGAGAAATCAACCAATACTCTACGCGAGATTGTTCGGCAATTCCCGCAATCATCTTCCCCACCTCGCCGAGATGCGGGAAGTTATGAGGACTGACAAAAGAGTTGAAGGCAAGTGTTTTGCCTTCGCGCATTAATAGTTGCAAGTTTCCAAGAAAGCGATCGAAATATCCGATTCCTCTTTCCCAGTCTGCTGTATCAGGGTCGGCACCATCAATGGCGAGCGTGAAGATATCCACCCAGCGGCTTATACTCGAGAATTTCTCCGACAACAACAAGCCGTTCGTATGGAGATTCACTTCAAACCCCAACTTCTTGGCAGCCTGGACGGCGAACTCAACGTGGCTATCTCTCGGCATCAACGGATCCCCGCCCGTAAACACCACCCTAACAATATCTGATTGCTGCCTAACGATTCTCAGGAGTTCTTCGATCTTTTTAGGGGTCGTGACAATTCGTTCCTTCGCGCGATAACAGAATCTACAAACACCTGGCGAATCTTGCATCGGCTTCAAATCCCAGGCATTACACTCCGTATTCAATACAAAATGCAAAAGCCGGGCCATAGGCGCTCGCAGGTGATTTGCCGTCGTAGTCATCGTGATCTCTCGTTTCACTAAGGTTCCAATGAGTCCTTTTCAAGAAGGTTTTCTTGCTGCTCCACCTGAGTGCCTAGCTTAAACAAGACTAACGAAATTCTGGATGTTCCATAACAGAGGCGCCAATCGCCAAGCAGGCAAATCTTGCCTGGCTGGAGACCGGAAAACGGGACTCTATTCGCCTATCGAAATTCGCCGGGTGTTGGGGTCAGAGCCCTAAAGAGCCACTCTCACCCTAGGCTAATCGTACCCTAACCTTTCGGGAGAGTCGGCTTTACAAGATCAGCTACGCCCGAAGTCCTGGACCCAAGCCAGAGGATATTGAAGCATTTGAAGTCAAGAGAATATGCAGTCTTGATAGCAGTGACGGACTATCAAATCCTGGTGTCGGTGATTGAACACGATCCGACCAACTCCCGGAAGTCAAACAGGGCTATGAACTGGTGGCGAAGATTCTAACGCCCCGGGAAATAATCTTAGAATCAGCATCTGCGCGGGCGCGATAATTTCTTCCGTCATCCTCTGATGGCGCCTAGTCCAGCGAGCTGCATCAAAGGACGCAATCGCTCGCAGATGTACCGCATCGCGCGTCACCACTCCGATCGTCGCGCGGCGATCTCGAGTAGATGTCGCATGACTCTCGACAAACGCCCTCCGAGAGAGTCCTTCCATCGGAAACCCGAAGGACGCCAGCCGTCGCTCAAGGATGTTAAGTGTTTCAGTGGGTGCAGAGCAGAGACCGTCGTAGCTGACCGCAATTGTTCGCAAGGTAGGCAGCGCCGTCACGTTGGAATAGAACTGCCGATAAATTTCCGCACGTTTTCGAAGCGTATCTCCTGCCCATTCGAAGCCATCACGGTAGGACCGCGCCAAGCTCTGGATAACGCCAGCATGATGTCGCACCATTAAAATGAATAGGGCACGCGGAACATCTCGCGCAATTTCTCGTGCAACCAGCAGATTAAGGGGGGTGTGGTCACAATACCAGCTTGACCGGCGAACATGCGCTTGTTCCTCCGCAACTCGACGTGTGAAGTCGGCCAGCTTCCGAATGTACTGAGCTTGAAAAGGAGCAGGTACTCTTTCGAAGAACTCCGGCACCACCTTATACGCTAGAAAAAAGCCGCGATATTCGCCGAGATCAAGCACAGATTTACTACTAGCCAGGTAACGACCGACAACGGTGGTGCCCGATCGTGGCGAACCCACCACAAATATCGGCCGCGCGAGTTGGTGCCTCATCGATGTCCGGTCCATTAGCTATTTTCTCGAAAAGATGGCAATTAGAACTCCACGCATCGTCCGGAGATTATAGCCAGTATCACATATGAAATGCATTAGACATGATAAGTTTGATCGGGCCGCCACGCCCACCGAGGTGGCCGATTGCGGATAACGCCTTATCGAAGTCGCGCAAGGACTCAACAACGTCCGTAAAGTGTTTACCTGTCACCCGGCGTCGGCGCAGTAAATCCAGAGCGATGTCAATATCGCGCAGGCCTTCAGTAGTCGAGTATGAATACGATCCCAGAACTCCCAGTTCCTTTGCGAACGCCTTTCGCGCTTCAAACGGCAGGTGATAGCCTGCATCGAATGCGCCTAGGACAATTACTTCGCCACCCCGCGAAGCAAGATCAACGCCGAGTTTCATGGTTTCCGCTTGGTTTCCGCCCACTGTTTCGAAGACAGCGTCGAACTCATTCATCCAGCTAGTCGGAATCTCCGATGCGATGCGAGCATCCGCTCCACTCATCGACCGAACCACTTCCATTCGATCCGGATACTTTCCGACGAGCACGGCTTCTATTTCATTGGCCATCAGAACTTGGAGACACAGCAGGCCCAAAGGTCCGTCACCAATCACAATGGCTCTCCGACCAGAACACTCCATGATTTTGGACAGTTTGAGGGCGTGGCAGCACACAGCAATCGGGTCAGCAAGGACTGCTTCTTCGGAGGTTACGTTATCAGGCACAGCACGGACGCATCTTTCAGGTAGAAGCATGCGTTCGGCAAAGCCTCCAGGAACATCGCGTCCAACTGCCCGCAACTCCGTGCAAAGCTGATATTCCCCAAGCCTACAAACTGCACATGCATCGCATGGAATCAATGGTTCGACTACAACTCGGTCGCCCACTCCAACTGACTTCACTGCCGACCCCACCTGTTCCACTGTGCCCACTACTTCATGGCCGAGAATAGATGTTCTAAAGTATCCTTCCGGCGGCGGTATGTGAAAGAATCGCCTCTTGTCACTACCGCAAAGGCCAGCAGCAATGACTCGAATGAGTACTGAACTTGGGTCAGCAACCGTTGGCGTCGCGACCTCTTCAATCCGCCAGTGCATCGGCGCGCGAAGAACAATGGCTAGCATGATGTCCTACCCACAAGGCCTCTATAGATCTGCCCATAAGTTCCGAGAAAAGTCGCGAACTCACGTCGCCTATGTTCCCTGAATTCCCCACCGTCCTCGCAATGGTCCAGTCGCGGCGATTGGACGCCTTCAAACGCATGCCTCAAGCCACTGGCGAGAACTCCAATGCGCTCTTCGGCAGTCCGTAGAGTAGACCAGCTGAAAAAAGTTGGTCGCGGGACAAATCGTTTGCTGAGCAGCCACTGCTCTCGCAAATAGCCAGCATTCGGAGCGACTACTCCCACGCCCATGTCAAATGCCAATTCCAGTTGGCCTGAGTGGCACACCCATTCATACGGCAACACCAATATGCTACAACCCGCGACAAACTCTGCCACTTCCTCGTCACTTATTATTGATTGAATACGCAACGAAACCCGAGACGACTCATAGCCACGCACGATTTCCAAGTCACGTTTTGTCGTCGTCCCAATCGGTCGCAACAATAGGTCCAGCCTACTATCGATATCATTCTGAAGATTTTCGAAGGCTCGCACCAACAAGTCAATTCGTCGGTTTCGGCGCATCGAACCAAATGCTGCAAAGCGCACAGGAGTTTGCAAATAGGCTCCCGAACCCCAGTTAGGATCCGTCGGCGAAACAACACAACCCAAGGGGATTCTGACCATGGACCGGGGGGTGCCATAGTGACTCTGAATTTCTTTGGCGGAGCCGGCCGTCAAAGCTACCACGACATCGGCTTCTTCCACTAAAATTTGAATTTTCTTCGCGTACTCGTGTGGGTCGCAGCCATGGATCGGAAAAGTGTCGTGCAATGTTGCGACGATGCGTTTATCGTGCTCCTTACAGCGCCTCAAACAGTCGCTCAACATCGGTGCCGATGTTCGCTCAAAGAAGTGAACGTGACAGATATCATATTGATGGAGATTGTTTAGACTGGCGGCCCACTCAACCGTTGCAAGCTCTGGTACATTACTCATTCCATTGGCTAAAGATACCCCAGACGGTATCGTCTTCCGCGCGTAGGGCGTGTTAAAAGGGACATGCAGCACTCGGATGGACGGGGCGTTAGATCCGCGCATGTAGTTCCGCCACATCGCCGCCTGTAGAATCTATGAATGACTCAAGAAGTTCGATCGCGAGTCCCTTCCTCATCGCGCTTTTTGCCAAGGAAAAGCCGTGCCTCAGGTCGTCTGCTTTCTCAGCAAGTACCATTAGGTTTGCGGCATTTATGCATACCACGTCCTTAATTGACTGAGGGCCAGCCCCCCTTAAAGCACGCAGACCAATTGCCACATTCTCTCGTAGATTACGGCCTTGTGCAAGATCCTTGGGCGTATACCGGGGAAGTCGAAGAATGACTGTAGGATCCAGATACAGCAACCTTCCGATGCGACCATTCCGCATTCCCATCAACCGCGTCGTTCCATAAATACCCATTTCGTCGATGTAGTGAATGTCATCGTGGGTGCTTGATACAACGAGCGCGTTTTCGACACCAAACCGCCTAAAGACTTTTAGCGACATTTCGACGTTAGGATGGGAAAGCCCATAGAGTCTGTGGTCCAAGTGAATCGGCGTGACGAGCCCGGCCAAAGCAAAGCTCAGCGCATGGGGCGCATGGAAACGACCGCCATATACGCGATCAAAGTTTGGGACAAGTGCCTCAATTCGAAAGAAGCCGAACCGAAGTCTCTTGAGAACAGCAACCATCTCAGCAACCGGCAATCGAAGATTTGCACCGGCGGTAGAGAGAAAATCTGCTGAACCACTGATAGAAGATGTCGAGGAGGATCCTGTCTTTGACACATAAACACCAGCGGCCGCAGCTAGCAAGGCGCTCGGAGTAGAAATATTCATTGTCTTTGTGCCCTTTTTGCCACTTCCAGCGCACCCGATTAATTTCTCCTTTCGCGGAAGTCTCACCTTCACTGCGTCACTAGGCGAGAACCCGTCAAGTGAGAATGCCACCCGGAGAAGCGCTTCGATCTCTTGAAGCTCTGGCCCCTTTGTCATCACGCTCATCAGGAACCCGCTAAGAAGGAGATCGCGGAGATGAGCATCCTCGACGTGGAGTATTTTCTCGAACGCGGTACCGAGTAGTTCAAGCTCGACCGGCGCACGAACATTCAGCCGATGAAATACATCTGTTACTTCGGGGGGTGCCTGGTCTATTTCGGCCACATCGCGCACATTGCGATGAGCCGTTCGACGAAGTCCTGCCTGTCTCGCAGCCATTCCGCGCCTCCAGCGAGCCGATGCTGAAACATCTGATCGATTGTTACTGCTTCATAGTTCCCGGTGGCACAAATCATTTGGAAGATGGGAGATTCCATCGGAAGAGGGCTTGTGTCTGGCTCACTCATCACAGCGGTCCTAATTTCGTCAGGCGACATGTCAACCGAGATGGCCGATCCCGGGAGACTCTTGCTCATTTTTGGATGCCCTTGCAGGCCGCGATTCATTCGCGAGTATAGACCTGAGACTGTGCGCTGTGTCATCTCGGCTGCAACCGCACGAGCAAGACGAACATAACGATGCTCATCGATGCCCAACATAACCAGGACCGCTGTGTTCCTCTCATGGAGAGCAATGAAGTCGGCGATCATCAATAGAATCGCGAGCTTCACCGGAAACGTCATCCCAGGATACGCGGCATGCTTGACGTAGTACTCCGATATATCCTCTTCGGTAGCGAGGAAATCGGAATCACTGATATGCCGAGCTGCCAGATATGCTATTTCGAGAACATCCAGCGATTCTCGCTGATTTCGAAGCGTTCCAAGTGTCGGATCGAAGCCAAGGTTAAGGATGAACTGCCTGTACCGAGCCTCACGCTCGGAGACTACCGCGAGGGATTGCCCACGCGCGTTGTACGCATCGAGGTCACCGAGCACTATTTGCACTGCGATCCCCGCTCGTTGCAGAAGAATGGCACCAAGGATCTGGCTCAGAGTACCGATGTGAGGGGTACCGCTGAGGCCAAATCCTGTCGTTACAATACAAGGGCGCCCAGCAGCAGACGCCTCGAGGAAAGCATGACCGTCGTGGTGGCATAGCCACCGACGCTGGACCAAAGCAGTATCTAGTGATCCAATCGCGAAGTCGATGGGAGCAAACTCAAGCGCGTCGTAGCCGAACATTTCTATGACGGTCTTGTAGTATTGTGCATCGAATTGAGGCGTCGTCACTCACTAACTCCTTCACTTCGCGCCTTAGCTTCCGGCTCGGTAGTAGTGCCGCTTGCCTATTCGAACCATAGCACCCCGGAGATTTGATCCTGGCGCTCCTAACCAACTGGCTTCGAGACTTGAGTACTCAGCCTCACCATCCTTCAGTAGCCAGATTCCCCGCTGCTCACATAGGCGCCTGACCTCTGCCTTACTTCGGCCGCTGATACTCGATAACAAGTTAAGAATCGACTGGTCTGGATTCGCATAAAAGGGAACCGCACTTTCGGGTGCGAGAGCGGCCTCCGAACCGAACTTACTTTTGAAGTCGCGCTCAGCCGCTTCGATAGCGGTCGCTGAGAAGCGGTTGAAGGTGGCCACTACGACGCGCGCGAGCAGTTGTTTTGCGTCTCTGGGGTGTACTTGCCCGGAGCGGGTCGCCGCCTCGAGTTCATTAATGTATTGTGCCGGCGCTTCGGTAAGGGAGCGATACCAAGTCCACATCACTTCGTCGGGAATCGACATGACTTTACCGTACATGTCTGCGGGTTCGGCGGTCACGGCAATATAGTTCCCGCGAGACTTGCTCATTTTTACGAGGCGCATGTTGGAATCACGTTCCCCAGTTGTCCCTGGAATAAGATCGAAGGCGACCACGACCTCGGGGATTTTACCGCTTGCCACCATCATCTGACGGCACATATGAAGGTTGAGGAACTGATCTATCCCCCCCAGTTCTATGTCGGGATTAAGAATGACGGAGTCGTACGCCATATACAGCGCGTACTCGAGCTCAGCCATCGAGAGACCGTGCCCTCCTGCCAGCCGCTGTCGGAAATCATCTCTCTGCAGCAGCGAAGATACTGGGATCTTTCGGAGAAGGTCCGCCCAGTGCTGCATTGTGAGACGGGTCATCCATTCTGAGTTGTAGTGTCGTTCTATAGTTGAACTTCCTAGGTCAACAATGCGAGCCGCTTGCGCCTCGTAAGTGGCCATATTGTGGCGAACGTCGTCTAAAGTCAACGCAGGTCGTTCATCTGAGCGGCCGCTAGGATCTCCTATCTGCGCGGTGAAATCGCCTATGACAAGGACGATCTGGTGGCCCATCCGTTGAAACAGACGAAGGTTGATGAGTGATACCGCGTGCCCGATATGGATGTCGGGACCAGTCGGATCAATGCCGAATTTGACGCGGAGTGGTTTGCCGCTCGCCT
The DNA here is from genome assembly GCA_003134815.1 of Acidobacteriaceae bacterium. Taxonomy (GTDB): domain Bacteria; phylum Acidobacteriota; class Terriglobia; order Terriglobales; family Acidobacteriaceae; genus Telmatobacter. The sequence continues at coordinate 54,008 of PLCO01000060.1, read as the reverse complement.
TGGATTTCTTGAGGCGTTCAAGAAGCTCTACTGGCGTGACCAAACTGCCAGACGCAACTCTAGGTTGTATGATTTCGAACTGTTCCTCGGCGGAAAGGTGCCGGAGATCGACGGGCGGATTTAGTAGGCGCTCCTCTAGCAGCAAGAGCAGTTCCGTGGGTTGAATAAAGGAAGCAGACATCAGTTTTTTATCTTACCTTAGGCCGTATCGAATGCATGAGAATGAAGTTAGCCTCTCAAGAGAAATGCTACACTGCGCGGCAGCTCTGTCAAGTTTCGGTATGATGTGTGGGGACCCATGCCTGTCAATCTCATGAAGCAGGCGTCCTCGGGCAGCCTACATGAGCACGCTTCCGAACCCGTCTCGGTGCCTTCAAAACCGATAAGCCCGGGCTGCGGTGAGAATCACCCTCCGATCGCAAACGTGCGACGGGATTCTCGAAAGGGTGGATTTATGAATTTCGTGCGGCCCCGACCTGTTCGACACTCTTTTCATTTGTGAGAATGCGAAACCCGGGCTCCCCCTATAGCTGCCACAATCTGAAGGCAAGTTAGTTCTGACGGTGTCTGAACTCCACGCTGGCGTCAAGCCTGTATACCACTACATTCGAATCGGTGGTGTCGGACACGAGGATTGCCTCCGGCCTAACAATCGTTCCGGCCTCCTGGAGGACTTTCCCGATCTGCACGCGGATTCGCCGAATATAGACCTTTATTGAGGAGCGCCTCGGCCTGACTGCCGCTTTCGTGCTGTTCACCGAATTAGCCCCGTGGCGCAGGTAGAACGGATCAGACGATAGAATTCGTTCGATCTGCGTGGCACTCAGCGGGGTCCAGCGATGGCGCGATAAACAGTCAACAATCAAGAGTCCTGTAGGGGATAGTCGCAGTGGGAATTCTCGGGAGCCAAATACGAAAGACACCCGCTCCACGGTTTCACCGTCCAGGCAAGCAGTCTCACGTTGATGGTGTCCATGGACCACAACAATTCGCCGGCACCCCAATGCTCTTTGTCTCCGGTCAGCGAGCAGATAATCGACTTCCTCGACAATTGGCTTGATCCCTTCTCTATCTCTCATACAGCACCTTGATACTCAGCCGGTCACCATAAAGGCGTTCGGCTGGGCCTCTATATGGACCCCGAAGAATGCACACAATTTGTGGCCGTTCCTCGAACTGGCGCACTGCGTCACAAAGGGACTCCGCATCCTTCCTCCACAGCTCAGGGGAGGATGGCACCACGATTAAAAGGTCAACATGCTCCGCCCGTATGGTATTAAGCGCCGCTTCCTGTTCAGAACACACCAACACTCTGCAATTGACGGTGTGGAGTGCATCTTCCAGCTCTGCGGCGTGGACAGGGTCGGAATCCACGATCAATATTTGGTCTATTGGGCCCCTCTGGTCCATCATTGGCTCCTGCCAAATGATCCAACTATCTCGTTGATTCTCAGCGGGATTTGAGAATCGCGAGAAAGCCGAGAATGTGGAGAATGTTGGCGCGCTACAATACCTATCGGAAGGCTCGCGTCCCACACGCCGTTCCGTGCCACGGAAGCGGCATCCTCACACCGCAGCTACCACCCGTCAGAACGGAATCGGCCTTCAAGAGTGGAAAGCGGCTCTGAAAAATGGAATCGACGGCTTGCTAATGATTGATTCCTTACCGTCTCGCCCACCTTCGGGTCTGAAGCGACCGTAACCAGTCGGTGCCAGGTTCTCGGGTAGGGCTAAAGGGTCCTGGCCTTTCGCTCTTTAGCTAAGAAGAAATCTTCTGTTGGAGCAATCCAATGGCGGATTCACTCTGCGCTAAATGGCCTGTCGCCGAACTATCGGATGACGGAGAATATCTGGCACCGAAAAAGGTTGCCAGCCTGTATGACATGGCGTACAGCACGTTCATGAAGCGACTTAAGGATTTCGTGCAATTTGGCGATTATCCAGCGGGCGCTTTTCAGGTGAAGCGAATGCTAGACCCCGACAAACGGGACTACTGGCTTATCGAAATTCACCCGGTGCTGGGGATACGTGCATTAAACAAGCACTTCTATCCTCGGCTGTTCGTGCGATGAATTAGGGGGGAGCTTCGGCTCCCCGCTCTTTTCAGGCCATAGCGACCACGAATAATTCGCGGTACGATTAGGGCAAAACGTCATAATAGCCATTATTCAAGAATGCCACGAATAGAATCCCGCGAGCCGATCCTGATTCCGGGAAAGCTCGTGTCAGTATTTCTTCGCCGGGTACTCGCCGCCGGAGCCGGCGTAGAACCCGGTCGGCAATCCATTTCGAAGTTGGGTAAGATAGCCGCTTGGATGCGCTACTCGGATTACCGTAACAATCTTCATACCTTCTTCGATTCCCTCAAGCCCTACCGGCGCTTCGGCAACTTTCAAGGGCTTGCCATGCTTCCCCGCCCGAAGCCGCTGCGACTTCACGTAGAGGCGCACATCCTTTACGGTCATTTCCGCGCGTGGCTCCGCAGGATGGGCATTGATCCCGACACGGTTGCTTTCGAAGATTGCTCTGACTGAGTTTTAAACAGTAACATTCTTCCAGCCGATCTGGAAGCGAACAACGGGTCTGATCTACTTGGTTCCGTCCATCTTTTTCGCAGCTTCGTCTCCCACGCAAGCCGAGGCAATGGAAAGACGAAACTCAAATTCATTTTGGCCTGCAGGCACAGAATCCACTTGGATTGCATCACAATCAAAGAATTGCTTGGCTAATGATCGAATGAGTCGGAGCGATGCTGATGCTTTTTGTGTGGTAAAAGAAATGGAAGTCGCACTTGAACGCCCAACTAGATCGCGAAGGTAAGCGGCAAAATATTCCAACGCGAAAGAATGATCTGACACGGCTGCAGCGACTTGCCAAATCGCAATGCCGTTTTGTGGTTCACTCGACGGCATCGCGAGGAGATAGGCTTTCCGATTGCCAGATTCCTCTTCGATAACTCTGCAGTACTCGGGATGGAACCGAGTAAGGAACCACAGCACATATTCGGATGGAACAGTGAAAGTCGGGAGCCGAGCTGCGAGAGACCGAATGAAGGCGAAATCCTTCGGCTCGATAGGTCGAATATGCGTATTGAACAGCGTTGGAACTGCCTTTTTCATCGTTTCGCTGCTTTCCCAGCACATCTGATTCATGGAAAAGCATTTACACTCTAATGTTCTTTCCATTCGAGGTCAAGTTCGCCATCCGGACATGGACATCGACCGGCCTCAATCCGACCGGTGGCCTGCCAAATCAAGTTTGAGCGGAAGATGCCAAGTCGCCCTTTTTCAATTCAGTTCAGCCTGGGTTCACTGCCAAAGTCACCGTTTCAGTCGGAATTGCGATCAGTGAAACCTCATCTTTCATTACTTAAGCCTTTTCGTCGGCCTCTCCAAGGAATATGGCGGACGCAATCATTGCGTCTATTCGCCACCCGAGAGGCCGGCGAAACGGCTCAAGCACCTTCCACACGATCTTCTGTCTTGTCTTGCGAATCTCGAACTTTAATGGTTTCGTGCTGCCAATAGGCAAATCCGAGTGCGATTGCGTCAAATACGCTCTGGCGCGGATGTTCTGATTCCCAGGCCTTTCGTTTCGGAGGTAGTCGCCAGACAAGCTCGGGAAAGATCACCGCCAGTGCGGCCGAGATCTCGGCCTTTGTCGCGCCGCCCATATTGCGAAATGTCGCTTCTATCGCGTTCTGTTCGAGCATTCGAATCCGTATTTCGCGTGTCTCAGACTCACGGGTCAACATCTCGATAGAACGCCTAGTGCTGGAGTCGGAGCTTATGTTCTCCCAACGATCCTTTCTCACGACGATGATCGAAGGAAGCGACATCCTGAGCAGGTCCGAAAATCTGTTCATGACGAATTCGGTCGGCGCCGACGGTAGAACTGTCGTCCCAAAATCCAGCAAATTCCTCGGACCTTCAAAAATTGCAAATCCGGACCGCCTGTTGCGAAGATCGATTGCCAAGACGCGTGGATCGTAAATACGGAGGGGCATGCGATTGGTCAGTCTGATTCGGAGTTTTTGCGTTCGTTGAGCCACTCCAACCGTCGCGCAACAGGCGCAGCGGCACGCCCTTTCGCGGTGCTCTCGCCGAGGTCCCTTTCAAAGGACTCTATGCGTTCGACCACTCCGGATTCGATCGTGTGAAAGAGGCCCGGAAATATCTCGGAGACGGGTTTTTGGAACACGACCTGATATCCAAATGCAGCAATCAGGGTAGGAGGAGATACAGAGCGCTCGTGTCGTGAGATTTGGCCCCCTGTGACAGTGCCTAGAATTCGCGCTAACTCTCTCTGGCTCAGGCCGCTTTTCCTCCGGAGGAAACGAAGATAGGTCCCTACCGAACTCGATGTCATTCGTATTTTGAAGGTTCGTTTATCGACTTTGGCTTAAGTTTAGCAAGCTATTAGCCCTGAACAAGGCGGTAATTCGTGCATAGAGGGCCAGTGTGCAGAGCAAGGACGCGAAGTTCTCCACAGAGTTCATGATGGAGTGTGCGATCACCGCAAATCCTAGGGCGTTGGGATGTGGATTTCCTCTGAATTGGTGTGGATGCCGTTCGAGCCCACTACGCTCGACTCCGAGCTACCATTTACATCGCAAAAGATCCGTGGAAGACGTCGAGGATTGCTGTCGAGCGCCTACGGTGCCTTTTGCTTACGGTTACGTCGTAATCGAAGGGCATCGTTCGCTTTAGTCAAATTGGCCCGACTTGCGGCGTGTGTAGCTTCAAGATCCCTTAGAATTGGCCCGCAAACTGTGAAATTGGCGGTCAGGGCGGTATTGCGCCCACAGGGACCTACTCCTGTGGTCGCAACACCGCCTGAGGCCGCCAGTGGAATGACACCAGAAATTCTCACTTGGGCACCCTCAAAGACGATGTGCCGTACAAGCAAGCGGAGAACGTTGCGCTTGGTTTCAAAGGTCAAATTGACTATCCGTCTTCGAACTTCGTTGCAGTAATCTTCCACCGACACTTGAACTGATCGATCGGTCTGACTCGGCTGGACGAATTCGCTTTGCTGCTTTTCGAGCACTTTTCTACGTCCCGCAAGAGATTCCAATTCGCGAGCAAGTTGCTCGGGCGTGATGACGCTGAGGCGGTAGGCTTCGAGGATGCGTGATTCCTCATTATTGATTCCGTCCAAGGCGGATTGAAGTTGTGATCCAACATTAACGTCAGAAGTCGCTGGATGTGTGATCCCCTCGATCGCTCGCATCAACATCTCCGGATTGTTGAGGGCATTTTCTAGGGCACGCCATACCGAATTGTCCAACGTACTTTCAGAAATTTGCGGCAGACGCTTGCAGCGCTTCAGGCACCGATAATGGAACCTGCCGTGAGACGGGTTTCCACAGTACGAACTCTGACATCCCCCGCATCGTACAAGTCCAGATAACAAGTATTCATGCTTGGAATTCCGCCGCGAAAAGGATCGGTTGCGGTTGAGTTGTTCTTGTACCCGCTGCCACTGTTCGTCGGAAAGAATTTTCAAGTCGTCCGGCAGTTTGACGGGGATCCATTCTTCGCGCGAACGAACGCGAAGGCTTGTCTTTTTTCCTGTGGGCTCGACGCCTGGGACCACCATCCGCCGAAAACTCAATTGATGCTTGTTGTAATACCAGGTGCCGGTGTAGATCGTACCGTGCAGGATGCGCAAAACACTCGATTTCTGCCAAGTTTTTCCTCCTTTACGCGGCCTGGCGCCCTCACGGGTAAGACGTAAGGTGACCTCGTTTGCAGCGAGGCCTTCCGTGGCTACCCAATCGAACATCCTGCGCACAATCAGGGCTTCCTCCGGGTTTATTAAGAGCTCGCCTGTGGATTCGTTTGGCGTGGCCGGGATATATCGATACCCATAGGGCGCAAGCGCTCCTATAAACTGCTGGCGGGTCTCGACCTTATGCCGCCTGCCACGACGGGTGCGATCCATAATCATTTCGCGCTCGAACTCGGCGAAGCTTCCAAGAATGTTCACGAGGAGATTGTGCGTTGGGCTGTTTTCAGAAGGAATCTTGCGGAAGATGACTCGAACGCCGGATTGCTCAAGATCGCGCTTGATGATTCCGAGGTGCGTTACGTCCCGTGCAAGACGGTCCACGTCATTGATGAGAACCGCATCGAAAAGCTCTTTGTGGGCGTCGTCACGAAGTCTGTCGAGTGCCGGCCGCGCGAGGGCCGCCCCACTCCATGCCTCGTCGGTATAGACTTCGACAACTGGCCATTCCCGCTGCGTTGCAAACTGACGCAACTCTGCAATCTGCGAATCTATTGTGTGTCCCTGTTTTTGCTCTTCGCTCGAAACCCGGACATAGAGGGCTACTCTGAGCCGCTCCTGATTGGTTTGCATGTGTGAGGTGGTATGGGTTAATTGCTCTCGACAGGAGTCCCTTCATTAAGCTCCTGTTGTGACTTCTTGTCAAAGAGCGATGGGGCCGGCCGATCCTGTTTGTCTCTGAGAATCAATCGAATCGCTTGGCGTAGCAAATCCTGGTCGCGTGGATCTTCGATGTGCTCCCAAACGATTGGGATCTTCGGCTCGTTGGTGTGCTTAGACATTGGGTACGACACCCGCGTCGTACAGCCATCTTAACCCCCACATGAAACCTGCAAAGGCGGCAATTCTTGCGCTGGACAACAACGCCGACGTATCGGTGGGATGCTAGGGCGAAGGCAAAATGTCCCTCGCCGGACGCGTCGAAAATGAATGAGCCGGTGGTCGCCATCGAAGGATAAGCGCTGATCAGCCGGAAGATCGCGTGGTCGAGATGATCCTCGGGAGTGAACGCGTCAAGGCTCGCATCCTAGAAATGAGCCTTTGCCTCATCGGGCATCATTGCTCTTTTCGCGTCCTCATTCGACTGTCGCGACGTGCAAGAAGTGACGCCTTGTTTCGAACAAATGGTTTCGTATGCTGACACTGGGCCGTTCGACGGGTGCCAGCCAGTCGAGGAGCGAAGATGGCTGGGACGCAACTTCACCCTTTCGGTTGCGGCTTCACGCCCCGTGCTCGGAAAGGACGAACGGCCCTTCTCCTTCGTCCCGTCAGGACAAATTGAAGGCGAAGGCTGGAAAAATCAATCAACCAACTTCAAAAGGCCTCTCTCGCGAATAAACGTCATCGGCTCGCCAAGTGCATCGCCCTGCAAAATATACAAGTCGCCGATGTATCCGGGAGCGATGCCCGGTGAAAAATTGAATTTGACCCCGTAGGCCATATCTGCAAATTGTTCTGGAGTCTCATCGACCTCTAATCCCCACGCCTCCCTTACTTCGGGCAGCTGCATCATTTCCTTCCACTCCGCCAGCGACATTTCTTGTGGTTTGTTCATCTGATTTTTTCTATTTTGATTGACGGATTCGACGTTCCGTCACAGTTAGAGGGTCTTGGATCTAAACTCTGAGACGCCTCTCTCTTGCAGTCTCGCAATCGCAAGCACCGCTAGTTCCTTCCTAATCTGGACTTCGCAATTCTCATTATGCGTTACTGACAGATAACGTCAAGTGCACTGCCGTTGCTCGTAACATAGAGCAAATAAGGCATGTTATTTTGAGGAACTGTGAAAATGTACAAGTCAGTGTGAAAGTTTCCCCTGGCAGGGTCGGATTTTCGCGGTGGCCCAGAAACCGTCCAGGCAGGCCTTTTCTGGAACGCTCTACTGCCTCAGCGGCGCAAATATCCCGTTTGCCGGCAATGCGCCCGAAATACGGACCTGCGGGACTTCTCCACCGCTCCTCGATGAGTGCGTTTTGGCATCATTCCAGAATCGCTCCCGGACACTGGGGCGTTTATGGGGATATATTCTGCGTTTGCGGTACAAATCGAGATCTTTGAGTAATTTGACCGGCACGGTTTCGGTCGTCCTTCAATCGCGAGTCCTTCCATTCCCTTTGGGCATACAATTGCAATCAATAAAACCCTCTGCGATTAGAGCGTCAGGAATTCTCCGGAAGAGATTCGTGGCCCAGTCCTATGACCGCCGTCGTTTCTTGAAAACTTGCGCGGCCCACCCAGACCGTTGGTCCTTTCGTGGAGGTGGAGATCGGCAGCGGAAGAATCCGCGGCGGCCACAGCCGTGGCACGCTGGCTTTTAAGGGCATTCCCTATGCGGGGCCGATTTCGGACGGCAATCGCTTTAGGGTAGCGTCGAAAGTGACGCCCTGGGCGGGAGTGCGCGATGCGACCCAGCTTGGGCCGCCAGCCATGCAGGGAGGGTGGGAGGCGTGTCACTACTTCTGTTCCTTCATCGCCTTATTCAAGGCAACTTCAAGAGCCAGAACAGCCCGATTCCACTCCTCGGCAGAATGATCCTCTAATGCAGCATAGATGGCGACCCATTCATCTCGTCCATCACCGAAAGCTGGAGATTGAGCAAGGAAAAAGCGGTCGCCTCGAGTAGTCCAACCCTGTTCACCATCTAACAGGCTTCCTTTGCCTTCAAGCCGAGATAAATCATGGACCGCTTCCGTACGACTTCCACTTCCCCAAAGACAGGTTGCCAAAAGAAGACTCGAAGCAATTGATTCTAGGCTGTGCAGATCGCCCTTCACAAATGAAGCTTGGTTCAAACACAGTGAATAGGACGAATCTGTCAAGTAGGATTCCATCAGATTTGAGTGCAATTCAGGAAGGGCGGGTTGAAGCTTCGCGAGCAATTCAGTGTTCGATCGAGCCCGTGGAAAATCCATAAGATTCTCATGATAGATCACAGCGAGTGCTTGAACGAGGTACGCGGCTTCCCGCGGCCTGTCTTGTTTCGTATAGACCTCTAACGCACGCTGGTAGGCCTCGACGCCCTTCTTGAAGAATTCACGGGCCTCTTCTCCTGTTGACAACCGGCCCTGTCCGACGTAGGCAGTACCGAGATCGTTTTGAGTGATTACCCAGTCCTGCGGCAGATCGGCCTTGGTGAAGACTTCTAACGAATGGATGTAAGCCTCGACAGCCTTGGCGAAGAGTTCCTTGGCTTCTTCTCCTTTGGAGAGCAAGCCGTTGTCAAGGTAGCCAGTGCCGAGATTCTGTTGCGCTATTGCCCAGTCCTGTGGCAGGTCAGCCTTGGTGAAGATCTCAAGTCCATGGCTATAGGCCTCGACGGCGTTGGCGAAGAGCGTTTTGGCCTCGCCCCCTGTCGACTGCTTCCCCTCATTGTCGTAAACAATACCAAGATTCATTTGCGTATTTGCCCAGTTCTGCGGTTGGTCGGCCTTGGTCAAGATTTCCAGTGCATGGCAGTAGGCCTCGACGGCGCTAGAGAAGAGCTTCTTGGCCTCCTCTCCTGTCGACCGTTCGCCTTGGCCAAAATAAGCAATACCCAGATTCATCTGCGTAAGTGCCCAGTCCTGCGGCAAGTCGGCTTTGTTGAAAACCTCGAGTGAATCGGTGAAGGCCTCGACTGCCCTGGCGAGGGATTTCTTGGAATCGTCCCCCAGGGACCACTCGCCCCGGTAGAGGTAGGCAATGCCGAGACTCATCTGCGTTCTTGCCCAGTCCTGTGGAAAATCGCCTCTCGTGAAGACCTCAAGTGCATGATTGTAGGCCTCTTCGGCGCTGGCAAAGAGCTTCTTGGCTTCGTCCCCAGTCGACCGATGTCCTTGCCCGCTGTAGGCGTTGCCGAGTCCCTGTTGCACTCTCGCCCATTTTTGCGGTAGTTCGGCCATAGTGAAGACCTCGAGTGCATGGTTAAACGATTCGACGGCACTCGCAAAGAGCCTTTTGGATTCGTCACCTGGCGACCACTGAGCCCGGCATAGGTAGGCAAAACCGAGGTTTATCTGCGTGTTTGCCCAGCCTTGCGGTGAATCGGCCTTCGTGAAGACCTCGAGTGCATGGTTGTTGGCCTCGACAGCACTAGCAGAGAGTTTGTTGGCTTCGTCTCCGGTCGACCAAGTGGCTTCAAGGACGTAAGCAGCACCGAGATTTTCTTGTGCACCCGCCCAGTTCTGAGGCAGTTCGGCCTTGTTATAGACCTCAAGTGCATGGCTGTACGCCTCAATTGCTCTGGCGACGAGATTCTTGGCTTCATCCCCTGTCGACGATCCGGCCTGGTAGAGATAGGCCGTGCCAAGACTCATCTGGGCCCTGGCCCAGGCTCCTCGATCTTCAGGTAGCTGTATCCTAGCCAGGACTTCAAAGCACGTCGAAATCGACTTCTCCAGAAAGACTCGAACCTCTCTGCCTTCCGCGACGGCTGCCTCGCGCCCGTCTGCGTCCGCGGCATCGAGCGCCGCGCTCATCCAGATCGAGCGAAGTTCCTTGTCCGCGGGATATCGATCTAGCTTGGCCTTTACTCGCGAGACTCCGTATTCAGCGGCGGCCGCAGCGGACTCGAAACGCGACTGTGCCTGCTGTGCCTTGATCTCAGTTTCGGTCAATTCGAGGCGGTATTGGAGGCTCTTCCGCAGGGTTTTCAGATAGGTTCTTTCGTCGCTGTCGATCCCATTGTCGGCATCTGCCTCACCTTGCTCCACGAGGCGGACAGTCTCAGCGTAGTCGCCACGTGCGAAGGCCCCAAGCATTTTCTGCCGAAGGGTTGCCTTCTCTTCCTGTGCATGAACTTGATCAGCCCAATCGGCAACTTTCTCCTTGATCTCGGAGAAAGTAAACCCGTACTCCTGTGCCCAGTCAGCTTGCGCCTCATCGAGAGCCCGTCTTGCTTGGCTGTCCGCTTCGAGCTTCGCTTCTGCCTGGCTAAGCTTGTTTTGGAGCACGGCATTCCGTATTCGCAGTGAGTTACTGGTCTGTGTGAATTTGAAGAGCAGTGCTTCAATCTGCGCCGGACCGAGGAGTGCTGGAGAGCCTCTTGGCAATAGCTTAACGGTCAGCTCCGGAGGCAGCGTCTCGACGATGCCTCCGGCAGGTTCCCAGATCACCAACCCCGGTGCATCGCCCGGCTCGATAGAAACGAGGAGTTTGGCACTGCCTAACGTCTCGGTATCAATTGGAGCGGAAAGATCGCCTTTGTCATTCGTGAGGAGCTTGCTGTGAGAGATGGCAACCGCACCGCTAAGCATTCCAATTTGCACTCGGACATGCCGAACCGGCTTAGCCGGCGATAAATGAGCGTCGACAACCGTGATGGGCAACAGGAGCGTTTGTTGCCCTTGCGCAACGATCCCAACAGAAACTGCTAGACCAAATACAAGTAAAGTCCGCATCTCGCACCGACCTCATTTCTCGATTCAACCGTAGTTCTTCTCGTCAATCTCGAGAGTGGCGGATTTGAGGCTCGGCCCTTGAAAGCCGGTAGGTGTTCCGTGTTATCACGGCGGGAGTAGCTGAGAAAGATATCTTTGGCCTCCATGGAATTGGCCTTTCTAGCGGCGGGCGCGTTTCCAAATTGAATGAGGTTGCAATTTTAGCATTAGGTCGACCAAGTACGACATGCCTAGGTTTCTAAAAGCGGCCACTGGGGCTGACGTATCACACCCCGGCAAATGGGGATTCTCGCACAAGCTGCACCGATTTTCATGCCTTCCGACAGCCGGTTCTATTGCGAGGGACTCAGGTACATGATGTAGTCCTGCGCGGTTGTTACGGCGGTCTCGTGGTCAGAGTAGAATCCGGACTTTCGGAAGAGTACATCGACAGAGGCGGGTTTGGGCAGAGGGATAGAGATCGAGTAGTGGCCGTCGGACTGGGTGAAGGCCTCGAGGCGGCGGTCGTCGGGCGTGGTCACTTCGACGGTGACACCGGACAAAGGCGACTCGTCGGCAGTTGAGCGGACGACGCCCGTGAACACCCACGGGCGGTGGGTGTAGCGGTAGCCTGCGAAAGCCGCAGCAAAGACGAGCATTAGAACTACCGTCTGAATCAGCCGCAGCCAGCGCAGTTTGAGGCCGAGCCGGGGCTTGAGCCGCGCAAAAACTTCGGCGGGGTCCTGCTGTGTGATTCCCTGAATTTCCATCAGCTTGGGGAGCTCTGTTGAGTCCATGAGCCAAGGCAGTACGGGCTTATTGAGGCCCTCGGCACGGGAAAGTTCGAAGTGGACGTATCCCGACGCATCCGCTTCACGGGACCAGCAAAGAACAAGTACGCGGCTTGAGGCCACCGCATGGTCCAGCCGTTCCTTCCACTTGTCGCCTACGCGAATCTCCGTTTGGTCATAGAAGACGCGATAGCCGCTCGCGCGTAGCAGGTCAACCAGAGACCGCACCCGATCATCGGTGACGCGAGAGTAGCAGACGAAGATGTCGTAGCGGGACACCATTCTTTTTCCTTCTTCTCGATTAGACGGCCAATTCTCTTAGATTGGCTTGAAGGTCCGCCTCGTGCTGGAGGTAGTTTACGTTGCGACCCATGATACCTGAAGAAAGCTCCAAGAGGACTGGCTGGCAACGCTCTCCCATACAAGCCGGGGTACTATCCGCAACAGACTCGCGGCCTCTTCTCTGTGGGGCGACGCGAGCGTCATTGACAGTTGACTCCTACGCATCGAAGGATTAGATGTCATGATCATCTGGCTACCCGATTAGAACGGCTACGAAGGTTCATTCTCCCGGCTAAAATAGACACCGTTGGCGTACTGTCATCGACTCGCCCATGGTGTCTCAAGTAACGAGAAGCCGGCAAGTGTCCGCCGATCTGCCTAGGTATGATCGGCGGCTGACGACAACATGCCAACGCGCCCATCGAAGTTGTGGACGGACGGCTGAGGCCGGTTGCCAATCAGCCGACGCTCAAAATCTCGTTAAAGACTGCGGATTCTAATCCGCGAATCTCGCAAAAAACCTGCTATTTACCATATGATGAACGCCCGCAATCTATTGATTTAATTGGTACCCGTAGGGGGACTTGAACCCTCAGGGCCTCACGGCCTGCGAATTTTAAGTCCTCTGCACGGCGGAGAATCGAAGGATCCGCCGCCATTCACAGGTCATTGTCCTATGGCGCCAATTTTGACCCCTTTTCTTTCTCCTCCTCCCGCGTAGGATGAGTGGACGCTTCGATCTATAAAAGGTCGAATCGAAGCGCTATCCCGCGATACCTGCAAACTACGCCACAACCAGACATGATCGGACCGTTGCCTTACATCGGCGGTAAGCGCGTGATTGCGAAGAAAATCATCGCGATCTTCCCCAAACACACCACGTACGTCGAGCCTTTCATGGGCGGCGCGCAGGTCTTCTTCCACAAAGAACCGTCCAAAGTCGAGGTGTTGAACGATCTCGACGGTGAAATGGTCAACTTCTTTCGTGTCTGTCAGCAGCATTACGAGGAGTTGCTCCGTTATATGCGCTTCCTCATTGTCAGCCGCAAGTGGCATGAAGTGTTGAAGGCAACCGATCCGGTGACACTGACCGACATCCAGCGTGCAGCGCGTCACCTGTATCTCCTGAAGAACAGCTACGCGGGGTTGATCCGCAGCTTGAGCTACAAATGCAACGTCGCGCAACCACCCGGACTGAATCCTGAGCGTCTCCCAGAGATCATCGAAGAGACCAGCAAGCGTCTCGCGCGGGTACAGCTCGAATGCCTGCCGTATGAGAAAGTGCTCGAGCGATTTGATCGCCCCTGGACTCTCTTCTACCTCGACCCGCCCTATTTCGGCCTCAAACTGTACCGTCACAATCTCACGACCGCCGACTTCGAGAAGATGGCTGGGCGCCTCGGGAAACTGAAGGGAAAGTTCGTGCTCTCGCTGAACGACGTTCCCGAAGTGCGCAGAATCTTCAAGCCGTTCAAGTTCCGGGAGATTGAGCTTTCCTACACTGCACAGAAAGTTGCTGGTCGCCGCTACCGCGAAGTGCTCATCACGAACTTCTAGAGCCCCGCCAAATCCTTGTCAAACATTTTGTTTGGGGAAGTTTCTCCGAGCAACTTGTTGAATCCTATGGCTTTTGATTGGGCCGGTGTAGGGACTTGTTACCGATTTTGACGTTCCCACCTAAATACTCATCGCGTGATCCAATTCCTCGAACATCTCGTCAGTTCCATCTGGAACCGCCTGCGCGACAAGCACAGCAACTCCGGCAAGGAGACCGCTGGACTTTCGCTCGGTTCCCAGGTTGTCGATGACGCGGTTTCGCGCCGCCCATATACGCTCAGTTGCGCACGGCGCACCACCCACGTCGCCGTGCTCGGCAAAACCGGAAGCGGAAAGAGTTCACTCCTTCGTTTCATGGCGCAGCAGGACATCGCCGCCGGTCGGGGATTCATCTGGTTCGACCTTCACGGTGACGCGACGCCATTCCTTTTGCGGACCATCGCCGAACGGGAACAGAAGCTCGAACGCCATCTGAGCGACCGCGTGGTGTTCATTGCTCCCGCAGATCGCGAGGTTTCAGTGGGATTTAATCCCCTCGAGCAGGAATCGCCGGACTTCGTCCGCATCGTCGAGTTCGCCGCGATCCTAAAGCAGCGTTGGAGCCTCGATCACTTCGGCGCCCGGACCGATGAACTCCTCCGCAATTCGCTCTTCGTGCTGGCCGCGAACGGCTTGACGTTGCTCGAACTTGACCCGCTGCTTACTAACTCGGGATTCCGTGCGGCCTGCCTCAAGAGGGTACAAAATGCCGAAGTCCGGCAGTACTTTGAAACGCGCTATGGGCAGGCGAGCGAGCCGATGCGAGCCGTCATGCGCGAACCGATCCTCAACAAGACTTCGGCTTTCACCGCAGATCCGAACTTCCGCCACATCGTAGGCCAGCGGAGCTCAACCTTCTCGATGCGCGAAGCAATGGATCGCGGCTATTGGGTCATCGCTGACCTGGATAAAGGGAGGCTCGGCGCACAGGCACTCACACTCGCGAGCCTGCTCTTCACGGTCCTCAAGAATGCCCTGTTCACCCGTGAGCGGCGCTCGCTCTTCACCATCTACGCCGATGAAATCCAGAATCTTGTCGCGTTCGACAGCGGCATCGAGACAGTGCTGTCTGAAGCTCGCAAGTTCGGCGTCTCAGTTGTCTCAGCCAATCAATTCCTCGACCAGTACCCTGCCCCGATGCGCGCGGCGATTCTCTCGGTCGGAACCCACATGTTCTTCCAGCTCTCGTCCGCCGATGCAACGACGGTCGCGCAAGCGCTAGACGGCGGTAAGTCTCTCGCCGAGCGGCTCAAGAACCTGCCGCAGCGCCATTTCATCGGGAAGTCCGGCGGGGAGCGCTGGACAGAAGTCGCCGCGCATACCGTGGCGGACCCGAAATGCAGCTACGCCGATTTGCTGAAGCGCGTCCGCGCCCAGGCTGCGCGACCCCGCGCGGAGATTGAGCGGGAAATCGGGGAGCGGCATGCGGCACTCCATAAAACCACTGACGAGGTACTCCATGGCTGGGACTGAGCGCATGATTCTGCAACCGAGAGACCGCGAGTTCCTGAAGGAGCTGTCGGTCCTGCGTGTCGCTGACCGTGAACAAATCAGGCTCGTTGCCGGATTCGGCTCGATCACGCGAGTGAACGCGAGGCTCCTGAAGCTGACACGCGCCGGACTTCTCCGGAGATTCTTCCTTGGTTCGGGCGGCGGAAGAAAGGCGCTCTATGCGGTCTCGGAAAAAGGCGCGCAACTGGTGGACGTTCCACTACGCGGCCCTCGTCGTCCGCAAGGCGCAATGCTCGTTGCCGATGCCTTCGTAGAACACCAGTTGGCGCTCAACTCGATCTACTGCGCGGTAAAGCTCGGGAAGGTTCTTCTCGAAGGCATTACGTTCCACCGTTGGATGGCCTTCTACGAATCGGTTGCACCGGAACTGAGGCTGATCCCCGATGGCTATGTCGAGTTTGTTGGTCTAACCGGGACGACGGCAGCCTTTGTCGAAGTAGACCTGGGGACCGAGGGTCTTAAAATCTGGAAGGAAAAGGCGCGGAAGTATCTCCAGCTTGCGCTCTCGGGCGCCTTTCTGCGCACGTTCGGCCAGGATCGCTTTCGCGTCCTCGTCATCGCGCATTCCGAGCGCCGCCTTCAATCCATCCGGAAAACCGTTGCGGCCACGACCGAGAAAATCTTCCGATTCAGCACACTAGAAGACGCACGCAATAGGTTCTTCGCTCCCGTCTGGCTCAGGCCGGTCGGCAATCAACCCGAATCTCTTTTTGAGCAACTGCCATGAACTACTGCTACAACTGCGGCCATATCACGCCCGGTGAGCCGGCCTTCTGCAACCATTGCGGGCGCAGCTACGACGTAAAGCTCTGCCCGCGCCTCCATCCCAATCCGCGCTCTGCCGACGTGTGCTCGAAGTGCGGCAGCCGCGAACTCTCGACGCCTCAACCGAAGGTGCCTGCCATGTGGAAGCTCCTTGCCATCCTTGTTCGGCTCGGTCTCGGACTCCTGCTCCTGTATTTGACCCTTTCGTCCCTGATCGCTATCGCCAAGACCACGCAATTCCAGCAGGCAATCGTTTGCATCGGACTGCTTCTCGTCGGCCTCTGGCTCGTCTGGTCGAAGCTTCCGGACTGGCTCCAGGACATCATTCGCAGCGGCGTGAAACGCAAGAGGAGGAACGATGACGACTAGCTCGAAGAGATACATGTCAGGTTTGGCATCGGACGCGAATCCCTTGGCAATACAGGTGATTCCGCCGACCGGCCTAGGGCAGAGCTACCCGAGGCATTACCCGCAGCCTCAAGGCGCAAACAGGCAAACGATCAAAGCCGCCGGATGCAGTCCTTTGGGTCTGCCGCTCTCAATCCGCGACGTCGCCCGGATGATCGGCTGCTCGGCGTGGACCATCCGCCAGCGTCACATTCCTGCCGGATTGCCCTACTTCCGGGCCGGTTCGAACGGCAAGCTCGTGTTCTTCCGCGATCAGGTCATTGCATGGATTCTTCAACAACAAAGGAAAGGAGGATGATTATGAGTCTCTACAAGCGAGGCAACGTGTACTGGTCGGCCCTTTGGATCGACGGCGTGCGTCGTATGCGCTCGCTTGAGACGACGAATCGCCGCCAGGCCGAAACGCTGGAGCAGCGTTGGCGTGACGAATTGCACGCCAAGCGCTTCCATATCCAAGATCTCAAACCCGACATGCCCCTTAGCGAGCTCTATGCGAGATTCCTCGCCGAGGGGGAGGTCAAGCCGCATCACCGGGACCGCGCGAAACAGTTCCTGCCATTTTTCTCGGATACGCCAATCGCACGGATCACGAAAAATGACATCGCGCGCTACCGCAAGCATCGTCATGCCGAACATCTTAGAGGGCAGAACGAAGAAGCCCCAAAGCGGCTCTCTGAAACCACCATCAACCGGGACATTGAAGTCATTCGCCATTTGCTCTTCTGGGCAGCTGACGAAGGCTTCATTCTCACGAATCCCATCGCTCGTATCCGGATGGTCCGGGAACGTGGTAAGCGGCGTCCGGTGATCTCTGTCGCAGACGAACTGAAACTCCTTGCAACCTGCTCCGCGCATCTCAGGCCCATCGTCATCGCGGCACTCGATACCGGAATGCGCCGTGGCGAACTCCTGAGCCAACTGTGGGAGGACGTTGACTTCGACCGCAACCTCCTTTCCGTAACCCATTCGAAGACTGCTGAAGGCGAACACCGGCTGATTCCTTTGACCGGACGTTTATCGGAGATGCTTGCCGGAATGCGTCAAGCCTCAGGGGTGATCTTCACCTACGAAGGACAGCCACTCCGGCGGATCAAAACCGGGTGGGCAGGTGCGCTCCGCCGTGCGGGCATCTCCAAATACCGCTTTCACGACCTACGTCACTCCTTCAATTCGCGCCTCGCGGGTATTGGCGTCATTGCCGACATCCGCAAGGAACTCATGGGCCACAGCCGCGGCGGGGACGTTCATTCGATCTACACGCATGTGGAAATGCCCACGCTTTGCGACGCAATCTCTCGTCTTGACGCGTGGCACGCGGAAAAGGTCCGCGCTCTTCAATCCGCCGGGGAAGCATCTGCGCCTCCCCACGACAATAACCCGACAACCCAGACGGAGCAGCAATCCGATGACAGAAACCAATCTTCACCCCTGGCCACATGATCTCGACAAGGCGCTTCGCGTGCGCATCATCGCACGAGCCACGGAGATAAACGGAAAACTTCTGGCGCGGCTCGCAACGGTCGCAGACGATCTCGATGCCGGAGGCCATCTTGCCGCACTTGGCGGGCTCGACGGCATCGAACGCCAGATCGAAACCATGCGCGCCTTCCTGCTCCTGCTTCGGTAGGAGCCTTGCACCTTCACAACTAACCCATACGCACAAGGAGGCGCTATGACAGCAACAAAAGCAGTCGGCACGACGACACGAAAGACAACGGCTGTATCCACCCCGGCCGCACAAGCCACAACCAGCACGAGGAGGCCCTGGATCAAGAAAACGCCCGTTGAGGTTGTCCTCGATCAGATCCGCAAGCAGGAAGAGAAAGTCTCCGAATTGCGCGAGGATCTCACCCGCGAGGAGCGCGAACTCTCAAAGCTCCAGCAGGCGAAGAAGATCCTCGAATCAACATAACCTTTCAACCACAGGAGCCCGCATCATGCTGACTCCTGTTTTTCTTATTCGAATTCTCGCGTTTCGATGGAGGGCAATCATGATCAGTCGCGGAGTGGACGTGGAGTCGGTAGCCGAGCAGGTAGGCGGCCAGGGCGTCGATAAGCTGGTCACGGATGCAGAGCGCATCTGCACCTATGAAGCGCGGCGTATCACGCTCGTGAATGAGTCCGCAATCATTCGCCTGCAGGCCGAAGGCGCTATCCGTCTTTCCGAGGAGAGAAGCATCGCGGATCGGCTTGCGATGGCTCCGCCGCCCGGCGATCGTCGGCGGCTGTTTTGGAGGCGGCTTTACTACTGGACGGTCGTAGTGATCCTCGCCGTCACTGGCTTCTTCAGCACCCTACTCTCTTTTGCGCCCTTTCAGCTGGGCTGGATGAGCTGGCTAATCTCTGGAGGGATGGCCGTGCTCACGCCGTTTCTCGTCGACCGGTTGATTGAATACCCGGGCATGGAGAGGACACTCAAGGTTCTGACGGGTATTGCGGCAATTGCGTCGCTCGCAAGCTTGATGCTGCTTGCGCTCATCCGAGGCGACCTCCTCGCTCAACAAATTCGCGAAAGTGAAACATCCGCCGTGGTAATCGACGGCGCAGAGACCCAGCCTGCCTCGCCCAATACATTCTATGACCGGGCCACGGTTCTGCTTTGTGCGGCCCTGCTCCTCATGGCATTCGCCACGGAGACGGGCGGCGGTCTCGTCCTGCACGAGGCGTGGCACTCGAGTCCCGACAACTCCGAAGATTGGGCGCGGCTTCGGCGTGATTTGATTGAGATCCGCTGGCGCATGGCCGAGATTGCAAGTGAGATAACTATCCTTCGCAATGCCCCCGACATCTTCGCCGCGTGTTTCTGGCGGGATTTCTACCGCGCCATGCTCCTCAACGCAACGCGTAGCGCCATGACAAAGCTATTGATAGCAATCTTTGCCTTTCTGGTTCTCGCCGCCCCTCGGGCTCGCGCCGAAGATCGTCTCAATCTGGTGATTGCGATTGATCTCACCCGCTCCGTCGCAGTCGCCGGTCCAGACGGCCAGAGCAATTTTCAAAAGGACGTCGACGGAGTGACCCGGCTTCTCGCGCAAACCCCTGCCGGTTCCCGGCTCACAGTCATTGGCATTACCGACCATAGCTTCGCCGCGCCCTATATATTGATGTCGGCCCGCATCCCGAATGAGTCCGGCTACTTTAGGGAACGGCTGAATGCGGCTCGGGGCCAAATCGTGCGCGCTTGGACGCTGCGCACCGCCCATCTTAGCCCAAATTTCCAGCAAACCGACATCTTTGGCGCGCTTGAGCTTGCGAGCCAACTCTTCGCTCAGCAACCTGGCCTTGGCCGGAATGAGCTCGTCGTCTTCTCCGACATGCGCGAGAGCGCACCCTGCCTTGATCTTGAGCGCGCGAATCTCGTGCCGGGGTTCCAAAAGATAGTAAACAATTGTGGCGAGATGCCTGGTCTCCGCAATGTCGAAGTTTATGTGGCTGGAGCGGACGGAGCCGGAAAATCGATGGCCTATTGGCAAAGCCTGCGGACCTTCTGGACCGATTACCTCCGTAATGCTGGGGCAATCCTTGAAGGCTTTACTGTGCTGAGGGAAATCGAGGGCATTCAGTAAGCCGCCAGATGAAGCACAGGATCACGGATGCCCGGATCGGGCGGACCTTACTTATCGCCGAATCATCTTGCTGACTAACACGAGAACAACTTCGCAATGAGAAGCCCGGCGAAGATTGCCCTACACGCCATGCTGCAGTTATAATCGTCCGATTCGCGTGGGTCTCCAGTATCTAAGGAGGACAATATGTTTCGCGTACGAGGCAGAGGTACTCTTCTCGTAATTCTTTCAGCAGGCCTATTGATCTTGGGCCAACCGGCGTCATCTCAGTCGCCGGAGTTGCAACCATCCCGACGGGCTCAACTCCGCGTAGTGCTCTACCCTTTTATCCCAGAGTTCACATACGCCGCCGAGACAGTCAAACGTCTCTTCGAAGCTGAGAATCCCAATATCGACCTGAAAGTGTTGGATCTGAGCGACAACTATTACGCACCTCCTGAACCGGGTAAGGTTGATCCGACCTATATAGGGGATGTTCAAACCGACGTTTACGAGTTGGATTCAGTGTTCTTAGCGGACTTTGTGCAGGCGAAGAAGATTCAACCGCTTCAAGACGACATTCTGCTGCCCCAGAATGAACTCCTGAAGAACGCTTATGCCGGATCAATGCTCAACGGGGTACGTTATGGCTCAGCGCACTGGGTCTGCGGGGATTTCCTTTTCTATAGCAGAGATCATGTACCCTCAGGAAATATCAGCACGCTCAAGGATCTCGAGGGATTTGTTGGTTCAGATCCCACGTTCAAACTCTTAGTGGACCTGAAAGGAAGGCTGACGCTCGGAGAGTTTTATCTGGGTGCTGCCTACGCCAAATACAAAGATTGGTCTGAGGTTAAGAACCATATCGACCCACCGGACACAAGCCTAGAATCGGATTTGATTCGGGTCCTAAAGATGTGTCCAGCGGGGAGATGCCGAGATCAAATCTTTCATGAGCTCACCGGTATTTATGGGCAAGAATTCGCGCTGAAGCGCTCGAAGGCTCTCATAGGCTACTCAGAGCTTCTCCATTCGGTCCTCAAGGAGGGTTTTCCAGATGGGGACCTGAATGTCACAGCGCTACCCCTGGACGATGCGGGTGCTGTTCCCATCTCCTGGGTCGACTCGTTCGCGGTTGGAACGGGCTGCCTCGGCGACTGTTATCAGCGAGCCGCGAAATTCATTAAGTTCATGCAACGCGACGACATCTACCTTAAGCTTGTTCTACCTGACAGGCCTTCATTTCTCAGCAATCCCGCTGGGCCTTCGCCTATTCCGGCATATTTGTTGCCGGCAAAGGCGAGTCTGTACTCCGATCCGACCTTGACCTCGAAGGCCCACCTGTATCCGGCTCTGAAGAAGATAATTGAGGGGGCCTCCGTGCCCACAGCTGTTGGTCTGAATCAAGAACTACGAACTGTGAGTTCTTCAGTCGACAAAGCGTTGAGTTCCAGCGATCCTAAATGAGATATGTGGCTGAAATTACAGGGGATGAGAGAGACATCGGAGCCTAGTCAGTTCGAAAACTAGCAGCTCTCTTTGCTCATAAACACCGTGATCCAACCCATGCATTACGTGCTCTCCGTAGTGCCACGGTGTTTCCCTATTAACGGAAGAATAAACACACCTGATTACCTGAAAGAGTTGTTTGCTACTTCCGTTTTGTTACGGTATCCTTGCCGCCAAGCCATGATTCCCCTGCGAGGAAACCAATGTCAATTGACCGGAAAACGCTAAAACCGTTCTCAATCTCAGGAAAAGCCGCTACCCCAGGTTTGCAGGGTATTTGGCAAAACGAACTGGGCTCGACCATGACGATTACGAGTTTTGATGGGACATCGTTTAGCGGAACGTACTCCAGCGCTGTCAGCAGCGGGTCAGGTTCCGTCAATGGCACCTTGGCCGGAACTCTTTCGGGCGACGCAGTGGGTTTCACTGTCAACTGGATGCCGACTTTTTCTTCGGTTACGAGTTGGAATGGGCTGTTGTTAACCGATGGAAATGCACTCGTAATTTACAGCCTTTGGCATCTGGCAAGCACACCTGAGTCGGCGAACGATTTTTGGGAGTCTATATTGGCTGGGGCCGACCTTTTTATCCAAGTACAGCCTTAGGACGAGATCGATCAAGGCCGACCGATCGCTATTAAATGGCCCGATTCCGGGTTCCTGCCGTTTGTTGAACTGTGTTGAACTTGGGGGATCTTACAACTACAGAATCGACCACGGTCGCACGCCGACAACCGCTTGGCGTGCTGAAGGCCCTTGAGAGTACCCGATTTATAAGGATGACCTGCAGGCCGAGCACCTGGGTTTGCACCAGATGCTTCACGGCTCGACACGACAACCAGCGGATGGCAGCGGTAACCGAAAGTACCTGTGGATTACATAACCCATCTCATCCATCGCCAATGAGATGAGGTACCGCACTCTTAATAAACCGGTAGATAAAAACGTTGTCGCCGCTTTTTTGCAGAGTTTGGCAATTGTAATCGTCGTCAATATCTCCCATCGACCCATGGTGGCGCATCTCCAAGTGATCGCACTACATAGCACCTTAAGTACACCGGTATGTCCTATTAACGAATAAGTAAACGAGCCTGATTACCTGAAAATATAACCGCAGTAAACCGATTTTGTACTTGACATGACAATGACAACCAAACTACGTTGTCCCGTAAGTATTTTGGGCCTCTCCAACCACAATTCACTTTTCCGGTTGAATCCGGAGAAAACGTATTTGTCGCGTTCGCTCCTCGACTTCTGAAACAACCATCGCGCACGGCGCACTCGTTTGTTTGGGGACTTTCTTAACTAAGTCGTCTAAGTGGTCTCATTGCGGAGCTAATTCGTTTCGCGTGTGTCCGATACTGTGCAGACACCAAAGGAGAGCTGTGTGATCTCTGGGTTTGTTAAACGGATTGCGACCATGCTCGTAGGCATCGCCGCGTCTTCCACGACAGCGATATCGTGGCCCCTTCGGCTTGGGCAAATGGGGAACGTGCGATTCCAGACTTGTCCTAATTGGCCCAGCATGGACCGAGCCGCAAAGATTCAGCATGTATTCGAGCCGTCGAACGGCATCGACAGAAAGAAAGGCCAGTGAAAATCATGCTTTTTACGATACGCAGGTTGTTTCTTTGTTTACCAGACTCATTTGGCTTGATCGCTGGCGATGCTGAAGCGGCGGTGGGCCCAGCTTGGGATTGCATAGGGGAGAAAGTGGGATTGAGAAGAATTTGCGGATCCTTGGCTGGGCTGCTCTTCTTAAGTGGAGCAATTTGTGGTGCCCAGATCATCGCGCCCAGCGATACTGTTGCTTCCCCCATTCCCGGCGTCGGGCACGACTACATCAAGATGCTCAGCGAGACGGTGAATCCGGAAAACGGCGCAGTCAACCTCAGCATTGCGATCCCCACCCCGCCGGGGCGCCAGTTGAATTTTCCGTTTTCGATCCAATACAACTCTAATCAGACGCTTTTCTTGGCTCCTGCATATATATTGCCCGTTGGCGTCGCTTGGTTCAGCGGAATTGCGGAATTCAATTCAGGCGCGTGGTCCTACTCCGTCCCGAATCTCAGCCGGAGGCCCTACCTATTAAACGTCTACTGGGCGGGGGAACTACCAGGCGGCAACACTCCCGACTCTTCCATGAAGTGTGGGGTCATGGAAGGCTATACGTTTACTGCTAGCGACGGTTCACAGCATGCGCTCAACCTCGCCCACATGTACGACAACGTCGACACTGGTTATGCTGACCAGTACGGTCAAGGGCTTGACTATGCATGTTATAACGCCGGACGCATCGTTCCCGGGGGCCTGACCGAGAGGGATACCGCTTCCGATGGAATCTATCAAGCTGTCCTGGGAGGTCTCCCCCAGGTTCAGCAATGCTGTGCATATGACCCCCCTGAACCGTATGATGGAACCCCCATAATCTCAGGACCAGACGGCACCACTTATGTGTGGCAAAACGGTCTTGACCCGACCTGTAGCGAAATATCGGAGTATTGCTTTGGGAATCCGCCGAGCTATATCGAAGACAGGAACGGAAACATCGTTAATCTGCAAGTCGTGGCGACCGGGACGGGTTCTAATGGGGGTCCCCCGGATATTTACTCGCTGAATGTTAAGGACACTTTGGGACGTCCTCTAATATCCGCGCTGAATTTTGGCCAAAATGGAAGCACAATCACTGTTTCGGGCGACCCCGCCCCATACACAATCAATTGGGAGAACTTCACCTATAGTGGCTATTCGCTGAATTCGCAGAGTGAATCGATCCTTCCACAGTATTGTGGGACGAATGGTCCCATACCGACCGGATCTCAGACGGAGAATGTGATCAGCTCCATCGCGCTTCCGAATGGTAAGAGCTACACCTTCACATACGATCGTACATATGGACTTATCTATCAAATAACCTACCCAAGCGGTGGATTCGTCCGCTACTCTTACGGCAAGAATCCCTTGTCCTCGAATGTAAACTTTAATGCAAACACCGGAGGTGATACAGGTCTAGTCGTTACACCAGGTGCATGCGATTTTCGAACGGACGCGGTCGCTGTGACGGAGCGCGACGTGAGTTTCGACGGCACAACGATAGCTCAATCGCAATCCTTTACATACGGCGCGACATCGTGGGGAACGGGAAACAATGACACATTATGGACGGGCAAGACAACAACAGTAACGACGACCGACAAAGTACTGAACACCAGCTACGTTACTACCTACAACTACGTCGGACAGACCTTTTCTTCGGGGGTGAATTTCTTCAACACATACACGGTCGGTGTCGAGGGTAGCGTTTCTACTGCCCAGAATTCGACGACACTCAAGACGGTCACACAGGGCTGGGGAGGTCCATTTCTTCTCGATTGCGAAGTCGACACTTTGGGGAATTCCAGCTCGGCGAAATATTTCCACTACGGGGCTGGCTTTCAAATCACAGATATTAAGGACTTTGACTACGGTCAGAACTCTTCCTATTCATGCCAAAGTACAACCAATCAAAACAATACCTATTTGACTCCTCCAAGTAACCCGAACCGCGAGACCGTCGTCAGCTACCAACAATTTGGCCCGACGCTGTTTCCTGCCGCCTCCAGTATTTTCAACCGGCCATGCAGAATTCAAAAGAAAGTCGGTTCAATAATCTCCTCCGAGACTGATTATCTGTACGACGGAGAGACGACTGCCTGCGCCACGGCATTAACGCAAACTGTGGCCGTTGCTACCGTGCCAAATGGGACTCATGATGAGAATTCGTACCCGCCGAGCTCGCCCTATTCCCGTGGCAATGCGACATCCGTCATCGAGTGTCTTCAGGGTTGCCCCAGCTCGAGCCCCAAGGTAACCCTGAGTTATGACGAAACCGGCCAGATCATGTCGATAACCGATCCATGCGGCAACAGTGGGAATTGCACGGACATGTCGGGATCAGGCCATACTACGACCTATCAATATACCGACAGTCCGAGTGGCGGGAATTCTTACGGCAATTCAAATGCATACCTCACTCAAATCAACTATCCGACTCCTCCCGGCGGAGCGAGTCTTCAGAAGAAATTCACTTACAACTATCCGAGCGGCGAGCTTGCGAGTTCGACAGACGAGAATAATAAGTCGACGTATTACACATATGGCGATCCGCTTCTTCGTCTCACCCAAGTGAGTAACCCCGATGGAGGCGGAACATCATACTCCTATAGCGATTCATCTCCGAACCCGACTGTACAGACCACAGAGGTGATTAACTCAAGCACTTCGAAGATCAGCGTCGCGGTAATGGACGGCTTGGGCCATACGATCCAGACGCAGTTGACCGACCCAGATGGAAAAGATTACGTGGACGCCATCTTTAACGGCGAAGGCCAGGTCTATGAGCAATCGAATCCAACCAGGTGCAGCTCACCACCAGGCTCAATGCCAAGCTCCTGCACGGAAGGCACCTGGGGAATCACGACTTCCTATTACGACGCGCTCGGCAGGACTGTTGCTCAGGTACATCCCGATGGGAGCGCTGGGACATCGTGCTATAACGACGTCCCGTCGACAATGCCGTCTGGTGTTTCCGAAATCTGCAACAGCCGCCTCGGTTCCGTCTCATCCGGAACGTGGGTAGATTCAAAAGACGAGCGCGGCAATGACTGGCAGCGGACCAGCGACTCATTCGGCAATCTTACGGAGGTTATGGAGCCGAATGGCTCGACTCAGAATCCGCCTTCGATGGAGACGGACTACTCCTACGATGCTCTCAACAACCTGCTTTCAGTGACGCAAAAAGGAGTCAGTGGCACCGATACGGCGCATGCACGCAACTTCGCGTACGACGGCCTCTCCCGCCTTGCTTGCGCGTCGAATCCAGAAAACACGACCGCATCCTGTCCCACGACCTACTCGAGCTATGTGGCTGGAACGACCGGCTACTCCTACGATGCGAATGGCAATGTGCTGGCCAAAACAGACGCGCGAGGCGTAACCGTGAACTACGGCTATGACAATCTCAACAGGCTCGTCTCAAAGCAGTACGGCGGCAACGCGCCTGCCGGCTCAGTTTCATCATGCTATGTGTTTGACACTTCTGCAAACGGGCGCGGATTGCTCAGCTTCCAATGGACACAATTCGGAAGCTGCCCCTCGACACCTCCCAGTTCTTCGCCGAGTTCCGGCTATCAATCAAAGCGGGTGATCGGCTCCTACGATGCCGTCGCGCGGGTTCTTACTGAGCAGCAATGTGTGCTCGGTTACTGCACGAGCACTTCGATGCCGGCAAATCCCACTGCGAACTGCACGTCGCTCCCAGTTGCCGATGGATTGAGCTATTGCTATGACTTGGCGGGCGACTTGACCGCGTACGGAAGCGGGCTCAATTCCACCGCACTCTCTCAGCAAAACATCATGTTTTCACGGGTATTCGATCCAGTAGCGAGGCTCGCTTCCATGAGCAGTTCATGGAATCCCTCTCAATTTCCGCCAAATCTCGTCACTGTGAATTCCACGAGCGGATATACGCCTTTTGGCGCGGCCCAGAACTGGGCGCTCGGAAACCACCTGAATGTAACCAAGAGCTTCGACACGCGGTTACGTGCAACGGGCGAAAACGCTACGAAGCAATAGTTCGTTTGGAAGCGTCTGCCCGGTTTCGGACCCGACGCTGAGTTTGCAGCGCTCTTAAGCCATGAGCACCGAACCGACTGAGAAAGGATGATTGACAGTGACAACGCGACAAAGGTTGATCGTTGGTTGCATATCAATGGGCCTCATTTTTCAGCTGCCGCATTCAGCGGCTGCGCAAACGCAAGCGGCACAGCCGTCAGCAGCGCCCCAGCTCCATCCACTTTCTTTGCCGCACACTT
This sequence comes from Acidobacteriaceae bacterium, assembly GCA_003134815.1. Classification (GTDB taxonomy): domain Bacteria; phylum Acidobacteriota; class Terriglobia; order Terriglobales; family Acidobacteriaceae; genus Telmatobacter. Next base: position 26,602 of record PLCO01000060.1, on the reverse strand, counting down.
ACTGGCATTTCCTGATCTACGTCAATGTCCTGGATCAAAATGCGGCTCAAGGGGTAAGCGGAGGTTCTCTGCAAAATGACCTCCAGACCCGTCTGCAGTTCTCCGAAGCCGATTTTGCGCCTGTGCGCGCGTCAGCGCAGCGCCTGGCCTCCGAACTTGCCACGCTAAACCCGCTGATGAACTCGCTGACGTCGGCGAAACCATCAGCGACGCAGATGTCTGAAATGAGTGGCCTAATCGCCCAGCGAGATGCCTATATCAGCAGTGAGATGGCGAGCTTGGCGCAAGCCCTTTCTCCGCAGAAGCGCGCGGCGCTGGAAGCGTTCATGACGCAATTCCTGGCTCCGAAAACGCTCACACCACAGGCCACCGCGGCGCCCGCCAACCAGTAGGAAAGGCAGAAGACCGATGATCGCCATTCAACATATACCGTTGCGTCGGATTGCTATCACTGCACTCGTCGCTATCGTCTCGGGCTTCGTCAGCTACCCTTCGGCTCACGCTCAGCAAACCGGCCCCACTGTTAACGAGTGCAGCAGTGGAGAGGTCGACTCCAGCTATGGCGTTGAAGAGACCGTTTGTCTATCCGGAAGTCAATCCGGGCTGAACGCTTACGCTGAGGTTGATAATGGCGGTGGCGGCAGCGGCGCCGCCAATTGGGTCGGAGTGGCCGCGACCCTTCTTAAGTCGAGCACGACTGTTTGGAGTTCGGGCGATGTATCGGGTAGCCCTTACGAAAGCGTCTCTACCGGAGTTACCCCGGTTCTGAACGTCTGGTACACGCTGAATTCGACATTCGATGAAGGCGTCTGCAATGGATCTGGGAATTGCAATTCGTGGTATGGCATGTACGGCCTTTCTGTCGCGGTCGAGGTAACCGCCGGCGCGCCCGCGCCTCCGACAAACCTTGCGGCCCAAGCTGGCAACGGTTCCGCAGCTTTGACCTGGACGGGGTCTTCCGGCGCAACATCCTACAACGTCTATCAGGGAACGTCTTCCGGAGGGGAGAGTTCAACGCCGGTCGCGACGGGGATTACCGGGACCTCGTACACTGTTACCGGGCTCACCAACGGAACCACATATTATTTCAAGGTCGCGGCTGTTGGCACCAGCGGAACGAGCGGCTACTCCAACGAGACTTCAACAACGCCACAACCGCCGGCGACTACCGTCTACAGCTACACCGTCAACTACGATACGGCCAGCAACGTTAGCGGCTACAACGATTCGGTCATGGGGACGTGGAGCGTGGTCACGAGCGGCGGAAGCAGCGGGTATGACTCTCTGAACCGACTGGTTGCGGCCAAAGCCACCGCCGGTCCATATCAGAATCTGCAGGTGTCCTGGAGTCCGGACAGTTTCGGAAATCGAAAAGTCGAAAGCTTCAGTGGTACCCCAACCGGCAATGTACCCGTTCCGCCAAGCACCAGCATTACCTTCAATGCGAAGAATCAGGTTCAGTCGGTGCAGAGCGGATACCCGCCCAGGTACGACGCAGCGGGCAATGTCATCTGCGATAGCTACAATTCAGGCACGGGGCAATGCGTGATATCCGCAAGTTCCAACGTATACGCCTATGACGTTGAGGGGCGCATCTGCGCTGTCGACACATCCAGCGGCGCTTTTGGCTATCTCTATGACGCCGAAGGCATTCGCGTGGCCAAGGGCACCATCTCGATCGTATGGGTCACGGTGAACGGCCAGCAGGTTCTCTCCTGTGACACAAATCCCTCGGATACCTCGTACAACCATTTCAGCGTCACCACCGCCTACGTTCTTGATTCCGGGAATCAGCAAATAACGGAAGTCACATCGAGCAACGGAGGAGCTCAATGGACCTGGAAGCACACCAACGTGTGGGCCGGTGCGCAACTCGTTGCGACGTACAGCACGAATGGAAGCCAGGCGGCACTGAACTTCCACTTCACCGATTGGCTGGGCACGCGACGTGTTCTCACCGACTCCTCGGGAAACACTCAGCAAACTTGCCACAGTCTGCCTTACGGCAATGGCGAAGACTGCACGCCGACACCTACCGAGAACCTGTTTACCGGCAAAGAGCGGGATGCCGAATCAGGCAACGACTACTTCGAGGCCAGGTACTACGAAAGCTCAATGGGACGGTTCATGTCACCGGACTGGAGCGCCCAGGAAGAACCTGTGCCGTACGCTAAGCTCGACGATCCGCAGAGCTTCAATCTTTACGTATACGTCAGGAACAACCCGATAACGGGGATTGATGCGGATGGCCATTTTGGGCCTATATACTCGCATGGATCTACACAGGAGCAAGCCTGCGCCGAGGGCGTAACATCGGCATGTGGCGACACTGCGGGGGCGGCCGCAGCGTCGGCCGAACGGCAGGACCAACAGAATCAGCAGGCCCAACAGCCGAGTCAATCCCAATCTTCTAGCAGTGATGCGCCTAAAGATCACATTGTATATGTTTCAGATTACCCAAAGGGCGCTGGAGGTATGCATCATACCGGTATTGGTGTCGATACTAAAAATACACAGGGGTTCTCCACGCTTGATCCCAGTTTCCCTAAGTGGTTGCGCCTTATCTGGTTTCCAAAGGGAAATATGGAAAACGATCAAGAGCATCATCCCGGTCAGGATCCCCTTTATCACCAAATCCCGGTAACAGCCAGACAAGCCGCAGAAATTCAAGAAGCAATTAATGCCAGAGTTGTGAATCCTGGACGATACAACATGATTTTTAGGAATTGTGCGGGAGCAGTAGAGAGCTTCCTTCACGCCGGAGGTGTATCCGGTATTCCCCATAGCGAGATAAATATTCCAGCTGTCTTAGGCACTATTCTGACACTAGAGGGTAGATGAGAAGGAGCCGACGTATGAAATGGACATCCAAGATTAAGTGGTTTAGAGCAGCGGGTGTAATAATGTGTGCGATGTTTATCGCAAAAGGTGTTTTTGCCGGAGCTTACAAGGGGTTCCCGCAAAATCATTCCGATGTATATATGCCCGTTTCGCTTGCAGTCGACACTGTCCGAACGCCCGAGTTTTCCGTTGCTGCAGAGTTATATGACATCGTAGTTGAGGTAGAGAAGCCTCTCCCACCCGAGCAAATGCGATGTATGATGGGGGTTACTTTAGGACCGTTGGACGAGAAGAACTGTGGCGGCAATGATCCGCTGCTTCAAGCGAATTGGACAGTATGGGATGGGAAGCGTCTTGTTGATAAGGGTTCTGCTCCGAGTATACGTGCGGGCAAATTTGCAGATAAGCACATGTACGCGCTCCTCGGAAGATTTACAGGCGAAGCCGGAAAGAAGTACGTGGTCGAAGTGAAATTTACTATGGATGGCACACCCCTGAATATTGCCAATCCCCACCTGATCGTCATCCAGCACAGTTTATTCTGGTAGAGATTAAAGGGAGCGATGACGATTCGCGCAATTCAGATTGCAATCCTGTGTACATTGGTTTTATCTGAGCGCGCTACCGCGCAGCAAGACCCTTTTGCTCTGTGGACCACAGTACGCGACAATTTCGAGCAGAACAAGTTGAAGGTCGAGAATTACACGTACACTGACGACCAAACTCTTGTGAGCTACTACACAAAAGACCGCAAGAAAGGTAAGCCAAGTCAGTTAGACACCAAGAAATGGGAGGTTGTCTTTGTTGACGGCATGACTTATGCGCGACTGGTAGACCATAACGGTAAACCGTTAGAAGGCGAGGAAGCAAAGCAGGAGGAAGAAAATTATCGGAGAACCGTAATGGAACGTCGCCGTTCTGATTCGGATCAGAAAAAGAGACATGAACGCGAATATGGACTGTTTTTCTTGCCGCCGACTGCCCCCCAACGACTATTTACAGCCACGCTTCAGGATGTGGAAGACAACCCGAAGCTGGCGAAGCTCACGCTGACACCGAGGCGGGATGCCAACCCGCTGACTCCAGAAGATAGGATCTTTCTGTGTACCTCGATGCAGTTCTGGATCGACAAAACGGACGAATTTCCCATACGCGAACACGTTGACTATGTCGCAGATGAGACCGGGTACATCCTTGATCCAGCGGCTATTTCCCCGACGCGCGTACTGAAAGGAAGTACTAGAGATTTTTACTGGCAAAAGATACCGGATGGAGTATATGTGCCGATCCAAGCGTTGGAAATCACCAGTTCATCGCTCATGACTCAAGGGGGCGAACAAAATATAAAATGGCAGACCGAAGCCCTTCTTCATGATTACAAGAAGTTCAGTACCGATGCTCGTATCATTCCAGAGACAGAAAAGGTTCTGCCCGGAAGTACTCCAAAATGAGCTTTCGCATTATCGCAGGCCGCTCTTCGGGGCGGCCTGCGATATGCCTGTGGTGCCTGGGGCGGTGGCCCACCCTAAAGTTTTTGGGCTTTCAATTCAGCGCGACATGGGTGCCCCGTCCTTGTATCTTCCGAAATTGAGCGTGAGGATAGACTCACGTTTCGGCGGAGAGGCCGTCCCCGTCCTTAGGCCAGAGCGATCTGAGCCTGTGAGCTAGATAGGCCGCCGTCCCTCTGTATGTACGCCGTGGAGAATCGGAGGCCTTTTGAGCCTGCATGTTCAAGGTCGGCGCAGCCAGTGAGTCCGTTAGGGCGGATAGGGACAGCAGCCGAGACCATCTTAACGCCCAAGGAGGTCTATGAACAATCCATCCCGAGATTCACGAGCAACCGTGTTTTGCGGCATTGATGTAAGCGCCGCGACGCTGGCCGTAGCCGTCATCGAGCAAGATCAAGCCGCACAGCAGCGCGAGTTTCCCAACCAGCCCGCAGGTCACAAACAACTTCTCCTATGGCTGGCCAAATGTCAGGCCTGCGTGCGCGTATCGCTGGAGGCAACTGGCATCTATTCGCTCGATCTTGCCTTGGCGCTCGATGCAGCCCCGCAGGTGGAAGTGGCAGTGCTAAACCCAAAGCTCGTCAACCGCTTTGCGCAAACGCTGTCTCGGTCTAAATCCGATGCCGCCGATGCCCTCGTGCTTGCGCAATACAGCCAGCGCATGCCGTTCATACCCTGGTCCGCGCCCAGCTCGGGCGGGCTTGCCCTGCGCACGACCGCCCGGCACATCCATGCGCTGGTTGCCCAGCAAACCCATGAGCAGAATCGCCTCCATGCCGTTAAAGCATCGCGCACAGCGCCCCGCGCGGTGGTCAACGACCTCGCGCAAGCTCTGCGATCGCTCGCCTGCCGCATAGCAAAAATGCGAAAAGCGGCCAGAGAAATCATCCGCGCCGATGCCCCGCTCAACGAGCGCTATCATCTGTTGGTCGCCATGCCCGGCATCGCAGACGTCAGCGCCATCTACCTGATGGCCGAAACCGCGCTGCTGTCACCGGAACTCACTGCACGACAGTGGGTGGCGCACAGCGGACTCGATCCGACGCATCACAACTCGGGAACTTCGGTCCACAAGCGTCCCCGCATCAGCCGTGCCGGCAACCGCCATCTGCGCCGCGCCCTCTACATGCCGGCTCTGGCCGCGGTGCGCTGGGACCCGCATATGAAAGCCTTCTACGAAGCTCTCCAACAACGCCACAAAACCAAGCTGCAAGCACTCATCGCCGTCGCCCGCAAAATCCTCCACGCCATCTATGGAATCTTCAAAACGCGGACTCCGTACGACGGACGCAAACTCTTTCCGCGGCTCGCCATCGCGCCGGAGTTACAATCGGCTTCCAGGTGAAACACAAGCGGGCTCTGCTGGGAAGCAACCATGCCGAGGGATAGCCTGGCGGGCTCATCGTAAGGATGAACCGTGGGCAAGCGGGATAACCTCGCTTGCCCACCAAGAGAACATCCGAGCGATAGACCCGTCATGCCTTGAAAATCCAAGGCCCGACCCACAGAAAATCCTTGACTCCCAAGAGAGAATCTAACTTTGTTAGGGCGGGAACGACACACGTCCAGCTATGATGGTGTCGGCAACGTCACCGCGTACACGGATTCGGTCACGGGGTCTTGGAGCGTGGTCACCAGCGGCGGAAGCAGCGGATACGACTCCTTGAACCGCCTGGTTGCGGCCAAAGCCACCGCTGGTCCATATCAGAACCTGCAGGTGTCCTGGAGCACGGACAGTTTCGGAAATCGAAAGATCGAAAGCTTCAGCGGCACCCCGACCGGCAACGTGCCCGTTCCGCCAAGCACCAACAATTCTTTCAACTCGAAGAATCAGGTTCAGTCGGTGCAGAGCGGATATCCGCCCAGGTACGACGCGGCGGGCAATGTCATCTGCGATAGCTACAATTCAGGCACGGGGCAATGCATGATATCCGCAAGTTCCAACGTATACGCCTACGACGTTGAGGGACGCATCTGCGCCGTGGACACTTCCAGCGGCGCTTATGGCTACCTCTACGACGCCGAAGGCGCTCGCGTTGCCAAGGGCACTATCTCGATCGTGTGGGTCACGGTGAACGGCCAGCAGGTTCTGTCCTGCGACACAAACTCCTCGGATACGACGACGTACAACCATTTCAATCCGACCACCGCCTACGTCCTTGATTCCGGGAATCAGCAAATGACGGAGGTCGCGTCGAGCAACGGTGGGAGCCAATGGACCTGGAAGCACACCAATGTCTGGGCCGGTGCGCAACTGGTTGCCACGTACAGCACAAGCAGTGGCCAGGCGGCGTTGAACTTCCACTTCACAGATTGGCTGGGCACGCGGCGTGTTCTCACTGACTCTTCCGGAAACACCCAACAGACTTGCCACAGTCTGCCTTACGGCAACGGCGAAGACTGTACGCCCGGGCCCATTCCCACCGAACACCTGTATACGCAGCACGAACGGGATTCTGAAACCAACAACGACTACTTCGGGGCAAGGTACTACGCATCTTCTATGGGGAGGTACATGAGCCCTGACTGGAGCGAAGACTCGGACACTGTGCCGAACGCGGAGTTTGCGAACCCTCAAACATTGAATTTGTACAGCTACGGCGGCAATAGTCCACTAATAAACGGCGACCCGGATGGTCACGCCTGCCAGACATCAACGTTTCGGACAGAGTTCAACGGGCAATTCGTAACGCAATCCACGATAACGGACAATTCCACTTGCCCATGGTTCGTGTGGCAACCATTCTTTCATAGTGCCTACCTCTTGGCCGGGGTTTACGGGCACCACTTTATTCCGAAGGGGGTTTGGCAGGATCTTGATCGGGCCAGCGATGCATGGAAATTCCTTAACAAGGTCACGACAGGGAAACTTGGCCCGGGGGGGCGAGTATTGAACCGTTTTAACGAGCTTCATCGGGGTGTGAATAAGCAAGTTGATGAATTGGTAAGGAACCTTGAAAGAGAACGAGGGAAGTCGCTTGAAGATTTCAAGGAAGGTGACTATCAGGAACTTTTGGCGAGAATGCAGCGGGCGGGGGGAGATATCGAGACATTTGGATCTCGCATGGAAAACCTTGAACCACAAGCACGGACTTTAACTGAGGCGTTCGAACAAGCGTACGAGGAAGTCTTTGGCGCAGCCCTTAACGCCGCGGAAGCGACAGCACCGGCTGCCGAAGATGCTGCCGCTGGGGCCGCAGCGCTAGAATAAACAGCAAGCATATGCCGATGGACCTGTTTCCGTATTTCGAACGACTCGGTCCCACACCGAAGGAATTCAAGGCCGGATTTATAGATCGATCTGGCCGAGTTGTTATTGGTCCAATCTTCGACAACGCGAGGCCATTTCACTTCGGGCTGGCGCCTGTGAAGTCAGGGACGGCATGGGGCGCAGTCGATGAAATGGGTAATATTGTTATACCCACAGTGGCACATGAACCGGTTCGAATAAGCGAAGATCGTGTCATTTACAGCCAAAATGGTCGACGTGGAATCATGACCATGGACGGCAGAATAGTTGTTCCGCCGTCGTATCGCATCTTAGTCAAGTTTCAAGAGGGCGCATCATCGATGTCTCTGGGGGATTTGTATGGGTTCGTGGGTCCGGATGGGGAGCAAATTGCTCCCGCCATCTATGAAGACGCGCGATCATTTTCAGAGGGGTTGGCACCTGTTAAATTCGGCGGGAGGTGGGGGTATATTAACAAATCTCTCACGTTTCAGATTCCCCCTCAATTCGATTTCGCTCTGCCTTTTTCTGAAGGCCTTGCTCGGATCCAGCAAGGCGGCCTGTGGGGGTATATTGATCGAGCTGGCCGACTGGCAATCCCTCTTCGATACGAAAATGTGCGGGATTTCCGTGAGGGACTAGCCGAAGTGATGATTGCAAACCAGTGGGGGTACATTGACCGAGACGGCTCCATTGCCATCGAACCGAGATTTCGCGTGACAAACGAATACGTAGAAGGCTTAGCGGCTGTCTCGCCGAGTAATGACTCGAAGAACCGCTACGGGTTTGTCGACAGAGAAGGCAAGTTCGTAATCCCTGCCAAGTACGAGATGGTGAGTTTCTTTCGGCATGGTTTGTGCTTTGCCGAGCTTGAGCAAAGCCTAGCTTATATAGATCACGACGGAGTGGCAGTTTGGCAAGGGCCATACGTGGAAGCGGGCCGGGTATCCGATCTGTAGGCGGGGCGATCCTGACGTCTTTTGACTCTCAGTTCACCACAACTTGGGGTGCCTGTCCCAGCTTCGGTAAGGTGGGACTTCGCGGCAGTTTCCACGCTCAGAGATATCGTTACGATCCGACCACGCCTCTTTTTTCAGTGCCTTCGGGATTGGGCCGAAAGGGTAGGCACCGAAGCGGAGATAGAATGGCATAATTTGCGTCGGCCATTCTCAATCTCATCCGCGCCCGATGAACTGTAGACGAAAACGTAGCTGTCAAAGCACTCTGGAACTATTCAGAACCACAACTTTCAATAATGAGCCTGCAAATCATTCAATATGAAACAGTTAAAACCAGGCAATTTCAACAGATTTCAATAACCGGCTGAAACTGGTTCGGGACCAGGGGGTCGGAGGTTCGAATCCTCTCTCCCCGACCATTAATTTCAATAACTTCCATTGAAATCTGGCCAGGCTGAACAGCCTGGGGTTCCCAAAAGGGTTCCCACTCTTTGCCATCTCCGCCGTCAGGGAGGGCCTTGAGCGGAGTGACGATTCTGTTGTTGGCTTTCTCGTCGGGTTCAGCAAAAACAGCCTCGACAACGCTGCTCACCGCCTCGACGCGTTCATCCCACCACGACTTTGAATAGACATCCAGCGTGATGCTGCCAGTGCTTCCCGCGTGCCCCATGTTGTCACGGGCAACCTCAAGACGGGCGAAACGCCGCATGAGGCTGGCGTGCATGGTCCGGAAGTTGCGGAAGTCCAGGGTCTTTGGCAGCCCAAGCTTTTCGGCCACCGGCTTCACGTACCGGTTGAGCAGGTTGTGCCGATCAATCGGCTTACCAGTCTTGTTGGCAAAGACCAAGTCGTCCGGCTTACGGAATTCCTTGTTCCTGGCCCACATTTGCTGCACTGCCGCGAGAATGACTCCATGTTTGTCCAACGGCACCTCGCGCTCGAGGCGCACGGTCCGTTTGCTGCTCGACCGTCCAGGTTCGACCGTCTACGAAAGATGGGCAGTAATCTGGCTTTGCAGCAGCGTCATCACCGGCTGGCCTACAAAGTCATTTGTCAAAGTGAACTCGACGGAGGCCTTGGTCGTGTCGGCAAAGTTGGCGAGGATATCGAGAGAGCCGGGCAGTGTGGACAGTGCGTTGACCAGAGGCACCAGCACGCTTTGACTGCCAGATTGCAGCACCGGCCCAAGCGCGAAGCTCATCGGCGCAATGGAAGACAGCGTAGGGAAGGTTATCGTCGCTGTAACCGACACCACAGACTTCCAATCCACCCCCGTCGCATCCACGGCGATCATGTAGCGTGTCTGCTGCACATCCACGGTTTGGAAGTTGAGATAGTTGGACACCGAGGCCATCGTCATAGGAGTGGGGAGCGCGAGTTGCGCCACGGCAACGAGTGCCATGCCTGCGTTGTTGGCGGGCGCGGGTAGTGCCTTGCCGGTGCGGCTCGGCAGGACGAAAGCGCTGGATGACAAGGTAAGATTTGCGCCCTGAACCAAAGCATATTCCTGAATGACGAGATCAAGCGGCGAGAGATTCGAGAGATTAAAGGCCGGCCCGGTTGGGTCGAAGTCTGAGGTGAGCTCATCGGTGCCGGTGGTGTGCGCAAAATTCAAATCGACGGTCCCGAGCACAGGGTCGGTGAATCCATCATCGAGCTTCAAACTCAGCGAGCCTATCAAGTCCGTTCCGGTTTGCGCGGTGAGTCGGAGGATGAAGAGATTGGCGTTGGCCACGGCCGGGGTTGCCAAGCCGTCATCCTGCACGGTGACAGTGAGCGCAAAGGTATGAGGATCGGAACCTGCGGAGAAATTTGCGGTGCTGGCAAAACTCGTTTGCACCGCCGACGCCGGCGTGTCTCTCAGCAGCGTTGGAAATGTAATGGAGTAACCCTGAAGGTAGGCGACGGCTGCAACCTCGTTCTGAAACTGAGCCAGTTCGATGCGATTGATTTCGGGGCCTATCACAAAGGAAAACTCGAAGGCGCATTGGCTCGTCGATGAAGGCGAGCTGTCGACCCTGGCCAAGCAGGCGGCGGAGCAGCCGGACTTGCTGCGCAGAATCGAATAACGCTGCGGAATCAGAACGATGGTTCGGCTGAGCCGGCCGATAAAGGCCCGGCTGATGGATGGATACTTCGCATTGATGTCGCCCATCTCCTTCAGCTCAACATACTGCGACTGCGGAGCATTGAAGGCGTTCAGGTCTGCGACCGACAGAATGACGCGGCTTGGCGAGGAAAGCGTTGTAACCGTGTACTGCAACTGATAGCCATCCGCGTTGTATTTCAAGCCGGCGCCGAGAACCTGCTCGAACGGTAGTGAGGCGATCACAAGTTGCGGCTGGGGCGGATCGTCCGGCGGCGGGTCGTACGGGTGGGACGGCGGCGGTAAAGGGCTGAACATGATGGCGGGTTCCATCCGCACGGCGGTCGGCGCCGCGGCTGCCGGAACGGGAGCAGGCGTGGGCGTCTCCACGGCAGCGCTGCGAAACGCCGATGTTGCGACGACGTTCTGAAAAGATAAAAACCTGGCGTTCAGGCCGCCGGGTGGCGGCGGCGCGCCGGGCGGAGACCATGTGCTGAAGGTCGCCGTGAGCTTCACGCTTGCTTTACCGAAGACCCGCAAATCTTGATAGACCGCCACAACGACGTCGCCGAGGATCGAATCATCGAATACTACGAGATACGAGCCGTCGCCCTGGACCGTGACTCCGCTGGCGGTGAAGCTCCTGACCGCCTGATTGCCCTGTGCGTCCGTGTAAGGACTGGTAAGAACCGCCGCAAGACTCTCCAGCGGGATCTCCCGGAGACCGGCGGTGGGATTCGCTTGCGCGAACTGGGAGACGTCGGAAGGCATCGACTTGGTCAGGCGGAATGCGAGATGGACAGCATTGAACGGAGTTCCATCCTTCAGCTGGCTGGGTTGGTTCGCAGCGAAGACGAAGGAGGCATCCACATCGGCCGCAAGCGCGAATTGCGGCAGATACCAATGCAGATCGGGATAGTTTCGGTCCTCAAATAGACTGCCGCTGCGTGTGGACGCCATCGGCAGGCTGATGGGACGAATTGGAAACGAAAGCCTCCAGAACAACGGACGCATGACTGGCGTAGCCTGCGGCGTTGCCGCCACAGGCCCCGCCAGACGCATTGCGCTGCCGGCAATGGGTAGACTCATCGCATCCTTCCGTTTCACGCCTTAGCTCAGTCCGGCGTTTTCCTTCTGCGCCTGTAGTATGTATTGCCCGGCGAGGATGGTCTGCGCAGGATCGCTGAGCACGGGAAGCTGAATCGTGTAGGGCACGATGCGCTTGTTGCGGCCCACTCCGACCGGCACCGCCTGCACGCCGCTCCACGTCACCGGAGCTCCTGAAAAGTTTGAAGGCGGCGGCGCGACTTCGACAGCGATATTGACCTGAGCGATATCGGCGTCAAAGTATTTGTCGCTAAACACCTGCCACACGGCGACGGGCTTCTGTTTTGGGTCGGTCGTCGTTAGTTGCAGCGAGTCGGTCCGGGTGCCCTGGGAGCCGGTCAACGTGACGGTAAGCGTTACGGTGACGTTCGACGAGATGGCACGGTCCAGCACGAACTTGACGTAGACGTAGCCAACATCCTCCGGACCCACTGTGGGAGTGTGATCGTTCCCCGGCGGCAAGGTCACTACGATTTCCGGCGTGCCGGTCGAGAGATCGACGCGCGGATCATCCGGATCGTATACCAACTTCTTGGTAATGACCACCTGATCCGCATCCCAGTTCGGCAGGCTCTTCATCAGCCGCATGAACGAGATGTTGATGATGTCGGTCGGATTCGCCTTCGTCCACTGCGCCAGTGTGCTGGGCGCGCTCAGATTGATGGCTGTCGGAGTGTAGTGGAAGCCGTCGCCGAGCGTCTTCAGCACCGGTGTCCCGTCCGCATTGTTGGGAACCGTGCCGTCGGGATTCGGATTGGGGTAGCTGACTTCAATCGAGGCCGAAGTGATGGGATCGGCGAGATCGGGAGGACTTGTGAAGTCGATGTTCGGCGTCGCGGCCACCTGGAGTTTTTGGAAGTACTGGCCGATGTCGATGATCGACAGGTATTTGTTAAGGTTTTTCTGGATAGCGGGTTCGAGTTCGGTCAGCGTTCCATCCTTGCCGTCCAGCTTGGTCACGGTTTCGTTCAGAATCCAGTTCTGAGTCAGGTTCACGCCGTGCTTCTGGTAATTGGCCTTCAGTTGCACAGCGACGCCGCCGCATGGGCCGGAGCTGGCGCTGGCCGGAGCGTCGGGCTTGGGCTGCCAGTCAAAAATCTCGGACTTCACCAGGTTCCAGGCGTTGGTCTGCATATCGCTTACCTGCTTGTCGATGATTGCCTTCGTGGCCGCGTCGACGGCCGCGCCGTTTTCATTGATGACCGTGTTGATGGCACCGCTGGTGATGCAGGACTGGTAGTTCGCTTGCAGATCCGCCTGCGCGAAGCCGTACTTTGCGTTGAGATCTCCTGAAAACTGCGTGAACGTCTTGTCGACGTTGATCGTCATATTGATCTCGCAGGCGTTCATGTAGAACATCTCGCTCAGGTTGTAATGCACGACAAACGGCGAACGGCCCGCCTGCAGGGAGCCGACAATAGCGCCGGCCGCAAGCTGGTTGCAGGTGACCAGGAAGCTGCTGATGCCCGAGGCCTCGATGCTGCCTTGTCCGCTGGTCTGTGCGGAGATGAACCATGGATTTCCATTGTTGACAACAGCAGGGGTGGTGGTGGGCGCCGCAGCGCCGCCCGCGGGGGCCGGTGTGGGTATAGCCGGCTTCGTGCCCCCGGCAGGCGTTGCGGCTCCGCCCGCTGCAGGCGCAGGCGGAGCCGACGAGCCCGGCAACTGCGGGACCTCGATGGTGACATGATTGTCGACAATAGGAACAATGCCCAGCAGAGGCGCAGGACCGCCTTGGCTGCCGCCATAGTAAGAAGCGCTGCGCGCCGGCGGGGCGCTGTACTGCTCCGCCTTCAACATTGCCAATGCCGCGCTGATTACGTCGTCAGGCACGGCCATTGTCATCGAAAAGGTCACGAATGCGCCTCCGGCGTCCAGTTCGCCGCCGGAAGTTGGCGCGCCGCTGATGCCCAGCGTGTCCTCGGTGGTCATCAGGCCTTTGAATAGAGTCACGCTGAAGTCGAAGTCGCCGCTGCCATCCGGTTTTTTGGCGAGGTAGAGTTGCTTGGGCAAGTAGTAGTACTGCATCGGCAGGCCGTTGGCGCGCAGAGCCGGATTGTTGGCGTCTGGAAAGACTTCCAGGTCGAAACTTTCTCCGGTGCTCTGACTTTTGACCGGTATCGTGATGAAGTCCGGTCCGAGGAGCGGTCCTTCGGGCGCTACTGCAACGATGTCTGGCATAGTATTGAACCTTTCCGCGGCGTGAGGGGATCATCGTCCGCTGCTGAGAATCCGTGGTTAGAGGTGCAATCGGATTTGCGCCCGAAGCGCCCCACTCTTTCCCGGCCTTGGCCGGGATGTCATCAATCCGTCAGGAGACCGGCGCATCCGGGGGGCCTACGTCGAACTCCAGGTCCGCTTCGACCGCGGCCACGCCGGCAAGGCGGCGGGCTTGTTCCGCCTGGGCCTCTGTGCCGCGTACGATCATGATCGATGCGGGCTGCAGGAACTGCTGGATCGTGAGTCCAGAGCGTTCGATGGCGCGCCGGATAGGCTCAACCGGCGCGTTGGAATCGACCGTCACGATCCAGGTAGTCCCCTCGGAATTGCGCTCCGCGCTTACTGGCATACGCCTCCAGGAGTCGGCGCCTGCACCAGGCCTGAGCCCACGTCGGTCGCCGGCTGGCTCAGGCTTTTTGCCGCGCCGGTCACGGCGGACCACAGGGCCTGGCCGCGGTAAGTGCTGTCACTCTGCGCCCAAAGTGCGGCAATGCCGGAAACGTGCGGCGTCGCCATGCTGGTGCCGCTCTTGGTTCCGTATTGCGTTGGCATGGGCACTGAGGAGAGCACATCGACGCCGGGACCAGCAATTTCAATCTTGCCGCCGTTGGAGAACGAGGCGATGCTGCAAGTGCTATCGACTGCCGCCACCGCCATTACTGTAGGCGAGTTGGCCGGCGCGCTGGTATTGACTATCGTTCCGGGCCGGCTGCTGAAATTGCCCGCAGCGGCAATAATCAGGGACTTCTGATCGAGGGCCTTTTGTCCAAGTTGAGTGTAGGTCTTCTGTACGGGGACGTTGGATTGGATAGACATCGAAATGATGTCGCAGTTGCTGGCCAGCGCCCAGTTTATACCGGCGATCACCGAGCCGCCCACGCCAACGCCTCCGTCGCTCAAGACCTTGCCAATGTAGAGCGACGCGTTGTAGGCAACGCCATAGCGCGGGCCGGAAGCCGGAGCTTGCGGTCCGGCGGCGGTTCCGGCGGTGTGCGTGCCGTGGCTGTGGCCGTCCTGCACAGTCTGGCCGGGGATAAAGCTTTGGCTTACGATTGTGCGGCCGGAAAAGTCGGGATGGTTCAGATCGAGGCCTGTGTCCAGCAAGCAAAGCTTGATGCCCGTGCCGTCATTGGTGCTCTTGGAAACCAGAGTGATGTCCAGTCCGTAGGTGACGTTGCTGGCCGGGGTTGCCGTCGCGGTGCCTTCGGTGTAGAAGAAAGTCTCCTGCTCCCAGCTGTCGACCGGGCTGTCGGTTGCCGGAGCTGGGGGGGGAGTTCCGTCGGCGGAGGCGACGGCGGCGTTGTTGCTCGGCGATTGCAGGGAAGCATAGGCGTCCGACGAGACGAGCGCCAGGCCAAGATTCGGAAACGTAAGTACCTCCGCATTGCCCAAATCCGAGAACGATACCGCCTGCGAGTCGAACGAAGCGGCCGAGGCGGCATTCACATTAGCGTTGGTCAAGAATTGTTGAATTGCGTCGGCGGTAGCATCAGGCTTGAAGATCACGATGTAGCGGCCAGTGTAGACCGGCTTATCGGCTGTGCCCCCGCCGCCCGAATCTGCGGCGGATTGCGACGCGGCGCTGAAGAGATCATCGATGGATGTGGTGAGTGGCATGGTTGTCCTCCGGTGGAAGTGGTTGTAAGTTGATGTTGTCCCGTCGACCGTTAGTGCGCGACATGCCGCGCAACGTCATAGGGGAAGTCTTGACCCACTTAACGGTACCCTCCGCAAAGTCTCATTGGTTCAGGCCGATTGCGTTTCGGTGTTATCGCCCTCCTCAAAGAGAGCCTGCTCGGCTTGGCGACGCCGTAGTAGACCGGCCACCACCTTGCCCCCAGCGTGGTCCCATTTGTCGAACTGTTCGGCCGCGTCGGCAAAATCGCCGGAGTTCAAATCCCTCAGCATCGTTGACCCTTGGAAGGCGCCCCGCCCGATGTTGAAAACAAAATCGACGAGCGCATCGAATTCATCCTGGTTCAAAGCCAAGGCGACGGCCTGATTGACACACGCGGCGGCGGATGCGACGTCATTTTGCAGCAATTGCGCGGCCTGGTCCTTCGTAATTGTCAGACCGGTGGATACCTCGGGCCCTGTATGCCCATAGCCGATGGTCCACACGCCGGCGACATCCTGGTAAGCGGTCAGTCGGCACCCCTCAAACTGTTCGGTCAGCGCCAGATCGCACCCGCCGTATGTGAGGTTGTTTGGCACAGGTTCCCTCCGCACTACGCCCTTTTACGGGTTCCCAGCTGCGCAATGCATATACCGCAATTCATGTACATAGTGGAGTCGTACCTTGGAACGTTTCAATGATTCAAGAATTTTCGTGCCGGATGAGAGCGGCTGTTGCGCCGTCAAATCGTTTCCAGCGGACGACTCGGGAATTCCGTGAGGTCAGTATTCTCCGGCAGAGCCGGATGCTTTCGGTTGATGGGCCCTAACAGCGGTTTGATCGCAACCGGGGAAAAGCAAAAGCAACTACATCGGCGGGACTCGCCTCGCCATTAGCTTCGCAAAGACAAACGCAACAGCAGGTGGGCGGCTCCCGAAACTCTCAAAATTCGGCCGCATCCCCTGCAGAGCCGGCGGAACTCCCAGTTAGAATTTGACAAAAGCAATCCGTGCTGACCTCTCGCATCGGCTTGACTGGGGAATCTGAATGCTCGTCAGGCAACCATATGTTCTAACCTGAATGCAATATACAATACCTCGCGGAAGGGGAAAGTGGAAGCAAAATCTGAATAAACTTGCGGATTTTGAGATACACCATGTGCGCGAATTCAGGTAGGCTCATTTCGCAGATAGCAACTCATCCGCCGATTGGCATCGGCAAAAGGAAAGAGACCAGCTTTCGCTGACTGTCTGCTCCGTTCCCCCGGAATCATCAAAAAGCTCCGAAGCGCCAAGAAGCCTGTTCATGCCAGTCCTCAGATGCGGATGTGGGACTGGAGAGATTGAGCCGGCGGGTCAATTGAGAGATACTCTCGAACGGAGAAAGCTGGCAAATTCCACTTGACCGGCAGTGAAGCGGCTTGTAAGGTGTCACTTATCTCGAAAAGAGAGCGGCAGTCAGTCCCCAAACCAGTTAGGAATTCGCTTGCAGGGCGTCCGCTCGCGGGAGGAACAGTCTATGTCAATCAATTTGATTCAAGCTACTTTGGCGGTCGGTGCGCTGGGAACGGCCGCGACCGGACTTGTGGATACTACGAAGATGGTGTCCGGCGGAATAAGCCGAGCCGGATTTGGCTATATCAAGCAACTGATCGCGAGGATGGTGAGCCAACCGGGCGCCGCAGAGCCAGGTACCGGGCTGACGCCTGCGGACATCCGCGAGACGCTGCTCGCGAATTGGATGAACGGCATAGAGACTGGCGCGCAAAAGGCGATCGCCAAATCGTTCGTCAAGCTGCACCTGAATCCAAGCACGGCGGCCGCGTTGGCGAAGGAGACCAATGTGGACGCGAAGACGCTAGTGAACGTGGCCCTAAAGCTTACTGCGGTGGACACGCAGAGATCAGCACCGAATAGCGGATTGACGCCTGTAGAAGCCGACACGTTCGGACGGTTTGACTTGGCGCTTTCGGCGATGGTCGATCGCGCGTACGAGAGGGCAGGCCAGCTTTACCGCAATTCATGCAAGGCTCTGGCGTGCATTATTGCAGTGGGACTCGCATTTGCTGGGAATTGTGCACTTCCCCAATCACAACAGTTGCCGTACTGGCAGCTGGTGATCATCGGATTGATCGCCACGCCGCTCGCACCGGTGGCCAAAGATATTGCCAATGCGATCCAGAGCGCATCCGACGCGGTTGGGTCCGTGAAGGGGTAACACACCATGTTCTTTCTGAACACGCGCGCACTGCCGATGGGCGGAGGCGTGGGACCACTGAAAGTGCTGGATGAGAACAGCCGAGTGTACCAGCCATCGGATGTAGGCGCGGCGGTGCGCGGGCATGACGTGTTGCTGGTGACGCACGGCTTCAATGTGAACCAGGCCGATGGACTTGAGAAGCTGAGCAATTGGGCCAAACTGGTGGACTTGGGCAGCACGGTCTGTGTCGGCATGCTATGGCCGGGAGACGCGCGCTGGATTCACGTTGTGGACTATCCGTTGGAAGGAAATGAGGCCATTGATGCCGGGAACTCGCTGGCGGGATTCCTGAACAGTTACTTCGCCGCGGCGCTGTCGCTTTCGTTCGCATCGCATTCGCTGGGAGCACGGGTGGTGTTGCAGACGATTGCGGGGCTCAACCGGACGACTGTGCGGCGGCTACTACTGATGGCCGGAGCGATTGACAATACATGCTTGGCTGGCGAGTACGCACGGGCGGCGACAAAGGTGCAGTCGATTTCCGTGCTCGCTTCTCGCTCTGACGACGTGCTCGAGTGGGCATTCCCTGCTGGTAACTTTGTCAGCGGCCTCTTCTCACGTGGCACACCTTATGTCCACGAAGCACTCGGGCGGGAGGGTCCGGCAGAGCCTTATCCTTCGTCCGGTAATATTCATGCGGACTGGCAGATCCCGGACGGGTGGAATTTCGGGCATGGCAGTTACCTGCCGCCGAATCCGCTTAGCGCGAATCCAACTCGCTATTCGCCGCTGCCGTGTTTTCCGCCGCCGAACATGCCTGCGCTACCGAACTATGCGCCGGCAGCGCTCCAAAGCAATGAGACACTCTGGCAACCCGCGTTCAGCGCTGCTGTGCAGTCAGCACGATGGCCGTGACGCCATTTTAGGGTTATCCGTTCTTCGCCTTTCTCCTTCGTCGTGTAGTACCGAATTCTCAATGCGCAATCGCCTCTCAGTTGAGGAGATCTGCTGATTCTTTTGATTCTGTTTTTCTGCGAATTCTCTTTGATCAAGAGTGGTCGCGAGGACCGTCGAATCGTTCGTCTTCCGATCCTTTTCTTCGCTAGCCAGAGCTGTCAACCACTCTCCCGCTTCCGTGTTTTCAGGAATCTCCAAATGGCTTGAAACAGACATCTGCATAAGCAAGGCCCCAGTGATTTTCGTCGAATACGGGATGTTCGATAACAGAGTCCTTGGCTCCTGTCCCTCGCCAAAACTCCATCTGGGGACGAAAAGGACCACATTCTTTAGCTAGCGGGCGGCTCCAGGCTGATTTTCTGTTGCGAAGCCTGCGCATGTGCGCTTGGGAACCGACGTATCGATCATGATCAAACCTCACTTCCGGTCACGCTCGAAACCGCGCACGGAATGCGCCAGGCACGCCGCAAAATTTCCTGTGGATGGAGTGCTGACTGTAGACGAATTTGTACCTGCGATAGCCTCCAAGAGCAGCGCGGAACGATAGCTTTCAACAAGGAGGCTGCAAATAATTCAATATAAAACAGTTAAGAGCGAGCGATTTCAATAGATTTCATTAACTTGCTGAAACTGGTTCTGGACCATGTTCTCTACCCTAGAACCATTTTGGTAAGTCCTTTTTTTCAATCCTGGTTTCGCATCGCCTATGTGGCCCTGTTGAATCTTGAGGATCGGACACCTACAGAATCGACTACGGTTGCGCGCAGAAACTTGCTTGGCGTGCTGAATCGTTTTGAGGATACAGGATTTACGGAGGTGACCTGCCGGCCGACCACCTGGGTTTGCACCAGATGGTCCAGTCTTGAAGTGTGTTGAACCGAACGCCTGTCATCCGTCGGTGATGGGGCGAGCCGCTCAATCCTTGATGACGCCAAAATGAAACCTTTGTTGCCGCTTCTCGCGAGTTGAGCAAAGGTCACTCTCATCAATATCTCTTATCGACTCATGGTGGCGCATCTCCAATTGCTTGCACGACATCGCTCCCTAAGTGCGACCGAAAGACCTATTAACGAATCAATTAACAGATCTGGTTACCTGAACATATCAGCGCGATAAATCGATTTTTTACTTGACATGACAATGAAAACCGATCTACGGTGTCGCGTAAGTCTTTTGGGCCTCTCAAACCACAATTCACTTTTCCGGTTGATCCGGGAGAAATCGTAATTTTCGCGTACGCTCCTCGACTTCTG
Organism: Acidobacteriaceae bacterium; assembly: GCA_003134815.1. Lineage (GTDB taxonomy): Bacteria > Acidobacteriota > Terriglobia > Terriglobales > Acidobacteriaceae > Telmatobacter. Next base: position 6,628 of record PLCO01000060.1, on the reverse strand, counting down.
AAAGAACCGTCGTGCGCGACGCACTCGTTTGTTTGGGGACTTTTTTAACTGAATCGTCAAAGTGGTCTGACTGCGGAACTACTTGGTTCCGCGTGCGTCCGGTAGTGTGCCGGCGCCAAAGGAGAGTTGTGTGATCTCAAGCTTTCTTACCCGGATTGCATTCATCGTCGCCGTCATCTCCGTCTCCGCAACGCCCGCGAGCGCGTGGCCTCATAAGCAGGTGCAGAAAGCGCGGGTACGATTCCTCGCTTCCAGCACCCTGATTCGCGGGACCTGGGGATTGAACGAGGATACCTATCTGGCGGAATTGCATGTTCGTCAAGACAATGAATCAATCCTGATACGTCTGGTCGACGAGTATCCGAACGAAGCGCCGCCGCTCTCCAAGGCGGTTTTAACCTCCGAATCGGGGACCACCCTGCGCGTTCGGCGTGACTCCCAATGCGACTCAGCTTATTCACGAATGTTGTTGCGCGCGTCCCCAGGTGATCTGATGGCGATCCTTCCCGTGAAGCTCGAGTATCAGCCAATACTGCCCGAAAGGATCGAACCGAATTCAGTCTTGCGTTGCTATCGGACGATACGAAGATGAAATCGGCAATTTCCGGAAAGTTGGTGAGATGTGAAAGGTAATCGAACGTGGCGGTCTGTTCGTTGTGAATTTGACCGTAGATTTGAAAATCCAATTTGACTCCACAACACACGAGCCAGATGAATGTTGACACGAACAGAAAGGTGAATGAAGGCAATGCTTAACGTGATGCGCAGATCATTTCTGAGTCTTTTTGTCCCCTTCGGCTGGCTCACCCTCTCTGTTTGTGCCTTGGCACAGACGGACATGAACTTGGATACTGGAATTAAACCCTATGAAACGTACGATCGCGGTCAGGAAAGCGTCAATATTGGCTCGGGAAATCTCAACATCCAGATTCCGCTTCTCCATCTCCCGGGGCGTAACGGCCACGACTTCGACGTGACGCTCACTTATTAACAGCCAGAACTGGACTCCTGTCGCAAGTACCGCGGAGCGTGACAATTATGGAAATCCAGAGCCCACCCCGGTCGATATTCATTGGACGTACGGACAAGGCGGCATCGGTTCGACCGGTTGGCAATTCAATGTCCCGGTGTTGTATGCGACTGGTTTTACGATACCCCCTACCTGCGCAAGCACACCCCAGGGTTGCATGTACACGCCGGAATACATTCAGTCGTCTGGCGAGACGAACTTTTATCTTGTCATGGGCGATGGTCGAAAGTATGAATTCCCTTACGCATCCATGTACAACTGGCAATCGAAGACCGATCTAAACCCCTCACCCAATTACAGTTGCTTACCCGCGACCGGCAGCGATGTGCTCATCGACTTCGACTATCCAGCAAACGGATCATCAGCGGGGTATCAGCAGGGAGGAGGCGGAGGAGAAGGGGTTATGTTGGACCTCTCCAATGCTGCGAACGGAACAGGTATCGCGGTTGTTCGCTTTCGTGATGGCACCCAGATACAGTTCCCAATCAATTTGGCAAATACAACATGTCTGAATAACAGCAGCGGACCGGCGACCGAAACTGCGAATTTGGCGATTGGCGCAAGCGCCATTGTCGATTCCAATGGGAACGTGATCTTTGGCGGCTCCTGCACTGTGCCAGGAACGTCCCCGCCAGCTTCGGGTACGGAAGACTCTGTTGGCCGCTGCCTTTCGTTGGGTGCAGGCTTCGTAAGATATAACGACTCGAATGGCGCTCCTCAATCGATTAACCTAACCGTGCCAGAATGGTCGATTCAGAATCCAACTTATCCATACTTTTGCCTTCCCTTTTCAAACTCCAGCAACTCCGCGAACGCGCAGAGCGCGTGTGCAACAGCAAATCCCGGTAATGTCTCGGACGACGGAGTCAGGTGGGTATCCGCACAGGCGATCACCAGCATGCTCTCATCGGTGGCGCTCCCTGATGGCTTGGCCTATACATTTGCCTATAACGAATGGGGGGAAATCACCGAGATTACTTACCCAACCGGCGGTTACACACGATATAGTTATCAGCCAGTTTTGGCCAATAACTACATATGGACTACGGAAGGCAACTCATACAGCGCCAGCCCGATCGTCACAGGCGTGGCAGATAATCGCGAAGTCGTGGAAAAGGATACTTGCGCTACCCCTGCCTCCGGCACACAAGCACCTTCGGGCTACGTTTCAGGCGGCACGCCGGGAAGCAGGTGTAGCGGACCGGAAAGCAAAACTACTTATAACCAAGGCCAGGTTGTGGACCCTCTGGGCAATGAGACAGACTACACCTTTTGGGGTAACCCTGAACCCTACAATCCTCCAAATGCACCAGTCATCTTCAACTGGTCATTTGGCGGGCCGGGTGGTCCAGAAAAGACACGGAGCGTCTATCAGGGATCGGGCGGGTCCAAGATCCTCCTTAGGACCGTGAGCAGTACTTATCAGGAGAGCATCTATAAAACCAGTGAAACCACAACCATTCCATATGTGGGGACAAGCCAGACGGCGTGGTCTTATGACACAACCCAAAACCTCGTTCCGGTGAGCTTCGTCGACGGCACCCAGATTAGTCTCAACGCCGTTGTCGAGACTGATAACGTGTTGGCCAAATATGAATGCGGTTTCGGGGTCACCGGAACGTGCGGGCAGGCTAACTCGGCGCTGCAACGCTGGACCCAATATTATTATCTTGTTACTAACCCGAATAATGGAGTCAATTACCAGCATTGGCCACTTTACATTGTCAACAGATCGACGGGCAATAATGTCTATCAAGTCGCGAACGGGAACTCCACTATATTCTCTTCAACCGTCTACACCTACGATTCCTATACTCAAGAAATATCGCCAAGTGGCGCAGTCCAGCATGGAACATCGCTGAATTCCTACGGGAGCGGTTATACAACTCGCGGTAATGTAACCTCCGCCCAATTTACAGGCAATGGGTCTGGGTTCATCACAGCATCGTACCAATATGACGATGCGGGCAACGTCATTCTCAAGACCGATACCAATGGGTACCCAACCTACTACAGCTTCGGGGATTTTTGGGGGAATTCAACGTGCGCGCCAACCACAGGAGTAGCCGCGGCGTACCCCACAAGCATTACGAACGCGGCAAGTCAGACGACTCATTACACTTGGAACTCCTGCAGCGGAACTATGGCTTCGGTGAAAGATCCGAACAACAAGACGACGACCTTTGCATATGACCTCATGGATAGGAGGATTCAAGCGCTGTATCCACCGGTTGCGAATGGTCAGCCGCAGACCTGTCTCCAGTATAGTGATGCACCCAATTCGATTTGTCCGTCGATTTCGGGGTCCCAATTGCCTCCGTCCCTATCCGCGTCCCAATTACCTATTGAGATTGTGGAGACCAAATGGGCGACACCAACCCCCAACGAAATCAATGCCGTCTTTCTCGATGGTCTCTCTCGTGTCTCGCTGACGCAACTTCAGTCGGACCCGAATGGCCTCGACAATGTGATCACAACGTATGATGCTGCAGGCAACGTAGCGTGCGCCACCAATCCATTCCGAGGAACGAATGACGCAACTTACGGCCAAACTTGTTACGGGTATGACGCACTACACCGCAAGGTGATTCAAACGCAGCAGGATAACGCCGGCACGCTTCAATGGTGCTATGACGATATATTTACCAGGGTGAATTCGCTGCAAAACTCGTCGCTGTGCACCCAACACCTTGGAACCCAGGGGGGTGACTGGGTCGACTCCATGGACGAAACCAGCAACCACTGGCAGCGGACAAGCGACGCTTTGGGAAGATTGCTCGAGGTGATGGAGCCTGGTGGCGCCGTGCAATTAAATGGCTCGCTCGTGGCACCAACTTTGGAGACTGATTACTCCTACAACGCGTCAGACGACCTGACCGGTGTGAATCAACGCGGTAACGGTACTACGGATACACCGCGGACGCGCAGCTTTACATACAGTGGCGTCTCGCAGCTTTTGTGCGCATCAAACCCGGAGAACTCGTCTGCGTTGTGCCCGGCGACTTATTCGGGATCTGTGGCGGGAACGACTGGATACTCCTACGACGGCAACGGTAATCTTAGTGCGAAAACCGACGCGCGCGGAATTACGGTCAACTACTCATACGACAAACTCAACCGGCTCTATCAAAAAACTTACAGTGCAGGGAGTTCGAGCACAGCCGACCCAGTTGTATGCCTGCAATACGATACGCCTGGCTCGAACGCAGTTGGCCGACTAACCATGGAGTGGACTCAACCAGCGGGCACAACGTGTCCGGGGCCGAATAGTCCCGTAACCGCGCCGCCCTCAAACTCGATAACGAGCAGGGTTATCCTCGGCTACGATGCGATGGGGAGGCTCTCCGGTGACCAGCAGTGTCCGTTGGGCGGCACTTGTTCCTCAGGGTATCCATTCAACTACGGTTATGATTTGGCGGGAGATCTGTATCAGGCGAACAATGGAATTCCGTCATCTTCCACCACCGCGCCGCCGTTAAGCTGGCAATTGTTCTACGACGGAGCATTAAGACTCGACCACCTTACAATGGTCGGCCAGCCCTCGGCCTGGGCACAGATCACGGGGAATCCATATCTGAATTTGCCAACCCTGCTTCAGGCAACAGCTAGTACAGGCTACGATCCCTTCGGCCACCTCGTGAACGCGAGCCTGGGCATAACGTCAAGCAATGCCGCGGGCGCGGTGGGTATCGCTCGCGCGTCGGACAATCGGGCTCGGCTCAAGTCGGAAAGCGACACTGGCGCGGGCATTCCAGGCACGGCGACCACCAGTATCACCGGTACCGACCAGATCTCCGCGTATTCCAGCGGGTCCATCACCTTCAGCGGCACGGAACAGTGCTCCGGAGGCACGTGCGACGGCGGGCAATTCCTTGTAACGATCGGTACCAGCCAGCCGATTCTAGTTAGCTACAGCCAGAACAGCACGCCGACGACTCTGGCCTCCAACCTTGCGAGCCTCATCGGTACCGGTTGCACGAACTATAGCGTCCAGGCAGCAGCAAACGGCGCCACTGTATCCCTGCAGAGTTGCGCGGCCGGGACGAATAACGACTACTCGATCTCCGCAACACCCGACGGGCACTCTTCGTCCTTCAGTTCCTACTCCTTCCACGTCACTGCCTCTGGGTCAACGATGACGCCGATCATTAACTCAACAACAAGTCACAGCGGGATCGCGGCTACGTTCTCGACAACAGGAAGCGGTCAAATCGGGACTGGTCTCTTTCAGTTCTTCGTGTATCCGAGTGGATCGGGCCCGCCCGGGGTATACAGTGGCACACTCTCATGGAGTTCAACGGACACGACCAGCACATTGGCCTCAAGGCTGGCCGCTGCAATCGGATCCTGTTCCGGCTCAGGTGCGGCGGTCGGTGCACTCGCCAGCGGCCCATCGATCTACTTGGTGAGTTGCCAAAGTGGTACCACTTACGTCTTCTATGGCGCACTCGACTATTCCAACGGCTCGGCCGGATTCCAGGTAAACCTGATCAGCACTCCGGCCAGCGGCGCCGTGCCTACGGTCACTTTCTCTGGAGCAGAGCAGGGCGGTCAGACTGGCACCATCCTCGTGAATGTTACCCAACTCGGATTTCAAGGTCCGCCACAATACGTTGGAGTTAACTGGGGCTCAAGCACAACGCCCAGCACGCTAGCCACCGCCTTGGCAGCCGGTCTCGGATCATGCTCCAACAACCCCAACGGTATGGATGGGTTGGCAGTCGGCCCTACAGTCTACCTGGGAAGCTGCAACGCATCGGCCAGCTATACCATCTCGGCGGGCATTCCTGGTTGCAGTTGTTCGGGGTCGAACCCGCCGGATTTTGCTGCAATCGTGACTACCGCGCCGGATACGGGTCAACTGCCCGCCGTTCCCGGCGCCACCTACGATTCCGGCACTGTGAAGCTCACGGTCAACGGAACCCAAATTGCTTCCGCCTCCTACAATGGCAATTCCACCCCAGTAACTATCGCCAGCGCCCTGGTGTCCGGCAGTTCCGGCAACAGCGTGGCCACTGTTGCGGCCAGCGGCGACAGTCTGACCATCACATCCATCGGCGGCGGCCAGCAATCGGATTACTCCTATTCGATCAGCGAAACCTCTTCAAGCCCCTCCATCTTCCCGAGCCCGTCGTTCGGTGGTTCGCCTGCGACAGGCTCGCTTGCCGGCGGAGGCTACGTTCCGATCTACAATTGGGCCATCAGCAGTTTCGCGCCGAATAGCAACATTCTCGCGGCGCAGGATAACAGTGTCACGGGACCGATCATGGGGTCATGGAGCTACGGCTACGACAACCTGAACCGTGTGGCGAATTCCGGAAGCAACGAGCCCCACAACTCCTATCCCAACTACTGTTGGAACTACGACAGCTTCGGGAACCGGACCATGCAGATGAGTGCAAGCGGCGCCATTTCGTCTACGACGGGCGGAGCCACAACTTGCTCCTATTCGGGGAATCTGGGCTCAGACCAGTGGGCGACCTACAATAGCCAGAACCGCATGACCCAGACCAACCAGAACGTGAACCAAGTCAACGGCTATGACCCAGCCGGTGACGTGACTTACGACGGCGCGAACAACTACCTCTACGACGGCGA
>PLCO01000036.1 GCA_003134815.1 Acidobacteriaceae bacterium | reverse complement strand
ACTGTCCACTGATCACTGTCCACCGATCTTCACCAAATCCCCCCCCGGCGCAACCGTCCGCGTCTGTGGCGCGCGCCAGTGGTCGATATAACTAATCCTGTGTACGCAACCCACCGTGCAATGCGGAGCGCAGCTCTTCGCCGTCGTAAACTCCCGCTTCAAATCCGCCGTCGTATACTCCGCCACCGGAACCCCCGGATACCCGCGCTGCTGGCTGCAATAATGCACCAGCCCGTCCTCGCACACATACAAATACCGCGACCCCGCACGGCACCGCCACTCATTCGCGCGCCCCTCGGCAATCGCCTCTTGAAACTTGTCAAACTGCGCGTAGTTCGTCTTCTTCCGCGCCTTCATCTCGTGGTAAACCCGCGCCTCGTCCGGCTTCAGCGGCTTCACCTGCCCGTCGCCATCATGGATTATCCCGATCGTCGACTCGAACCCCAGCTCCAGCGCCCGCCTGCCAATCACCAGCGCGTCGTTCGGATCTCTGATCCCTCCGCCCACCACCGAATTAATGTTCACGTGGAACTCGGCATACTCGGCCAGCATCTGCAGCCGCTTGTCCAGAGTCTTCAGTGATTTTTTTGACACCTCATCCGGCTCGAGGTTATCAATGCTGATCTGCATATGATCCAGCCCCGCCCTGTTCAGCCGGATTATTCTTTCTGGACTGAGCAGGAACCCGTTCGTGATCATCCCCGCAATCGCGCCAGTCTTCCTCATCCGCCGAATAATGTCGTCCAGCTGCGGATGTGTCAGCGGCTCTCCGCCCGAGATGCCGATCATCGCCGTACCCAGCCGACCCAGCGCGTCAATCCGCCTGTACATCTCTTCCAGAGGAACCGGCTCGCTCACCTTGTCGTATTCATTGCAGTAAGCGCAGCTCAGGTTGCAAAACCGCGTCGGGATAATCTGCACCAGCACCGGATGCGACGTCGAAACCAGCGCCTTCGCCACCATGGCGTACTCGCGCACCTTCCGCCTGGCCGCAATCGCCCGCCCGCGCACCGTCGATCTCCGTGGAGTACCCATCCTTACTATTGAATCACAGTCCACGCGCCAACAACGCAGGCTCAACCACCCGAGAAAGCCGGCACGAACCCGCCATCCGCAACATCTGGCGGGATTTACCACTTGCGAACGAGCAACGAGTGGTACATCATTGTCCAAGGAGAACAGAGGAATGACTGTGGAGGAACAAAGCGTAACCGGCGAAGACCGCGTTGGCGCTCTGAGTGACGCGCTCGGAGAGGCTGTGGCGGTTTTCAGAAAGCTGGACAATGAGGGAAGGAAAACCCTGCTAAAGACCCTATCAACCCTCTTTGGCATCAACCCGACCCTGGAGGCCCCACAGGGGCCGAGGACAGTTTCGTTCCCAGAGCCAACATTACGGTTCTCGAAAGAACAAAGCCTCTCCCCAAAAGAATTTCTTCTTAAGAAGCAGCCGCGCACAGACGTTGAACGGGTCGCATGCCTGGGATACTACCTAGCACACTATCGGAATCAACAGCACTTCAAGACAGGGGAAATCAGCGACTTAAACACTGAGGCGGCCCAACGAAGATTTGCCAACACGGCTCAAGCAGTCAGCAACGCAATGGTTACCGGGTACCTGGCACAAGGAATCAAGGGAATGAGACAGCTCAGCGCCGGCGGCGAGATGTATGTCGAAGCGCTACCCGACCGGGAAGCCGCCGCCGCAGCCTTCTCGAATTCACGTCCCAAGAGAACCTCTGGGAAATCGACATTGCGGAAAAAGGCCAGCGAGGAATGACGGACGGAGCCATTTCGAAACGGCACAGAGCCAAGCGGATCGCGATTTACAACCACAAGGGCGGCGTCGGCAAAACGACGTTAACGGTAAACATCGCATACGCCTTGTTTGACCTTGGCAAGAGAGTCCTGCTGGTTGATTCAGATCCCCAATGCAATCTCACGTCCTACCTGATTGAAGCAAGCACCGTCGACAAAATGCTTGACTCCTCGGAGACCGCCTCGGGCCAAACGCTGTGGTCCGCGATCAAACCCGTAGCTGAGGGCGTGGGCGAAGCGCGACTAATCGATCCGATCGAGAGGAACGGCCTATTCCTGCTTCCTGGCGATATTCTGCTGTCGAATTTCGAGCAAGATCTGTATCAGTTCTGGTCCGAAGCCTTCCTCAGGCGAGTCCGCGGCTACCGAGGGACAGCAGCACTCAGCGCTCTAGTGAATGAGATTTCGGCGGCTAACGATATCGACTTTGTCTTCTACGATTCCGGGCCGAACATAGGCCCATTGAACCGGTCGATCCTTCTTGACTGTGAGTACTTTATTGTCCCCGCCGCATGCGACTCCTTTTCGATCCGTGCATTTAAGACGCTTGGCCAAACGCTGGCCGACTGGATCAAGAATTGGTCAACCGCAGTATCTCTCGCACCCGACAATGTCTATCTACTTCCGGGCAAACCAAAGATGATAGGGTACATTCCGCAAAGATTCAGGGTGTACGGGGGCAATGTGGCGTCCAATTACGCGCAATTCTTGACCCGCATTGATAGGAGAATCTCAGCGGACGTAGGAGCCGTATTGCGCGCCATCGATAAGGACCTCGCTCCACTCGAATTTCAATCGAGGCTGGGCCTTGTTAGAGACTTTGCAAGACGAGCAGTACTTGGACAAGAGCAGGGCATCCCGATATGGAACGTGGGGAACGCCGCCGAAAACACGCATGCGAAGGCCGTCTTTCACGGCATCGCAAAGAAGATCATCGAGAGGGCGAGCTAAAATGCCGCCGCGCACCCCAGAAGACCGGAAGATTGCGCGAGAGCTAATTCGCCATTACCAACCCAGCCTACCCGCCCTCCAGAACTTTCTGACAAGCCTACAAGACCAGATAAGAACCTCGCCAAATCTTTCACCCTATATTCACTCGTTGAAATGGCGAACAAAGTCACCTAAGAGCCTAGAGGGCAAGATTTTTCGAAAGCTGGACGACGCCAAAAGTGCGAATGAAGCATTCGACATTACACCCGAAAACCTATTCCTCAAGATCAATGACCTCGCAGGCCTTCGAATTCTCCACTTAAACACAGACCAGCTCCCGTATATCGCGAAGGGCCTCAATGCGCTCTTTGAAGAGGAAATCTACACACTCTTTGAGCAACCCACCGCTCGAACATGGGATGACGAATCGAGGGCATTCCTAACGGGACTGGGCTTCAAAATCGCGAATAAACCGTCCAGGCCATCGTTCTATACCAGCGTCCATTATGTAATCAAACCAAGCAAGAAAACTGAGATCACGTGCGAAATACAGGTCCGCACACTGATGGAAGAGGTGTGGGGCGAAGTGGACCACCTACTCAACTATCCGGATAAAACCAGATTCTTGACCTGTAAAGAACAACTCGCAGCTCTAGCACGTGCGACTTCGACCTGCAGCCGGCTAGTGGACTCCATATTCAGGTCACACGCGGACCTAAGCAAGCCAAAGAGACAACCCAAGAATCCAGAGACTTCTACTACGGGACAACCGTCAAAGCCCCAAGAGCCCGAAGGCCCTGCCCCCAAGGCCCCGAAGCCGGGAACCCCAAACCACCAATAGAGAAGTTGGGGCAGAAAAGCTCCCGTAGGGAGCGCCAGAAGTTAGCCCAAGGCAAGTCGCAGCAGCGACGCAGCCCTGGGAAAGCCGCCCTAAAGAATCTCCAGCCCCGTAGGGGCGAAAGAACCCAAGGATCAAAACGCTAGCGGCTAGAAGCTGTCTTGCTGCCCCTCCGCTCCGCCTCCATCAAATTCGTCAGAATATCGTTGATCCGCGTCAGGTGCCCTTCGCCCTTCGACTTGAGCCAATTCAGCACCTCCGGATCGAGACGCACGCTCACCGCCTGCTTCCTACGCACGTCGCGCAGCCGCACCATGCTCGCAAGCTGCTCCGCCGTCAGCCGCGGAATGTCTTCGTATTCCTCTTCAGGCAAATCCTCGCCTGCGGCTTGCGCCGCGGACATGCGGCGCACTGCTTCGATTTCAGCTTTAGTCCACTTCCTGTTCCTGATATCCTTTGACGTCATCTGGACCAGCTCTTCGCGCGCTGATGATACGGATGATCTCTTCGCCATTGTGATCCTCTCGATAAACATGCACTACGAGCAACACCGCCCGCGTTCCGGGTATTAGGGTAACCGCACCAATCGCGTGCCATCTTTGCTCGCCATTCTCATCCACCCTATCCAACCTGATCAGCCGATCCTCATCTTCAAAAACAAGCATCGCCAACTCAAAGCTCACCCCAGGGTGCTTTCGTTGGTTCTCGCGGTTCTTCCGTTCGTCCCACTCATACCGCATTTGTATATACATATCGTATGACACAAAAGGGCGCCCGTCAACCCTGCTGTCTCCTCCGAGCGCAGTACATTTCTATCCGGTGGCCCAGGTACCGGGGCCCCCACAGACAGGTCTTAGTCCGTGGGGTGATGATCCCTCGTCCGCCGCAGTGGAGTGACCCGGAATCCCACGCTCAATTTGTGCCGATGTTCCACGGCTCGCGGGGCAACGCCCTAATGCTGATCTGGCCGGTCATACCCGTGATGGTCGTCGCCATGATGGTCGCCGTGCCCGTCGTGACCGTCATGATCGTCATGACCCACGGCGAGTCCCGCGCAGGCAAAATCGTTCCGGCCATTGTGAAGTCCAGTCATCACCGTGAAACCATCACGCGACGTCGGGCACATGTGCATTCCGTTTCCTTCGGTCGTGCCGTTCGCGTCCAGGAACGAGCGCCGCACGCCCGGCATGTCGGAGCACACAAGCCAGTCGTTGTTGTTGTGCAGTCCGCGCATGTACCAGCCCGGACGGCAAACGTGCATATTGCCCCTGCCCAGGTCGCCCTGCGTTCTCGTATCCAGGTAGGTGTGGACCTGGCGCTCCCACCCCTCTGGAACCACACGCACGCAGGTGAACACGTTGTTACCTACATGGGCGCCTTCCATGGCGAATCCCACCGGGCAGACATGCACTCGGGCTCCATGCCAGTTCTCCTCTGTGCCCCCGTCTGTAACGGACCTGCCCACCTGCGCGCGGCCCAGGACGCCGGCTAAACAAGCCACGGCCAGAAGACACGCCACTTGCCAGCACATCTTTTTTGCTTCTCTCATAGGTCTTTCCCTTCAGTGTTTGTTAATTTTGGAGTTTGTTGGTCTTAGGCTCGCACAAATCGGCGCGCGGACGAGAAATCTAATTGCCCATGGAAGTCCGTGTCAAGCGTCCTCTCCGCAGGAACCCCCGCAACCCGCTGAAAACGCGACCCAAAAAAATCCACCAACTTTGCCGATCATTTCTCACCTTCAGCGCATACTGATTCCATGGATGCAAATTCGACTGCGGCTTCAGTTCCCTCTTGTCGGCAACCGTCTATTGGCTGCCGTAACTCCTTTTGATAGACGACTTTAGGGGGTCAACTCCAATGGAATCAGCAAGTTAGTAGAATTGGTGAAAGGTACAAGTAGCTGAAAATAAACCGCTTAACCCCAAAAC
>PLCO01000022.1:6909-10009 GCA_003134815.1 Acidobacteriaceae bacterium | reverse complement strand
TAGTTATCTAGGACAGCCCCTTGATTGAAATTGTGGCTCCCGGCGCGATTGTGTAGGGCATGCTTCAGCCTGAAATCGCCGCACTTGATCCGGGCTACTTCGGCTCAACCGGTGCGTTTGATGCAGGAGGCGGCGGCGTGTTCTGCTGCTGCGCCGGCGGCGGCGGCGGATCGGAAATGCCTTTCAAGCCTTCCTTGAAGCCCTTCAATCCTTCGCCCAAACCTTTACCCAGCTCCGGCAGGCGCTTGGCTCCGAACAGCACAAACGCAAGGACGACCAGAACGATAATGTGCCATGGCTGAAGTAGATCGCCCATCGATATTCCTCCGCGCACGGCAACGGACGCCGGGCGCTTCCACAACGCCTATTGTCGCACAAGTGCGCCCCATAATGCCCGGGTATGGGCTGTTGTGGCAGACTGGGGAGAGGCGACAACCGGTCTCATAAATGCCTCCGNNACCCAACAACAAGGCGGGTCCCAAAATTCCATCAAGTTGACGAGGATGGCTTATGAGACCGGTTCATGGAGGTTACCCCGATGAGGACCATCAAGTTCTTTGCTTTGGCTGCTTTGCTCGTACTATCGGCGGGCACGGCCAGCTCCGCTGTGCAGGCCATTTATCCCGATCCATCGCACGCAAAGTCCGACTTGGCCGCAGCCCTCAAAGCCGCCGCAGCGACCCATCGGCGCGTTCTTCTGGACTTTGGCGGCAACTGGTGCGGCGATTGCCAGGTACTGGATCTCTATATGCACGACAGCAAAAACCAGCCACTCGTCGAGGCGAACTTTGTCGTGGTCCACATCAACATTGGCCGCTTCGACGCAAATCTCGACATCGCCGAGAAATATGCAGTCCCGCTCAAAAAAGGCGTGCCCGCGCTGGCTGTCCTCAGCGATCACGGCGCGCTGCTTTACAGCCAGAAAGACGGCGAGTTTGAATCCATGCGGACCATGGAATCCTCGGCTCTCACCCAGTTCCTTGTGCAGTGGAAGCCCTCGCATCCCGGCTGCTCGGCTGTTGTGGTCAACTGCTAGCGGATTTTAGCGCTGGCCTCTGGCCCGCACACGTCTTGTGATGGCGAGGAAGCTCGATGACCGAAGATAATCGCGACCCAAAGCAAGATGCGGGCCGCACCATCGCCACGCTTTCAAGCCGCGAAGTCTACCGCAACCGCTGGATGCGCGTGCGCGAGGATGAGATTCTGCGCTCGAACGGCCAAAAGGGCATCTACAGCGTGGTCGAGAAAGAGGACGGGGCTATCATCCTGCCCATTGAGGACGGGCGCATCTGGCTGGTGGAACAGTTCCGCTACACCATCGGGGAGCGCGCTCTCGAACTGCCGCAAGGCGCTTGGGAAATGGCAATCGAGAACCCCGAGGAACTTGCGCGCGGCGAATTGCAGGAAGAGCTTGGCCTTAAAGCCGCGCAGATGGTCCAGTTGGGCACGATGTGGATTGCCTACGGTTTCGCGCGCCAGCGCGAGCATGTTTTCCTGGCCACAGGACTTTCGCCCGCGGAGAAAAATCCCGACGCCGAGGAGCATGATCTGGTGGTCCATTCTGTTCCCATCCCGGAGTTTGAGCGCATGATGCTCGACGGAACGATCCGAGACGAATGCACTCTCGCGGCGTGGGGACTTTATCTGCTTTGGAAGGCGCGGCAGAGTTGATGCACTGACAACGGCTTCTTCGCGCGTTGTTGAGCCCTCGTAGAGAATCGTGCGGGCTTTCGCCTACGCCATTTCTTTGCGCGAGGGCTTGTGCCCCCACAGGCCGTAGTAGGCCACGTAGAGATATCCAACGATGGGAATAATGAAGGCGTATTGGATACTTGTCTTGTCGGCCAGCAGTCCAAACAGCGGCGGAATCACAGCTCCGCCCACATTGCCGATAGTCAGCACGCCCGAGCCTTTGCTGGTCAGCGGCCCCAGCTCCGCCACGCCCAACGCGAAGATGGTCGGATACATGATCGAGTTGGCGAGGCCTGTCAGCACCAGGCATGCGATGGCCACCGTTCCGTGCGTGCTCATTGCAGCGCACAGCAGCAAAACGCCGCAGACGCCGAGAAGGATAAGCAGCTTGTCCGCTTTGATCCAGACCATGATCGCGCTGCCGACCAGACGGCCGATCATCATGCCCAGGTAAAACAGGCTGAGCATCAGGCCGGCGGTCTCCACCTTCGTCATGCCTTGAGCGAGACAGAACTGAATCGTGATCGAGGCCAGCGCAATCTCCAGGCCGACATAGAAGAAGATGCCCACCATTCCCAGCACGGTGTGCGAATGGCTCCAGATGTTCCGTTCAACTACCGGGCCGGCGCCGGCAACAGGCTCGCGCGTCATGGAGATTGCCGGCAAGTGCAGCATCATCACCACGAATCCAAGCAGCAGAAGCGCGATAGCAATCGCAATGTACGGGCCTTGCAGCATGTGCGCAGTAGCTGCAGAACTCAGCATCCTGCTGGGATCGCTCAGAATGAAAATGCCCGCGATCCATGGAGCAGCCAGCGACCCGATGGAGTTAACCGCCTGCGCCAATGTCAGGCGTGCCGGCGCGCTGTGTTCGGGGCCGAGAATCGAGACGTAGGGATTGGCCGAAGTCTGCAATCCGCAAACGCCCGAGGCCAGCACGAAAATGGCAAAGAGCGTCATGGGGAAACTGACCATGCTCGCCGCTGGCAAAAACAAAGCAGCTCCGCCAGACATCACAAATAGAGAAAACACCATCGTGCGCTTGTATCCCACTGCCTCAATCACTTTGGCGGCCGGCACAGAGAAGACAAGATAGGCGAAAAACCACGCAGCGGTGGCCAACATGGCCGGCCCATGGCTCAACTGGAAGATGTCTTCAAGCTTCTTCACCAACACGTTGTTCAGGCTGGTCAGGAACCCGAAGATTCCGAACAAAATCGCGACCGTGATAAACGGCCCCGTGTAACTGGACGCGGCTGCGGGATTGGAGCGTGTAGCCATAAAAGGTCTTCCTCCGCCGGATTCGATTCAAACCGTCTGAAAGGGTCCGCAAACACTTTATCCAGCTGAACCGCTCGCGTCCAGCAGGAAATGAAAATGTTTTCAGGCATTGCATGCAGCAGCCCTT
>PLCO01000022.1:0-6832 GCA_003134815.1 Acidobacteriaceae bacterium | reverse complement strand
ACGTATATTCCGAAAATGCTCTAGAATCGCCATTTACACTGGAAATGCATGATTCCTACTCTCACCTGGACTCCCGATGGCGTCCGCTTCATCGATCAGACAAAGCTCCCTCTCGATGAGAGCTACGTGCTCGCCACAACGTACGAACAGGTGGCTGAAGTCATCGTCACCATGGTGGTGCGCGGCGCTCCGGCCATCGGCGTTTCGGCGGCGTACGGCGTCGCCCTCGGCACGAAGCAGACCAAAGCTAAGACTCCGGAGGAGTTCGCGCCAGAGTTCGAAAAAATCTGCGCCCGGCTCGCCGGCACGCGTCCAACCGCCGTCAATCTTTTCTGGGCCATCGATCGCATGAAGGCCCTGTTTGCCAGGCTATTGGCCTCCAACGCAACTCTCGTCCAAATCCAGGAAAAGATTCTCGCCGAAGCCAACGCCATGTACGACGAAGACATCGCCGCTTGCAAGACGATGGGCGCATTCGGCGCGGAACTGCTGCCGGATGAAGGCGGCGTTTTGACGCACTGCAACGCTGGCGCTCTGGCCACGTGTGGATACGGAACCGCCCTCGGCGTAATTCGCGCGGCGGTCGAGCGCGGAAAGCGCATCCAGGTCTACGCCGACGAAACGCGGCCGTTCCTGCAAGGCGCGCGGCTCACGGCGTGGGAGCTGATGGCCGACGGCATTCCCACCACAGTCATCTGCGACAACATGGCCGCCAGCCTGATGCGCCAGGGAAAAATCCAAGCCGTAGTTGTGGGAGCAGACCGCATCGCCGCCAACGGCGACACCGCCAACAAGATCGGCACCTACAACGTCGCCATCCTGGCCCGCGAACACGGCATCCCGTTTTACGTGGCCGCGCCGTGGTCCACAATCGATCTCGCCACGGCAACCGGTGATGCAATTCCCATCGAAGAGCGGCCAGCGAGGGAAGTGACCCACCACGCCGGCAAGCAGCTTACGCCCAACGGCGTCGGCATCTGCAACCCTGCTTTCGACGTCACCCCGGCAAAATACATCACCGCCATCATCACCGAGCGCGGGGTGCTGCACCCGCCCTCCACAGAATCCAGAAGGAAAGGGTCCTGGTTAGCTGATTTCTTGCTGCAAGCAACTTTGTTTTCAGGTATTTAATTCAATAGAATCGTAGCCTGCTTGACTTCAACTGCTAACTTAGCTAAGCTAACTTAGCAGGATACATCCATGCCCTCAGCCACCATCTTTGAAGCCAAGACCAACCTCTCCAAGCTCATTCAGCGCGCGCTCCAAGGCGAGGACGTTCAGATCACCACCGGTCGCGAGCGCAAGCCCGTCGTGCGTCTCGTCGCGATTGAACCGGTCCGGGTCAACCGCCGCCTCGGGTTTCTTGAGGGCCTTGGCGATGTCGGCCCCGAGTTCTTTGATCCGTTGCCCGACGATGAGCTTCGCCTTTGGAATGGCGAAGGTGAATGAGAGTCCTGCTCGACACTCACACTCTTTTGTGGGCGGTATTTCGCAAGGACCTGCTTTCGAACCGGGCTCGTCACTTGGTCCACTCACAACGGAATGAGGTCTTCGTCTCAGCAGTTTCGGCTTGGGAAATTGCAACAAAATATCGCCTGGGCAAACTCCCCAAAGCTCAAGCCCTGGTCGACGATTTCGTTCCGTCCATCCAATCGGCCGGGTATGTGCCGCTGCCAATCAGCCTCGAACATGCACTTCGCGCAGGCCGTCTGACCGCGGACCACAAAGACCCCTTCGACCGAATGCTCGCCGCGCAAGCCATCCACGAAGATCTGGCCTTGATCAGTAATGACGAGCAACTTGACATCTTCGGCGTGCGCCGGGAGTGGTAGGCGTGGCCCTTCTCGAGTTCACGCAGCGAACAGCGTCTCAATTGTTTTCATTGGCAGGAAAAGCCGGTCGGGAGAGGTCGGTAACGGAACGAAGTCGTGTCTGAGGTAGAAACTGCGCGCTCCAGCTTTGGCATCCACGACGACGGCCCACGACGCGATCTGTCGCGATCCTTTGAGTGCGCGGTTCAAGGCGTCGAGCAGGAGATGCTCGCCCAATCCCGATCCCTGCAAGGCCTGAGCGATGGCCATCCGCCCAAGAAGCGTAACCGGAAGTGGAAAGCGCGGCAATCGTTTTGCCACGTCTGGCGGGAGATCCGCGCCCGCGATCGAATGCGCCGAAAGACTGTAAAAGCCGGAGATCGTTTTACCATCCGGTGTGAGAACGAAAACAGCAGCGAGTTTGCGTTTAAGGTCTTGGCCGGCTTGCTGCTGCAAATAGATATCGAGCTCGGACACACCGCAACAGAAGCTCGCCCGATCGTGATGCGCTTCGAGCGCTTCGATTCTGTAATTGGTGGCCAGAGCCTTACGCGCCACTATTCCCCTTGCGCTTCCAATAGCGCCGGACTGCTTCCTTCATGCGCGAACTGGGCCTCGGAGGGTTAAGCAAAGCTTGGACAAAGACGTTACGATCCCGGTCACCGAGCGTCCAGGTGGCGTGCTCCTCGATGGTTCTTCTTGCGGCCTCGTCTGCATGCTGCACGATGAAGTCGGAGAGAGAGAGGCCCTTGAGGCGGGCTGCGCGCTCGATTCGCTTCTTCTGTTCGGGAAGCAGGCGAGCCTCAGTCCGTTCAGTGCGTAGAGCGAGCGCCACGGGATGTACCTCCGTCTATGTACGGATATCCACCGTACACGATCAGTATACGCCCCAAACAGACAACTCGCCAAAACCGCGAACCGTCACGCCAGCGTCCGCACTTCACTCGATGTGCCACCCGCTGCGGGTATGTAACACCCCAGGGTGTAATCCATCACCTGCCGGTCAGCATTAAATCGCCAACCCAGCGTCCGTATCGTCCGCTTCATGCGCTTGATCCAGCCTCGCGGCAGCCCATCGCGATCGCGCTGATAGTAGAGCGGAATCACCTCGTCCAGAAGCACGCGGTAAAGCGCCTCGCCATCGCGGCTGTCGTGTACGTCCATGTTGGAGTGCGTTCTGCCGTCTCCGATTGCAAATCCATTCAGCCCGTCGTAAGCCTCTGCCCACCAGCCGTCAAGGATTGAAAGGTTCAGGCCGCCATTCAGCACCACCTTCATGCCGCTCGTGCCCGAGGCTTCCAGCGGCCGCCGCGGATTGTTCAGCCACACATCGACTCCCTGTACAAGGTGGCGGGCCACGTTGATGTCGTAGTCCTCAATAAAGATGAATTTATCGCCGAATTCCGGGTGGCGCATCATCTGCGCGATCTGTTGCAACACCGTCTTTCCCGGTTCGTCGTGCGGGTGCGCTTTGCCGGCAAACACAAACTGCACCGGGCGCTTGGCGTCATTCACCATCGTGGCCAGCCGTTCCAGATCCTTCAAAAGCAGGTTGGCTCGCTTGTAAGTGGCAAAGCGGCGGGCGAATCCTATCGTCAATGCGTCGGGCGAAAGCGCCTTGTCCAGCCGCTTCAAAGCCTCCGTCGGTTCAGCGCGGCGCTCGGCCTGCTCACGCGCGCGGCGCCGCAAAAAGTTGAAGAGCTGCCCTTTCAAACTCAGATGCGTCTCCCAAAGCTCGCCGTCGTCCACGGTTTCGATAGCCGACCAGGTGTGCGCAGCTCCACTTTGGCGCTGCCAGCCTACGCCGAGATGGCGATCGTAAAGCCGACGCATCTGCGGCGCGAGCCACGACGGAACATGCACGCCGTTGGTTACATGGCCGATCGGCACCGCGTCCTCTGGCCCGTCTGGGTAAAGGCCCCGCCACATGGCCCGTGAAACTTCGCCGTGCAGCGAACTGACGGCATTTACCCGCCGCGCCAGTTTCAGGCCCAGCACCGTCATGCAAAAAGTTTCCTGATAATCGGTGGGATGCTCGCGTCCAAAACCCATCAGGTTTTCCTGCGAAATGCCCAGCTCATCGCGCAGCGGCCCCAGGTGCTCTTCGATCAGGTCGGGACTGAATCGGTCGTGCCCCGCGGGCACCGGCGTGTGCGTGGTAAAGACTACCTCGCGCGGAATCTGCCGGGCAGCGGAGTAGAAGTCCAGGCCCTCCTCCTCCATGCGGCTGCGGATCGCCTCGAAAACCGCGAATCCGCTATGGCCCTCGTTCAAATGCAACACGCCCGGCGTAATGCCCATGGCCTTGAGTGCCCGAAAGCCGCCCACGCCCAGCAGCAACTCCTGCCGGATGCGCGTTCGCGCATCGCCGCCGTAGAGGCGCGAAGTGGTTTCCAGATCTTCGGGCGCGTTCCCGGCCACGTTCGAGTCCAGCAGCAGCAGGTCGCAGCGGCCCACCTTCGCGCGCCACACTTTGGCGCGAATCGCCCCGCTGCGCGTCGCAATTTCCACCACTACCGGCTCGCCGTTCGCGCCGATGGCCTGTTGCATCGGCAGTTGATTCACATCGGTCTGGAGATACTCCTCGCGCTGCCAGCCGTTTTCGTCCAGGCGCTGCAGAAAGTAACCCTGCCCGTAGAAGAGCCCGACTCCAATCAGCGGGATGTCCAGATCTGAAGCGCTCTTGATGTGGTCGCCGGCCAGCACGCCTAAACCACCCGAGTAGATTGGCAGCGACTCGTGCAACCCGAACTCGGCGGAAAAATAAGCCACCGGCCGCGGCCGCAGCACGCCAGCATGGCTCGCGCCCCAGGTGCGATCGTCGTGCAAGTACTCTTGCTGCCGCCGGTACGCATAATTGATGCGGCTGTGCAACACCAACTCCGTAGCCCGCCGCTCGATTTCGGCCAGGGGAATCTCGTTCAGCAGCGCAATCGGATTCTGATTGAGCTGCCGCCAGCGCGCGGGATTCAGGTCGCGAAACAGGCTCACGCACTCGTTGTCCCAGCTCCACCACACGTTGCGGGCCAGCTCCCAAAGCTTCTCCTGGGCCGGGGCAATAAACCGGTCGAGGGTCCGCGCCTCGCTCACCACCGGCGCAACCTGATTCGCCGCATCCGCCAACATGCGAATCTCACTGTCCCGAAAGACTCTCGGGTCTTTAGTCTGAACCACGAGCACGCCTTGCAACACGCCGCGGTCGATCAACGGCACGCCGAGGAAGGAGCGATATTCCTCTTCGCCGGACTCTTTGAAGTATTTGTAGCGCGGATGCTCGCGCGCGTCGGGCACGGCTACGGGAACCAGTTGCTCGGCGACCAGGCCGGAGAGCCCTTCGTGCAGCGGCATCCTTAACGTTCCAATGGATCGCGGGTGAAGCCCGAGCGTCGCCGCTAGCACCAAATTTGACCGGTCCGGCTCCAGCAGGTACGCCGAGCAGACGTCGGTCCGGAACCGCGTGGCAATCAGGGCCACCACATTCATCAGCGTGTCGGCCGGCTTGCCCTCCTGCTCCGCCAGATTGGTGATCTCCTCGAGCGTCAGAACCAGATTGGCATTCATGGACTCGTTGGCGTCAGTGGATTCGCTCAGTGGGGTCATCGAATGCGTACACCTCGAGCATGAGATAGAAAACTCGTATCCCGCGCGCGGCGCCCAACTAAATGTGGACCGAAGGCTCGCGGTTCAAATACCGAGGCAACTGAATATTTGAACTTAGGCTATCTGGACTTTGGGGGAAGATCCCCTGAATCGCTGCTGCAGGATTGATTCGACAATACCACACGATGTGCCTGGCGCTACAGGCAGGTGCGCGGTGTCCTGATCCGCCACATACGCAAGTCTGTCGCAGGTGCTGGCGTCGCCATGCTAAATTGAGATTCCACGGGGGTCCCTATGGAACTCGACGCTCAGCTTTCCGCGGGTGGCGAGACGATCGAATTGCAGCAGCAGGTGTTCCGGCTGCAGGCGCTGCTTGAGGCCTCGCGCCAGGTGCATTCCACCATCCGCGAAGAGGAAGTCCTCGAGTCCGTCCTTCGCATCGTGGTGCGCGAGCTCGAGATGGCCGGCGCGGCTTTTCCTGGCTCTGGCCTCGCTTATGGCAGGCTTCCGGCGGAGGCCGCAGCCGACGCCGCGAATTCCGACCAACTGCTCATCTATCCGCTTGCCGACCGCGACGGCCGAAAAATGATCGATCTCGTGGTGGCGTCTCCCGGCGGGCGCGAGCTGTCGCTTTCCGAGGCCGATTTCCTCGAGGGTTTGGCGCTGCAGGCCGCCGTGGCGCTCGAAAACGCACGCAACCACAAGCGCAACGTCGAGTTCGCGCGCGTGCAGCAGGATATGGACGCGGCTCGCCAGATTCAGCGCTCACTTTTACCGCAGTCTCTACCGTCTATTCCGGGCTACTCGCTGGCCTTCCGTTCAGACACTTGCTACGAGGTAGGCGGCGACTATCTCGATATCGTCGAGCAGCCCGATGGCAGCCTGCTGATCGTTGTCGCCGACGTTGCCGGCAAAGGGCTTGCTTCGGCCATCATGTCCACCAGCTTCCGTGCCGCATTTCGCGGCATGGCGCTCACCGGGCCGCCGCTCGACGAGCTGGCCACGCGCATGAACCAGCATCACTGGGCCGAAGGCGAAGAGGCCCGCCGGCGCTATCTCACCGCCATCTTTCTCCGCCTCCACCCGGAGTCCGGCGAAATCGAAGTCGTCAACGCCGGCCACAACCCCGGCTTCCTCGTCACCCCCAACGACCCGCCCTACGAGTTCAACGCCGCCGGAACGCCCCTGGGCCTGCTGCCCGGCATGCAATACTACGCTGAACGCAAGCCGTTCCCTCCCGGCGCTCGTCTGCTCTTCTATACCGACGGCCTTACCGAGGTCTTCAAAGGGGATGAAGAGTTTGGGCCGGAACGCCTTATGGATGAATTTTCTGCGTGCCGCGCCGACGAGGCCGATGGTATCCTCGATGCAATATGGACGGCCATTGATGCCTTTTCCGAAGGCGGTCCGCAGGGAGACGA
>PLCO01000011.1 GCA_003134815.1 Acidobacteriaceae bacterium | reverse complement strand
GTAGTGCACGTGATCCACGTGCAGTCGGAGATGATGAACAACCAGCTCACTGCGCCGACCAAGATTCCGCACAACATTACTATGGTCAGTGAGAAGGAAGCTCCGGCTTCGAATTTCGGAGTGGCCGGCGGCATGGGCGGTGGTGACAACTCCGGCGTCATGGGCAGCCTGTTTGGCAGCGGTACCGGTCCGCAAGTCAAGGCCGCGCCTCCCAGGAAGGTCAACATCTCAGCCGGCGTGTCCGTGGGCTTGCTCCTAAACAGGACCACGCCGACTTATCCGCCGATCGCCAAGGCCGCCCGCGTGCAGGGAACCGTGGTCTTGCAGGCGACCATCTCCAAGCAGGGAACGATTGAAGACCTTAAGGTCGTCAGCGGGCCGGCCATGTTGCAGTCCGCCGCTCTGGATGCGGTAAGACAATGGCGCTACAAGCCCTACCTGCTTAACAACGAACCGGTCGAAGTCGAGACCACCGTCAACGTGATCTTCACCCTGGGTGGGTGATTCACTTTCCGCTCCCTGCCGCGTCAATGGCAGGGAGCGTCGCTTTTAGCTCGAATGCGATTTCCCGTTGGGCCGCATTCCCTTGAATTTAACCTTTTGAACTCAACCCCCCGCCGCGCCGGGTTTTACGTCGTCAAAAAGAATCTCCTTAGGAGGAACGATTCAGTGATTCTCGCTCAGCTCGCACATTTCGCTTCGCACTCGGTCAATGGTCTTGCCTTCCTTCAGGATGAAGGCCAGACTGCCGGCTTCAGCCCCATCCAACTTTGGATGAACATGGGATGGTTGGTACGCTGCGTCGTCTTCGTCCTGTTCATTGAGTCGATCTGGTCGCTGGCCGTGATGATCGACCGTTATCTTTACTTCTCCGCCGCTCGCAAGCAGTCGCGCGAATTCGCGCCCAAGGTTGCCGGCGCGTTGAAGGAGAGCAAGCTCGAAGAAGCCATCAAGATCGCCGACCGCAACAAGAAGTCGCACCTGGCTGAAGTGGTTACGGCCGGTTTGCAGGAATTCCGCGCCTCGTCCGGCACGGCTACCGATGAAACCATTGCCAGCTCCGGCCGCGCGCTGGAGCGGGCAGAGGCCATCGTCCACGCCAAGCTAAAAAGGGGACTTTCGGTGCTCGCCACCATCGGCGCCACCGCGCCGTTCGTTGGATTGCTGGGCACCGTCATCGGTATTCTGCACGCCTTCCAGCAGATTGCCACGCAGAAAATCGCCGGCATCGGCGCGGTCGCGGGCGGTATCTCTGAGGCTCTGGTTACCACGGCGTTCGGCCTGTTCGTGGCTATTCCCGCCGTCATGGCCTTCAACTACTTCACCGGACGCGTCGAGTCGTTCGACGTGGAGATGGACAACTCCTCCAGCGAGCTGGTGGACTACTTCATTAAGCAGAGCCACAAGCGCTAGAAGCGAAGCGGCTTGGCTCGAGCGGGAAATCTTCGCGGGCGGGAGACCTGAATCGCTTCCGCCCCGAGTTTTGATCCACGCACGGGTTGCCTCAATTCAGGCCAGACCGGAATGCATCCGGGAAGAAAAATTCAGTTGTACGGAGTCCCGATTATGGGAGTAGCAGTTCGCGACGAAGGTAAAAAGGTCAACTCCAACATCAACGTCACCCCCATGGTGGACGTGATGCTGGTTCTGCTCATCATCTTCATGGTCATCACCCCCATGTTGCAGAACAAGGTCGCCATCAACCTGGCGCAGGTGGAAAATCCCACCAACATGCCCGACGCCGACAAGGAAGACGCCATTGTCATCGCAGTCACCCGCGACGGCGCGATCTACCTCGGCCAGAACAAGGTCGATCCTTCCGAGCTTGGCAACCAGGTGCGCGATAAGCTGGCGGATAAGACCGACAAGATGATCTATGTCCGCGCCGATGAGCGCGCGCAATACAAAGTGGTCGAAGACGCCATTGACGACGTTCGCACCGCCGGCGTTGAAGAAGTCGGCCTGCTGACGCAAAGACGCGAAGGCAATCAGATCGGCGGGCAGTGACGCTGCCCCCGGATTGTCTCTGTTTAACGAATTTGAGGATATGAGGAGTTTGAGCCATGGCAATGTCTATGGGTGGGTCCGGCGGCAACATGTCCGAGATCAATGTCACGCCGATGATCGACATTCTACTGGTGCTGTTGATCATCTTCATGGTCATCGTGCCGGTAGTCCCCAAAGGTCTGGATGCGCTGGTACCCCAGCCGCCTAAGAATCCGCAGCAGCAGCAGCAGCCAAATGACCGCACTATTGTGGTTCAGGTCATCTATCGCCCCAGCCAGACCCCGGTGTACAAAATCAACGACACCGATGTGAACCATGGCGATCTGCTGGGCAAGCTGACCGATATCTATGCCAACCGCGCCGAGCGCGTGATGTTCGTCAGGGGCGACGACGATGTGGACTTTGCCTACATCGCCGACGTCATTGATATAGGCAGAGCCGCCAACGTGGACCACATCGGTTTGATGACGCCTAAGATTCAGGCCGGCCAATAGGCTGGCTGTGTCCGGAGACACTTGATCCGGACGCGGGGAAGAGTACAATTTTTTTGCCCTGGTTGTGGCATTTTTTGGCCGCAATCATCTGTTAAGTTTCCAGGCACGGCCCGCATGCCCAAGCCTGAAGGAGAAGGATACGAACATGATTGGAACCGCACGTTTCTGGGCACTCGCGGTAGCCCTGACAGGGATGGTCATTGGCATGAGCGGATGCAAGCAGCTCATGGCCCGCGATCAGTTGAATAAGGGCGTCGACGCCTACAAGGCCGGTCACTACGATGAAGCAGTCGAGCACTTCCAGAAGGCAATCGACCTCGATCCCAAGTTGCCCCAGGCGAAGACCTTCTTGGCCACTGCGCTGGAGCAGGACATAGCTCCGGGAGTAACGACGCCGGAAAACCTGAAGGTCGCCAACCAGGCCATTGACATGTTCAAGGAAGTTCTGGCCCAGAAGCCCGGCGATATCGACAGCATGAAAAAAATCGCGGGAATTTATTTCAGCATTAACGATATGGACGACGCCGAGAGCTGGCAGAAGCAGGTTCTCGAAGCCGATCCTAACGATCCCGAGGCCGCCTACACCATCGGCGTCATCGACTGGAAAAAAGCGCACGAGAACAAGCTGAATGCGCTGCAGGCCGCCGGCCTCAACGATGACGGCAAGGGTAATGTGAAGGCTCCCAAGAGCGTAATGCAGCCTCTGGCCCAGAAGAACGGACCGCTTGTCGACGAGGGGCTGAAGTACCTCACCATGGCCGTCAACGACCGCGCGAATTACGACGACGCCATGCAGTACCTGAACCTCATCTATCGAAACAAAGCGGACGTGGACTACGGCAACGCCGCCGCTGTCACCGAAGATCTGGCGATGGCGCAGCAGTGGAGCGACAAGGCAATGGACACGCGCAAGACAAATGAGCAGAAGAAGAACGCGGGTCCCGGCGGCATTACCATCGATAACAACGGCCAGATGCACTAGAGCGTTTTCGATTCACTTGTCAATATCGCCATCAATGCGAAAGGTGGCAATTTCTTGATGAAATTGCCACTCGACATTCTTCATTCTGCCAAGAGCAGAATCGTAAACGCTGTAGCCGCTGCGATTCCAGACGACCACACCGCACGGCCTCTGCACTCCGCGGGGGCCGTTTTTCTTGAAAATGTAGCCCACCCATTTCGAGGTGTTGTCTTGATCCGAACCTGCCTGATCCGAGCTTCCCGCATCGCGCAATTCGTCGCGCTTCCTTCTGTTTGTCTCGTGTTTTCCGCCATCTCCTCTCCCGCTCAGCCCGATCCCGCTCAGCTCGATCCTGGAGTGATGCCCCACCCTTCCGCGATGCGGGCCGTCCAGTCATCCGGCGGCTTCGTCGCCACCGGCGACCGCGAAACGCTGGAGGTCACAGTTTGCGGGGATT
Organism: Acidobacteriaceae bacterium; assembly: GCA_003134815.1. Taxonomy (GTDB): domain Bacteria; phylum Acidobacteriota; class Terriglobia; order Terriglobales; family Acidobacteriaceae; genus Telmatobacter. Next base: position 199,671 of record PLCO01000011.1, on the reverse strand, counting down.
CCCTCATCCATGTCACTGCGCGGCCCATTGGCGCGCCGCCGGCTGCGGAGTTCCAGCCGTGGATGCTTGCCTCGTCTGCAACCTGTCCCGGCGCGGCCTTCCAGTTCAGCGAGTCCAATGGCTCCGCCGGCCTGGCCACGGCGCAGCTCAAGGTTGCCCTGTCAGAAGAAGATGGCAATCTGACCGTCCGCACCGCCGAGGGTAAAGAACTGTTGCACGAACGGCAGAACCTGCCGCGCACTTATCGTCTCTCTGAGGCTGCGGGGCTCTTCCATATCGAGGACCGCTTCGGCGCCGACTCCACTGAGGCTCTTTACGGTCTCGGCCAGCACCAGAGCGGGATGTTCAACTACCGCGGCAGCGTCGTCGAGCTCGGCCAGAACAATACCGACGTCGCGATTCCCCTCGTCGTTTCCAGTAAGGGATACGCCATCCTGTGGAACACGGCCTCGTTCAGCTACTTTGACAATCGCTTCCCGCTTGACTTGAATATCGAATCGATGGCTGCGCCGCAGATCGACTATTACATTCTTTACGGTCCGCAGATGGACTCGATCGTCCATCTCTACCGTTCCTTGACCGGCCATGTCCCGCTCTTTCCTCAGTGGGCCTACGGCCTTTTCCAATCTAAGGATCGTTACAAGACGCAGGCCGAAATCCTGTCGATCGCCGCCGAATACCGGGCGCGCCACATTCCTCTCGACGCCATCGTGCAGGATTGGTTCTGGTGGAACGATGGCGGCAAGGGCGACCCGGTCTTCGACTCCGGCTATACCGATGTTCCCGCTGAGCTCAAGACCCTGCACGATGAGCACATCCACACCATGATCTCGGCCTGGGCCCTGATGGATTCGACCAGCGAGAACTTCAAGCAGATGGTCCAGAAGGGCTTTGAGATCGACCAAACGCAGGCCTACGACCCCACCAATCCGGCAGCCCGAGACTTCTTCTGGAATCAGTTTGTGGGCAAGCTCTTTGCCCAGGGCTGGGACGCATTCTGGCTCGACAGCTCAGAACCTGAAGAGGCCTGGCCACACAGCGGCGACGCCTCTCTACGCGACAAGCATCTCCACATCGGCAGCGGCCTCGAGTACACCAACGTCTTCCCGCTAGAACACACGGCCGGCGTCGCGGCGCACTGGCTCCAGACAGACCCCGACAAGCGCGTCTTTCTCCTCACGCGCTCGGCGTTCATGGGGCAACAGCGCGTCGGCGCCACCGTCTGGTCCGGCGACGTCTACAGCAGTTGGTGGGCTTTGCGCCGCCAGGTCCCTGCGGGCCTCAACTTCGCGCTCTCCGGCTTTCCTTACTGGACCACCGACATCGGCGGCTACCATCCACTGAACTATGCGCAGACGATACCGCCGGGCTATCAGGAGCTCTACGCGCGCTGGTTTGAGTACGGCGCCTTCTGCCCCGTCTTCCGCACCCACGGGCATCGCGACCACAACGAGCTGTGGACCTACGACCAGGTTTTTCCCACTCTCGAGGCCGTCGACCGCCTGCGCTACCGGCTCATGCCCTACGTCTACTCACTGGCCTGGAAGGTCACCAGCGAGGACTACACCATCCAGCGCCCGCTCGTGATGGACTTCCGTGAGGACCCGGCTGTGCTCGAGATTGGCGACCAGTTCATGTTCGGGCCGGACCTTCTCGTCAGCCCGGTTCTCACCGAGCACGCCACCTCCCGCTCGCTCTATCTGCCGGCAGCAACTTGGTACGACTTCTGGACCGGCGACCGCATTGCCGGCGGCACATCCATAACGGCACAGGCGCCGCTCGATCGCATACCGCTCGATGTGCGCGCGGGATCCATCCTGCCTCTCGGCCCGGTCATCGAATACGCCGGCCAGGCCACCGATCCCATCGAGCTGCGCATCTACCCCGGCGCCGATGGCAACTTCACGCTCTACGAAGACGAAGGCGACAGCGATCGCTATGAGAAAGGCGCTCACGCCACCATCCCCATCCACTGGGACGACGCTGCGCGCACTCTTTCCATCGGCGATCGCCAGGGAAGTTATCCGGGCATGCCTTCCGGCCACACCTTCAATGTCGTGATTGTCTCTTCAGGCCACGGCGTTGGACCGGATGCGACGGCCGCACCCGACAAGACGATCCAATACACCGGCACGAAAGCTTCGGCGAATTTCTAGTCTGATCAAATCTCGAACCGGATGAAGCGCGGCAGCGGCTTATTGGCCGCCCTGCTTCAAGATCTGCTCGGCAAGATAGTTGCGCACTTTGGCGCCGTCTGTCAGCGTTTCAAGATACGCGGTCTGGAGCAGTTGCTTCTGGCTGTCGTGGAGCGACTGGTGGATAGTCTCCTCCACGCGCGGATCGTTCAACTCGCGCTGCCCCGCCGGCTCGCGAGAAATCAGCTTGTAAATGGCATAGCCAACGACCTTGTGCCCCGCGTCGTAGACGGGAAGCGCATCAGTGAACTGGTCCGGTTTGAGCTTGCTGATTGCGTCGTAGACCGCGGGATCGGACTTGAGTTGCGATTCGCGCACAAACCCCATATCGCCGCCGTTCGGCGCAGTGTTGGGATCCTCTGAAATGTTCACCGCCACGGTCGCGAAGTCTACGCCGCTCTCCAGTTGACTGTACGCCGCGTCGATTTTTCGCTTTGCGTCGCCGTCGTTTGGTGGCTTTTCGCCCTGCAGATTCGGCGATTGCTGAGCGGGCGTGGCAGTCACCGCGATCTCCGCCAGATGATATTGCGGCTCGATCAGGTTAAAGTCCGCCTTGTGCGCCGCATAGAATGCGGCGATCTGGGCATCCGTGATGTTGATCTTCGACTCGATCTCCTTATTCATCAACTTGTTCACAGTCAGGTCGCGCCGGATGTCGCGCTTGAAGTCATCGAGCGACAGGTTCCTCTGCTTCAGCATCGCGGTGAATTGCTCTTCCGTGAAGGGCGCGTGGATCTCCGTCAGCTTCGCGTTCACGTCTTCGTCACTGGCGGTCAGGTTCAGCTTGGCGGCCTGCTGGTCCTGAATCTCCTCCTGGATCATCTGATGCAGCACGCTCAGCCGACGGATGTCGGCTTCCTCTGGCGATGGCTTTTGCGGGCTGTCTCCCAGGCTGATCTGGTAATTTCTTTCCAGTTCCGAGCGCTGAATCTCCTTGCCGTTCACTGTAGCCACAACGTCGGCGGAAGGCGATCGGTGGCAGCCTGCCATGGCGAAGTACAGGACACCGCCGGCGATTGCGACGGCGGCAAAACTGGCGCGTATTCGACGACTCGATGCGACTCGCAAACTGATCGCTCCTATTGGGTTCCGCTAACACCCCGGCAACCTAGGATAAATCCCGGCAGCCGCCAGCGGATAGTCCCCGCATGAGTCAATTGCCGGCGCCGGCTGGCCCAGTCTCTGCTGGAGCTTGCGCCGGTGCCGGTGCCGGCGGGGGCTCGGGCGGAGGCTGCTCGCCCGCTGCGCGCAATGCCCGGTCGATCACCAACCATAGTTCCTCCTGGGGCACGGCACCGCCATTCACTTTTTCACCGTTCACAAAAGCCGCGGGCGTTCCCTCAATCCCCAGATCCAATGCAAGTTTGGCTGACGCCTGAATCGGGGTCTCATCCTGCTTGGCAATGCATGCGTTCAGGGCGGTTTCGTCGAGTTTCGCCAGCGTGGCCTCTTGTCCGGCGATGCGATCCAGTGCAGCAACGCTCATTGCTAAGTCGCGGCCGCCGCCCGTGATCTCCTCTCCGTGACCATGAAGGTAGTCCACGTAGGTCCAGTAAACATCGCCGCTCTGCGCCGCCAGGCAATTGGCATCCACTGCCGCATGCATCGCCCACGGGTGAATGTCGGTCAACGGATCATCCTTGTAAACGAACCGCACCAGGCCCCTGTAGTGCTCGATCGTGGCGGGAAACAGCTCCGCGTGCAGGCGCGCGCAGTACCCGCATTCCAGGTCGTCAAAGTTAACTACTGTCACTTTCGCGGCAGCATTGCCCCGAATCGGACGGCCGGTAATTGGAATTGCGTTGGCGGGATCCTTCGTCAGGTCGAAGATGTCCTGGCGGCGGATGAGCTTGGTGTTGTCGAGTGAGATGAGATAGTTGACGACCTGCGATTTGGCGCCGAGCGTGAGAGTGATGGGCAGCTTCTCATAACCCGTGAATTCACTCGGTGTTCTGGCTCCGATCGCGATCGTCACGTCAGCAGGCAACTCGAATTGGGAGCGAACCTGAATCTCAATGCGGTGGTCGAGAACCGGGTCAGGATTAGAAGCAGCCGGGGTCTGGGCCTTGCAACCGGCAGTCAGGCCGAGAACGAGCAATCCGGCCAGGAAACGAAAGCGCAACAATGTGATTTCCTCTCAGAAAAGAATACTCCAGCGGGGCGCCCGCGCCCTCGGATCTCTCAGTCTCCGTCGGCAAAGGATTGAAGCGCAGCGCAACGAAAAGCAACCCCCAACCGCGCTATTTGCGATCGGCTCTCGGCCAAAGTTCCGTGACCTGACCGATCAACACAGGCAATCGAGGGCTGATAACTGAATACTGACAACTGACGACTGAGAACTGCGAACTGTGAACTGCGAACTGCCTTCAGTACGCCGGCGGCAGGGTTGGATCGCGGAAGACCGAGTTACCGCGCCGGATATCGCCCACCGCGCCGAAGTTGGCCAGCGTAAAGCTATAGAGCCACTGAGTCTCGTCGCGGGTGGTCGAGCCCACCGTACCCAGTTGGAAGCGCCGGTAACCAAGGGTCAGGCCGCAGCAATTCCAGTTGTAGACCGCCTGCGCGCCTGCGTACTGTATTTCGTGCTGCACAAAGTCGTACCCGCCGTTGAGCGCCAGGTTTAATCCGTTGCCGCTCGGCTTGCCAAACTCCAAAAAGGGCTGCAACTGCTGGCTCTTGATCACTGAGGGTGCGCCGCTGCTGGCCCGTTCATCCACGGCATTCAGCAAAGCATGGCCGATTCCCACCGTCGTTCGGCCAAAACTATATCCGGCAAAGAGATTATTTGCCGCAATTTGCCCGCGAATACTGTCGTAATCCAGGTCCCATTGGACACGCAGATGATCAATCGCCTCAAAGCGAATGCGCGAAATGACAGGGGCGATGTTGCGTGGCGATGTGAGAAACGTCGGCGCCATCAAATCCAGCGTTGCGTCAAAGACGTTTCGCTGCCCGGGGATGACCGCGCCGCCAAAATTGGGATCGATGAAGTACTCCTGTGCAATTTGCCAGGACGCCCACTCGCGTTGGGTCTTCGGGCACGTCTGTTCCGGATGATCGTTGTCCGCGGCCTGATCGCTGCCCTGATCGCTGCCCGATTTGCAGGGCCGCTCGGTGGTTGGCCGCAGGTAGAACCGCTGCGTAAGCGAGAACCCGGCTTCGTTCACGTCTGTTGCGATGTCGGTGGTGTCGAAGAGCAGCACGTTGCGGGCCTGCGATCCAATTCCGCCGACGTATCGGTAGGTCAGCTCAGGCTCAATCACATGGCGCAGCTCCCGATGCCAGCGGGGAAGCTCAAAGTCGCGCTCCAGCGCGGGTGCGCGGATGTCGACGGACGCTTCAAGGTCCGCGCGGTTGAGCGCGCTGTGGCTGATCTGCGGAACTGTAAATGGGCCGGTCAAAGTGGGGTTCTGGCTGATCGTGTATGCCGTATCGCGCAGCGCAACCTCGGGAACGAAACTCCATCCCCCGGCTGTGAAGGGCATGGAAAGATGCGGGTAGAAGTCCAGGCGCGCAACGTTGCGTGAGTGGAAGAAGGGCTCGGAGCGGTTCAGATAACCCAGTGACGATCCCAATCCCCAATAAAGCTGTGAGCTGCCCAGGGGCCGGTCCAGCACGTCATAGCGCAGAAGGGGCAGGCGCAGAATTTTCACTTCGTTACCGTTGGTGGTGCTGGCAAATGATTGAAAGCGGTCCAGCCAGACTGTGGGAATCTTGCCATCGTGATTGTGCGTCAATACAACCTCGCTCGATACCTCTGAGCTGATGGCCTGCGAGTAGTTGTCGTCGAAGACCAGCCGGTAGACGTAGCTCGACAAATATTCGACCGCGCCGGCAACGCGAGTCGAAGGCGACAGATCCTTGCGCCCCTCGAGGCTCACGTCCACTCCGCCCTGGTTGACGAGCTGATTGCTGTTCTGGCCGGTTTGCGTGTTGGTTGTCGGCTCCTCCACTCCGCGATCAAACAGCGCATTCAACCGTGCGTTCAGATGGTTGAGTCCCGGCCCTTTGTAGCGAAAGTCGCCGTTCGGCGCCCATCCGCGTTTGCTGTAGTACTCGGCGCCCACCACCATATCCATGCTGCGGTTGATCACCCAATACGCCTGCTCACCAAGTGTGAAGCCGCGAATTGACGATCCGGCGCTGACAACCGGTGTCAGCAGCCCGCTCGCCCGCCCCGTCTCGCTCACCGGATGGTGCAGGTAGGGCAGGTAGAAAACCGGTACGCCCAGAAACTCGAAAAATGCATTCGAAGTTGATGCCATGTTGTTGTCGAGGCTGATGGCGCGCGCAATGATTCGCCAGTCAGGGTGCGGAAGTCGGCAATTGGTGATCGAGCCGTCGACCACCTTGTAGTTGCCTTCGCCCGTCTCAAGCAACACGCGGCCCTGAAACAGCAGCGGCGTTGTCGTTGAGTACACGACAGTATGTCCCAGGGTGCGCACGCCCTGCGAGCCGCTCACATTGTAGAAGCGCGCGGTGTGCATATTCAGGCGCATGTCGCCGTGGGTGGCGTTGATAAGCACATCGTCCGGCCCGCCGGACAACTGCAGGTTGCCGTCCGCTTCCAGCTCGGTTGTTTTCCGGTTGTACACCACGCTGTCAGCGCGTAACACGTAGTCGCGGTAGTGAACCACAACGGTGCCGATCAACGTCAACGTATCGCCGGCCCACTCCTGGCGCTTCGCTTCCCACTCCACCGGCGTTCCCGATTCAGGGGCCGGCTCCGGCTTGGCCACGGGCACCAATTCCCTCTCAGGATCGTCGGGCAGCGTGTCTGAATTCGAAGCATTGGATGTCCGCGGGCCGTCGCTCGTCTCACTTTGCGGCGAGGGGACAACATTGGTCAACACTTGTGTGGCCTGCGCGCATAGTGGCAGGTGACAGACGGCCAGCAGCGTGATAAATACTAAATTACGAGGACACATCCAAGTCCATGACCGGTGCAAGGCTCAGCATAGCAAAACCGGCCGCATGGATTGAGATGGGAGCCGTACTGCTCTGGTAACTTATACAACTCGGGTTAGTCGCACGCAGACGCGTTCAACGCCCGTAGCGACACCTGTCTTTATCCGCAATCTCCCTTCCTTGGTTCTGGAAAAACGGCACGCGCATGGATTCGATCTGAAATCGGCCATCGGCGCGAATCAACTGGATTGCCGAAACCGGCAACCAGCACTCGCTAATCCAAGATTCGCTCATTCAAGAAGGGACAAAGAGATTTGAGCACATCGATAAATACAGCAAGTCTATTTCCGGATTGGAAGCAGGAGGTCAACCGCCGCATAGCTGCTCACCGGATCAATGCTCATAGGAGCAACAAAGCGCCGTTGATGGCCAACTCCAGCGGGATAGAAGAGAACCGCTCCGCTCCCGGCAGCCGAGCCGCGGAGGCCGCCGCGCGAGTGGCCAGAAGGTATGCCCAGGCGCCCAGCTACAGTGCAATGCTGGCCGACGAGGCCCTTGCCGCCGTGCGTGCCGCAGAAGCCGCGACCAGGGCCGCACACGAAGCGCAGGCCGCGGTACAGTACATGCTCGAAGGTCTTGAGGCCGCCGCCGCAGCGCCTGAATCCGCCACGGCTGTGGCCCAAGCGCCACTCGAGATGGTCGAACCCGTCCTAGCGGTTCACCTTGTCCCAGATCCCCTCGTCCCAGATCCCCTCGTCTCCGATTCTCACGACTTTGACGAACGTCCCCTGTCTCGTCTGATTCAGTCCTCTCCTCGGATTCAGCTCTCTCCTGCGATTCAGCCAGAGGAGTCTTTCCAAGCGCCGGATGAGCTTCGCGGCGCCGACCAGCCGATCTACGCCAATCTCATTCAGTTCCCGCGCGAGATGGTAGCCACGCGCAGAATGCGTCCGCGGCTCGCCGAGGGACCTCTGGCCGCCGCGCCGGGTCAAGCTCAGTTGAGCATCTTCGAGGTAGACCCGGGGAGCATATCAACCGACGCCGCGTCCGCAATCAACGAGCCCGCCGCGCCCGTTTGGATGCGCGCGGAGTTCGCGACCATCGAAGCGGAGCCACATTCTGAAGAGGACTTACTCGATCAGCAAGCGCTTCAGCATCAGCCTCCGAATCCCATCCGGCTCGCGCCCCTCGCCCGCCGCTCAATGGCCCTCGTCGTCGACGCCAGTCTCGTTCTCGCTGTCTTAGTGTGTATCGCATCGCAGTTTGTCTCGCACGCGAAGCAGATGCCCGGCCCCCGCCTCGTCGAATTTGGTGCAGTCGTTGCAGTGCTCGCGATGAGCGCTGCGTATCAATCGCTATTCCTCACGCTTACCAAAGCCACGCCGGGAATGCGGTACGCCGGCATCGCTCTCTGTACCTTTGACGGCCACAGCCCGAACCGCGCACAGCGCAGCAGGCGCCTGACCGGGCTCCTGCTGTCCGTTCTTCCGCTGGGCCTGGGCATCGTTTGGGCTCTCTTTGACGACGATCACCTTACATGGCACGATCGCTTGTCAAAGACCTATTTGCGCCGGCGCTGACAGCTTCGGCCATTCCGCTCGACTCCGCAGCTCTTTGCCACCATCCGGGAGAGCTTGTTGCCTAAAGTCGTTTGGCATATACTAATGTATATGCCAGCAGGAGGCGCGCATGCCAAAGACAGCCAAAATCTTTATGAATAATCGCAGTCAGGCGGTTCGCCTTCCAAAGGAGTTCCAGTTCAAGACCTCCGAAGTCTTCATCCGCAAGCAAGGTGATGAAGTCGTTCTCTCGCCCCGGCCGAAGGATTGGTCTGGCTACTTTGCGTCGAAGGCAAAAGCCTCCAAAGAGTTTATGGAAGGTGTTGAAGATCTGCCAGTGCAAGAGCGGTCGTTCTAATGGCGATCTACATGCTTGACACGGACATCGCATCGTACATCATGAAGCGAGTGAGCCTTGGCGCGATTCGTCGGCTTCAAGCGCTGCCTACCGACGCGACGGGTATATCGGCTATCGTCGAATCCGAATTGAGATTCGGTATTGCAGTTTCGCCACGCCGACAGAAAGACCAGGCAGCGCTGGATGAGTTCCTCCAGTACATGCAAGTACTGGACTATCCGGCCGCAGCATCAAGCGATTATAGTTTGATACGCGCCGATCTCAAACGGCGCGGGGTGATGATTGGTTCAAACGATCTTTTCATCGCGGCTCACGCGCGATTTCTTGGTTTGACTCTCGTCACCAACAACACTCGCGAGTTCAAGCGCGTTCCTGGCCTCAAGATCGAAAACTGGGCCTAGCCCAAAATCTCAATCTCTCGCAGTCTGGACATTCGTCATCTTCAGCTGCCCAACGCCCTCAGCGCGCTCACACCCGCGCCGATCAGAGCTGTCTCGTCGTCCGGAGGCAGAATCTCCAGCGAGAAGCTTTGCAGCGGGCTCAACCGCACCATGGTTTCCAGGTGACCGCGAAGCGTTGGCAGGTCCAAAAACCCCACATTGCTTCCCGTGAAGTAAAAGCGCCCCGGTCCCGCCAGGTGAATAAACGACGCAGTCGCAGCGGCCAGAGCTCGGTGCCACAGGTCAACAAACTCGCGGCAGCGCGTATCGCCCTGCTTCGCATTGGCGAATACCTCTTCCGGTTCAAGATCAAGGAAACGCAGGCGCATGGCGCGATGTCCCACTATGCCCTCCAGGTGCCCTGCGCCGCCGCAGCCGCAAAAGCGTTCTTTCGGGTCGAGCGTCACGGTAATGTGGCCGCCCTCCCAAACGCCATCCGCGTAGGGCCAGCGGCCGTAGCCAACGCCTTTCCCGATGGTCCACACCCGCGTAAGCTTGTCCAGCCTTCCGCGCGTGGCAGCAACGCCTGCCGCAATGGCGTCTGCGTCGTTGGCGATATGAACGGGCGCGGCGATCCCGCGACCCTCCAGTGCTTTGGCCAGCTCATCGGCCAGCCGCATGCCCTTCAGTTGCTTCAGATTGGGCGACTCTTCAATCACGCCTGAGCGCACAATCCCCGGTACCGCCACGCCAATCGCATCGGCGCTCCCCGCTCCGCCACCGGCCTTCGTGCCCGCAAGGGTGCTAATGTGCTCGGCCAGGATTTCGACGAGCTCACTGCTGGGAATTGCGTCGAGATCATTCACTTCTTCTTGGTCGCTGGGATAGCGCAGCAACTTGCCCGTCAGCCGCTGATCTTCCAGCTTGCCTGCCACAATATGGCTGGTCATCACAACGCCGATTGCCGTTGTCATTGCGGCCTCCTTGGGAAGGGGAGGAATAATTCGTTTACTTCGAGGATCGCCGCGCCCGCCGCTCGCCTTTCGCGTGAACGGCCGCGAATTGTTGACCCCGCCTCCGCAGGAAAAAGCTGATAGCTAAGAGCTGAATGCTGCAAGCTCACTTTTACTCCGTCTGGTACTTGTGCAGCCGGCCCAGTCCATTGAACGCCGCCACCTTATAGCACTCCGCAAGCGTCGGGTAATTGAACACGGTGTCGATGAAGTAGTCGACTGTGCCGCCCAGGATCATGACCGCCTGGCCGATGTGCACCAGCTCGCTGGCCTCTTCGCCGATAATGTGCACGCCGAGCACTTTGCGCGTGTCGCGGTGAAAGATAAGCTTGAGCCTTCCCGTCGTGTCGCCGCGAATTTGCCCGCGCGCCACCTCGCGATAGTAGGCCATCCCCACCTCGTACGGCACATCCTCTCCGGTCAACTGCTCCTCAGTTTTTCCAATGAAGCTGATCTCGGGAATGGTGTAGATGCCATAGGGATAAAAGCTGGGGTTGGAGCTCGCTGCCTTGTCGCCGAATGCGCGCACCGCTGCAACGCGGCCCTGTTCCATGGATACGGATGCCAGCGAGGGGAAGCCCACCACGTCGCCTACGGCATAAATGTGATCGACCTTCGTCTGGTAATGCTCATCTACGGCGATGCGGCCGCGCTTGTCCGCTTCCAGTCCGGCCGCCGCCAGGTTCAAGTCGTCCACATTGCCCTGCCGGCCCACGGCATAGAGCAGCGCATCGCCCGAGACCTTCTTCTTGCTTTCGAGATTTGCCACCACTGTCCCCGGTGTCGGCTCCTCCACACTCTCCACTTCTTCGCCCAGCCGCATGGTCACGCGGCTGTCGCGCAGGTGGTAGCTGAGCGTTTCGATAATCTCCTGGTCGGCAAACTCCAGCAGCCGGTTGCGCTTCTCGATCAGCGTAACCCGCACCCCGAGCACCGCGAACATGCAGGTGTATTCCACGCCGATGACGCCGCCGCCCACCACAATGAGCGTCTTGGGCAGCACATCCAGGCCAAGAATCTGATCGCTGTTGACGATGGTCTTGCCGTTCACCGGCACTTTATCCGAGACGGCGGGTTTCGTTCCAACAGCAATGATGATCTGGCCGGCCTGGAGCGTAGTGTCGCCCTGCGGCCCCTCCACGCGAACCTGGTAAGGATCGATGAATTGCGCAATGCCGTGCACCACATCGATGCCGTTGCGCGAAAGCTGCGCCTCGGTTACGTCTACTTCTGTTTTGATCACCGCCTGAACGCGAAAGGCCAGGTCCGCCATCGTGATCTTTTCCTTCACCCGGTAATTCACGCCATAGACTGATCGATAGTTGTAGCCGGAAAGGTGCAGCACAGCCTCGCGCATCGTCTTTGAAGGAATAGTGCCGGTGTTGATGCAAACTCCGCCAACTACGGAGCGAGCTTCAACCACGGCCACGCGCTTGTCCATTTTGGCGGCTGCCACGGCGGCGCGTTGTCCCGCAGGCCCGGAACCGATCACGACCAGGTCATACTCTTGCGCGCTCATGCCAATCTCTCTCCGCTTGAAGACTGTCCGCCGCAACCGTGGGCCGCAACTCCGCAACCGTGCGGGCTGTCTTTAAAGAATAACTGCACAAGGGGGGTGCACCAGGGCCTGTTAACACAACCTGGGATGGCAGCGACGGGAGCCAGTTTCGCTCAGTTCGAGGAGCAAGGAGCGCACTGTAACCGGTTACTGAAGCGACGAACGACGAAGAAATGGACAAACTGGACCCGTCCCTGCTGGTTGCGGCGAAAATTGGGTCATACTTCGTTGTCGTCCTCGGCAGTGGGGTCGCCACAGCCGTCGTCCTCCGCCTCGTCTGACCCAATTTTCGCTCGCAATGCTGCTCATCCCAGGTTGTGCTAACAGGCCCTAGGGAGATAAAAACTTCTGCGTTTGAAAGTTCTGGCAACGGAATCTTGAGTAGCGGGTTGTACGGGGGAGGCGGGAAGCCCCAGCGAGCAACTTGCGTTCACTCGCCAAGGCCGCAGATTTGGGTCCCGCCGGCTCAATCCCGGTTAGGATGGCGCACTCGGCATCGCGTGCGCAGTTCCAAAGCGCAGATGGTCCGGAGAGAGCCTCACCAACCCAGCCCCTGGCTCAGTCCATCTTTTTAACGGATGACATTCACTCTATCGGCAGAATTCGGACCGGCTTGAGTGCCAAGCAAACGTGAAAAGACATTAGGGATGATCCCACCGGGGGCAAGAAAACGGATGATCTCTGGCCGGCATTCACTGTTATTCCGCCCGTCACTCTCCGGCGCGCTCAAAATGCTTTACGCTCATACCATGGAATTCAAAGTTGTAGAACTCGAGCGCGAGCCGATCCATTTCGACCTCGAGCTCAAGCCGGGTGCAATCGATTTTGGCGAGGAGGCCGAGCAGATGGGCAATCTGGCCGCCTCCGGCCGCGCCGAGGTGATTCATGAGCACCGCGGACCCAGGGAAATCGTCCCCGACATACGCCTCCAGGGCCGTTTCGCGGGCCAATTTCAGGTGCCCTGCGCCCGCTGCATTGAGCCGGTCGAAATTCCCCTCGCCGCTGACTTCGACCTCATCTTCCGCCCTATCGGCGCCGACACCGAGCCGCCTGAGCGCTCCATAACAGCGCCGGAAACCGAAATCGGTTATTATCAAAAGGACAGTCTGTCGCTTGAAGATGTGCTGCGCGAGCAGGTGCTTTTGGCTCTGCCGGTCAGGACGCTGTGCAAGCCCGACTGCAAGGGACTTTGCCCGCGCTGCGGAGCCAACCGAAACACTCAACCCTGTTCCTGTGAAACGGGTCCAAGCGACCCCCGCTGGGAGGCGTTGACCGGGTTGCGCGGCCAGATTAAGTCCTGAAAAATCAGCTCTTTACGGCTGGGCGCGTCCCCTGATTTTGACGCGTCCCACTCAGCTGCTTACCAGCAACGCAGCCGGGCCAGAATCGAAAGGAATTGCATTATGCCGAATCCGAAAAGGCGTCATTCAACGCGCCGCACCGCTCTCCGCCGCTCTCACGACTTTCTTACCGCGACCGGCCTCTCCGAGTGCCCCAACTGTCACGAAAAAAAGCTGCCCCATCGCGCCTGCGCCAAGTGCGGAGCGTATAAGGGCCGCGCCGTGCTCGATGTAAAGGAAGCAAAGTAAATCTCGAACCCCATGCTCACCGATATCGCGCTTGACGCCGTTGGTACTGACAAGGCTCCCGAGCCGGAGATCAGGGGAGCCATCCTTGCCTGCCGCACTCTTCCCGTGAGGGTCCATCTCATCGGGCCTGAGGCCGAGCTCCGTGACCTGCTCGACGAGCATCTCGAAGACGAAGACCTCCCCATCGTCATCCACCACGCCTCTGAGCGCATCGCCATGGACGAAAAAGCTGCCCACGCCGTGCGCTCCAAACGCGACAGCTCCCTGCGCGTAGGCCTCAAGCTGGTTCGCGAAGGCAAAGCGGCGGGCTTCGTGACCGCCGGCAATACCGGCGCGGCCATGGCCACAGCCAAGATGGTGCTGGGCGGGCTTCCCGGCGTCGATCGTCCGGCTCTGGCGACCTGCATGCCCACGTCAAAAGGAAATCCGTGCGTGCTTCTCGATGTCGGAGCCAACGTCGACTGCAAAGCGCAAAATCTCGAGCAATTCGCCGTCATGGGCGAAATGTATGCCCGCAGCGTGCTCAAGATCGTTCGGCCGCGCGTGGGCCTTCTCTCTATCGGGGAGGAAGAATCCAAAGGCAACGAGCTTACCCGTGAGGCCTTCCCGCTCCTCAAAGCCCTGCCCATCAACTTCATTGGCAACGTGGAGGGCCGCGACATCTTCAACGGCCAGGCCGACGTTATCGTCTGCGACGGCTTTGTGGGCAACGTGGCGCTCAAGGCCAGCGAAGGAATCGGCCGGTTTGTGCGCGACGTGCTTCGCGCCTCGCTCACCCGCACCGTAACTGCGCAGGTGGGCGCGCTATTGTCGCGCCGCGCCTTTAACGAATTTCGCCGCCGTCTTGACTACACCGAATACGGCGGCGCGCCGCTGCTTGGCGTGCGCGGAGTCTGCATTATCGGTCACGGATCGTCGAACGACGTCGCCATCTTCAACGGAATTCGCGTCGCTTACGAGTTCTCGCGCTCCGGCGCCAATGAGCGCATTGAGCAGGCCTTTGCCGGCCGGCCCAAACCAAAGCCCGACCACGCCGCCGGCACTGACGCTACGATTCAGTAGTCTGTTCGATTCAGTAATCGCTACGAATCAGTAATCGGTAATCTGTGGCTACCATCATGAACAAGCTGGCGCGCTCTTCCGTATTCGATCCGGCCGTTCTCGCACAATTGGCCTGCCCTGCCTGCTATGGCGATCTGCGCCTTGAAGGCTCACGCCTGCTCTGCATCGCCTGCAGCCGCGCCTATGCCATCGTCGATGGCATACCCGTCCTGATTGTGGAGCAGGCAGAGACGATCGCAGTGCGGGAATCGTAGCGACAATCGACCACTCCCCACAGACACCTGAAACCTGACACCTGCCTAGTGCTGGCTGTGCCGCCAATCCCAGTATTCCTTCCTGTCGGAATCGTTGCGTTTGTTGAATTCCACGTGATCGCGGTGAGTGTTGGTTTCCCACTGGGCGTAATAGGTAGTTTCGCCAGCCCCCGGGTGATAGTCGTGGTGATACGGATCGTAAACGCGCACAGTGCCCGCGCAGCCGGTGCTGAGCACGGGAGCCGCCAAGACAGCAGCAAGTAGTAATGGAGCGAAGTTTCTCATCAAACGCCTCCTTGTCATGGGACCCGTCGATAGATGCATCGCTCCGGGCGTCCAGTTGCCCGCAATTCCAGGAAAGGTTGCACGGGAGCAGGAATCTTTACTCCATCAGCGCGCGGCTAACGCCGCAACGAATGCCGCAAAGCGCCGCAGCTAGTGTCTCAGATAGAACGGCCTGACGATCAGGGCGGCCAGCCCGATGGCAACTGCCAGCGCCAGCCCGATCAGGCTGTAAATCAGCGTCAGATTCGGCCCCGAATCGGGTTCCAGTTCTGGCGTTACGTCCGGCTCTTCGCTGTCGCCGCCGGCTTTCTGCTGCTCGCCGTCACTCATACTTCAGTGACTCCACGGGATCCATCTGCGCGGCGCGCGTCGCTGGAACGGTGCCAAAAATAACGCCAACCAGCGTCGCTGCGGTAAGTGCGATCACCACCGACAACCAGGAGATAGGAAAGTCGTAGCCGCTGAAGATGCGGATGGAAAACGGAATCGCCAGGCCGACGACGCTGCCCACAATGCCGCCCGTGAGCGAGATGAGAACAGCTTCGGTCAGAAATTGCAGCTTGATCTCCCGGTAAGTGGCTCCCAGCGCCTTTCGAATGCCGATCTCACGGATGCGCGAGCGCACGTTGGCCAGCATGATGTTCATAATGCCCACGCCGCCCACAGCCAGAGTCACCGTTGCCACCATCACCAGCACCACCGTCAGCGCATCGGCGATCTCCGCCGCCGTCACCAGCAGATCGCTGAGCGTTTGTGCCCTATAGATTGAGTCCGACTTGTGCCGCAAGCCGATCACGTGCACAATCTCTCGCGCGGCCTCCGGCACCTCGTTCATGCTCTGCAGCGAAAAGTAAATCTGGTTCACTCTCTCGGTTCCGGTAAAGTACCGCGCCACCGTATAGGGAACCAACACTGTTTGGTCTTCGATCTCGGATTGCCCGAAGTCAGATACGCTTTCCTTGAAAACGCCGATGATCGTAAACGGAATGCCGAGTACCTGAAACGTCTGGCCAATGGCCAAGTCGTCGCTGCCGTATTGTTCCTTGGCAAATTGCTGCGTCACCACCGCGCACTTGATGTGAGCCGAGTCGTCGGTCTGATCGAAAAAGCGGCCTTGAGTGACAATCAGGTTGCGGATCTGCTGGTACTCCGGCGTCACTCCCAGCACCACCGTATCCTTCTGGATCCCGCCAGGAAAACTGATTCGGTTGTGCATCGTCAGCACCGGCGAGGAATACATTACGCCGGGCACCTGCTGGTCCACGGCCTTTTCGTCCTCGCGCGTCAGAAAGTCGTTATAGCGCACGCGCTCCGCCGCCGTTGCGCCGCCACCCGCGTACTCCACTTCCACTGAGTTGGTGCCGATCTTCTGGATCAACTCCAGAATGTACTGCTTGCCCGTCATCCCGATCGTCACCACCAGAATCACCGACGCAGTGCCGATCACCATGCCCAGCGCGGTCAGCGCAAAGCGCGTCTTGCTGGCGCGGAAGCTGTCTCCGGCCAGCTTCAGGATCTCGCTCATCAGCATGGTGCGCCGCGCGCTTACAAGCGTCTCTTGAAACTTCTCCTGGCGCTCCTGATGGGTGGTCGGGTTCATCGCTTCCTTTTACGATTAGACTCTCGATGGCGTCCAGCGGGTTCTGGAATTCCGCCGCAAATCAAAGTCGAGGCCTGATTCCTGCTCTAGCTTACGCGCACGCCCATTCACGCGAAACCCTGGGCCGGACCCGGGTTCAGTCGTCGCCCGTCGCGCCAGCCGCGCCCCGGCTTATGGCTTTTGTGTCAGCCTCGGAACGCACTTCAACGAGTCTATCGGCACCCACTTGGTCACAGTCAATGGAGCGCCCTGCATGCAGACGGTCATGCCATCGTAGGGCACGCCGGTGAACTCGATTCCTGTCCCAACTGCAGGCTGCGTCCCCTTGATGAGCAGGTCAAACAGCACGCCGCTCTTCAGATCCTTCACCACCAGGCATTTCGCCTCCACCCCGGCCTCCACGCAACCCTGTCCGGTTACCGGTTTAGACTCAGGCGCCCGCCCGGCTGCCGCCGTTGCGGCACTCGCAGCCATCGCCACCGCCGTCAGGAAAAAAGCAATTCGTCTCATTTCTGTTCCTCCAATCCTCGCCAGAGCAATGCTAACCCCTCCACCGGCACCGCTTCTGCGCGCATTCGTTGATCAATCCCCGCGGCGGCCAGTGAGGCAGCCGCGGCATCTGGCGCCACTCCGGCAGCGCGCAGGTTGTTCATTAAGGTTTTACGCTTCTGCGCAAAAATCTGCCGCAGAAATCGCAAGAATCCGGCCTCCTCAACTCCCAACTCGACCCAACGCGGCGCGAATCGCCAGCGAAATACCGTTGAATAGACCTTCGGCGGCGGCTCGAATGCAGACGGTGCTAGCGTGAAGAGTTGCTCCACTGTCCCGTACATCTGCATTGTCACGGAAAGGAGACCATAGTCGCGCGTACCAGGCGAAGCAGTTACCCGATCGGCCACCTCGCGTTGCACCATCAGCACCGCCACATCGAGCGCCGCATGGCTCGCCGCCAGTTTCAGCAGGATGGGCGAGGTGATCGCATACGGTAAATTGCCTGCCACGCGCAGTTTCTTGCCGGCTTCTGCTGCCGCCGCTGCAAAATCAAACCGCAGCACATCCTGCTCAACCACCGCAACGCGCGCCGGATCGAATCTCTCTCTCAAGGCCGTGGCGAGTTCTCGGTCGAATTCAACCGCCACCACATTTCCGGCTCGCTCCGCCAGCGATTCAGTAATCGCGGCGCGCCCTGGCCCAATCTCCACCACCGTGCGGCCGGCGATATCCCCCAGCGCCGCTACAATCCGCCGCGCGGCCTGCTCGTCCACCAGAAAGTTTTGCCCGAGCTTGGGTTTAGTTGGCATCTGCTGCTCCGATGCTAGACGAGTCCTCCGAGGTTCGACGAGCCGCCATTCGTGGGGCTTTGGCAAGCGCTTCTTACAGCCCGCCGCTCCGGCTGCACTAAACTGGACCCTGAAGCCGAACCTCACCGTCTCCGAATCTCCCCTTGCAACTCATGAGGGCTCCTTGCTGATCGACTCCCACGCCCACCTTGACAGCCCGCGTTACGCTGATGATCGCGAAGCCATGCTCACCCGCGCGCGGCAAGCGGGCGTCGGCGTCGTGCTCTCGATCGGCATCGGCGAAGGACCCGCTGAAATGCATCAGGCGCTCGACCTGTGTCGCGAATTCAATGGGCGACGTCAGAATGGGGCGAACCTTCCCAGGCTCTACGCCAGCGCCGGAATCTATCCCCACAACACGCCAGAAGCCGACGCAGCCGCTTGGGCCAAACTCGATGCACTGCTGGCCGAGCCTGAAGTCATCGCTTGCGGCGAAATCGGCCTCGATTACTACCACGAAGGCGCGCCGCGCAATGCGCAGCGAGTCGGCCTCATTCGCCAGCTCGAGATCGCCGCTGCGCGCAAACGGCCCATCCTCATCCATTGCCGCGGAACCAACGAGTCCACCGACGCGTGGGACGATCTTTTCCAAGTCCTGGACGAACATTGGGCCGGCACGGGATTAGGCGGCATCATGCACTGTTTTGGCGGCGGCTGGGAGCAGGCTCGCCGCTCGCTGGACCTTGGTTTCCTGGTCTCGTTTGCCGGCAATCTCACCTATCCCAAGGCGCAGCCACTCCGCGACGTTGCTGCCCGCATCCCGATCGACGGCATCCTGGTTGAAACCGATGCGCCCTGGCTCGCTCCCGCCCCCCATCGCGGCGAGCGCAATGAGCCTGCGATGGTTGCGCTAACGGCGCAGGTCTTAGCGGGACTCCTCAACGTCAAGCCCGACGAAATCGCCGCCGCAACCACCACAAATTTCTTCCGGTTGTTTCTTATCGGGCAGGACGTGGGAAACTGATAGAGGCACTTTCGGCGGCTGCCCGCCAATGAACAGGCGGCCCGCCAATCATCTGAGGATCGGAAAGCCATGGCACAGGAGAATTCATTCGATATCGTCAGCAAAGTGGATATCCAGGAGGTTCGCAACGCCCTCGACCAGGCGATAAAAGAGATTCGCCAGCGCTTCGACCTGAAGGACACCCACTCCGAGGTCAACCTTGAAGGCAACGAGAATATCCAGCTCGCCTCCAGCAACGAGTACAAGCTCGAAGCGGTCAAAGACATTCTCGCGCAAAAGCTGGTCAAGCGCGGCGTCTCGCTCAAGAACCTCACCTACGGCAAAGTTGAGCCCGCCACCGGCCAGAGCGTGCGCCAGAAGATCAGCCTCCAGCAGGGCATTCCCATTGAAAAAGCGAAGGAAATCGTACGCCTGGTGAAAGATTCAAAAAAGAAGGCGCAGGCCAGCATTCAGGGCGACACCGTAAGAATCTCCAGCAAGGATCGCGACGAGTTGCAGGCGATTATTGCCTTGCTGCGCGCCAAAGACCTCGGCCTGGAGTTGCAATTCACGAACTATCGCACCAATTGACGGGGCAGCACGGCCGTCCCGGCATCAACAATCCGCCGCAGCGATTTCGAGCGACCGCTGCGCACAACAAATCGCCATTCCCCCAGTCGATGCTTTAAAATCGGAGCACTTTGAGCACATTCACTGTACCCACGGCGCGGGAAGTCTTTGAGCTGTTGCGGGAGGACCTTGTCGCGGTCGAGCAGGAACTGGGCCGCGACGCCGCCTCCAGCGTCAGCACCATCACTGAGATCGCCGAGTACCTGCGCGAAGGCGGCGGCAAGCGCATTCGCCCATCACTCCTGCTGCTCGCCGCGCATCAATTGGATTACTTTGGCCACAGTGCCATCCGTCTCGGCGCGGTGGTTGAAATGGTGCACACCGCTACGCTGGTCCACGACGACATCATTGACGGCGCTGAGACCCGCCGCGGCCGCCCGTCCGCCAACACCACCTGGGGCAGCGAGAAGTGCGTCCTTGCCGGCGACTGGCTTTACATGCAGGCCTTCAAAGTTGCGCTCGAAGAGCGCAACCTGCGCATCCTCGATCTGCTCATTAACCTCACGCAACAAATGGTCGAAGGCGAGCTGCTGCAGATTCAGAAGCTCGGCAAAATGGTCTCCGAAGCTGAATACTACGACCTCATCTTCCGCAAGACCGCCTGCCTATTTTCCATCTCCATGCGCCTCGGAGCGGTGCTGGCCAGCGCCACTGAGGCCGAAGAATCCGCGCTGGGCGCATTCGGCCGCGCGGTTGGGTTGACATTCCAAATCGTCGACGACGTCCTCGACCTCACCGCCACCGAAGAAGTTCTCGGCAAGCCTGTCGCCAGCGACCTGCGCGAAGGCAAAGCCACGCTGGCCGTGGTTCACGCCGCAGACCATGGCACCGCCGCCGACCGCAACGCCATCCGGCGCGTTCTGGACGACCGCAGCTTCGAAAATGTCAGCCGCCAGCAAATCCGCGAAATTCTGGAGCGCAACGGCTCAGTCGAATACGCCATGGCCGCCGCCGACCGTTACGCCGAGCAATCGCGCCAGGCTCTCGCTCCGCTGGCTGAGAGCGAATTCAAGCGCGCTCTCCTCTGGGTGCCCGATTTTGTCGTGGCCCGGGAGAAGTAGATGCCGCGCAAACCCGCAAAGCCGTTGTGGACCTCGCCCTTGTGGACCAGGATCGACCGCTACTTCGGCGAACTGCTTGCTCCCTCCGACGAAAAGCTCGACTCCGCAATTAAGGCCAATCGCAAGGCTCGTCTCCCGGCCATCGATGTTTCCCCGCTCCTTGGAAAATTTCTCCAAATTCTGGTTCAAATAACCAAGGCGAAGCGAGTGCTCGAGATCGGTACCCTCGGCGGCTACTCCACCATCTGGATGGCGCGCGCATTGCCCAGGGGCGGCCGTATCGTCTCGCTTGAATTCTGCCCTCGCCACGCCGAAATAGCTCGCGGCAATCTGCGTAACGCCGGCCTGCTCAACCGCGTCGACATTCGCGTCGGCCCCGCCCTCTCGAGTCTTCCTCAGCTGAAATCATCGGGCGCAGGTCCATTCGATTTCATTTTCATTGACGCCGATAAAGTGAACAATCCGAAATATCTTCAGTGGGCGCTCAAGCTCTCGCGTCGCGGAACGGTGATCGTTGTCGACAATGTCGTTCGTCAAGGCAGCGTCGTCAAGGCCAAAAGCTCCGATCCCGACATTGTCGGCACGCGCCGCTGCCTTGAGATGATGGCTGCCGAGCCGCGCCTGAGCGCGGTCGCTCTGCAGACCGTAGGGGTCAAAGGCCTCGACGGATTCGCGATGGCCCTGGTCATTCGCTAACCCGCTATGCGCTAAGCGGCGAATCAAACGCTAAGCGGCCCCTTACCCATCCTGCACAATCGTCCCTTGGTGGTAAACGATCTTCCATCCGTCCGCAGTGCGCTGCCAAATGGTCGCCCTTCGCGTAACCCGCTGTTTGTCCTGCAACAGCGTGTAGGTCAGCAAATAGACATCCGCGCTCAATCTGCGGCAACAAAAATCTCGCGTCTCCCACACATCTTCGTGCGGCGTTGAAAACCGCCGCTCCAGCTCATCCAGCACAAACTCCCGCGAATATCGCCGTCCGCTGGCGCCCGTCTCCCAAAAATCCTCTACTGTCATGCCCTCAAAATCCGCGCGCGAAGTTCCGAATTCCGGCCGGTGAAAGATCGGCTCGCGCGCGGAGAGCTCGGCAAGCACATCCTCAAACTCAGACGGCGTTGCGAAGGTGGGTTCCATAAGTTGCGCTCCAGGCAGAATCTCGCAGGTCCAATTAGCCGGCGTCTTCTTCTATCAGTTCGCGCAGCGCCGCCGCATATTTCTCGGGCAACGGCTTGCGCTGCAACTTGTCATCGCACACCACATGCACCGTCTCGCCCTCGGCCAACAGCGTCTGTCCTTTGCCCGTCTGCTCTTCGCCTTCCGGAGCTTTACGCAGAATTCGATAGGCAAACTTGAGCACCGATCCGCGCATCATCGCCGGCCGCGTTTCGATCAGGATTTCGTCGTCGTAGCGAGCCGGCGCGCGATAGCGGCACCTCGCCTCGATCACAGGCAATATGCATCCATGATCGGTCTCCAGGCGGCTGTAAGTGAGTCCAAGCGAGCGCAGCAGTTCCACGCGGCCCAGCTCAAACCAGACCAGGTAGTTGGCATAGTAGACAATGCCCATCTGGTCGGTCTCGGCATACCGCACCCGCACCTGTGTGGTCACCGGCATGTGCCGTGCTCTCTCGTTTCCGTTGCAGTTTTAAGGCTTGATGTGCTTGAACAAGTCCAGCTTGCTCACGTCGTTATAGATGGTGAAGGCCATAAAGGCCATCAGCACCACAAACGCCGCCTGGTAGATTCGTTCCTTGATTGCGAGGCTGATGTCCTTGCGCAGCACGCTTTCAATCAGCAGCAGCAGGATCATTCCTCCGTCGAGAATCGGGAAGGGAAGTAAATTGAGGATGCCAAGTTGCAAGCTGATTTCGCTGGCCAGCCCGAACTTGGGATACCAGCCATCTATCTCAGCTGCTTCGCCTGCGGCCTTGGCAATTCCCACAGGCCCCATCATCTGCGTTACTGAAAGCCGATGCGTAAATAGCCGGTTCAGCACTTCGGCTACCAGCAGCGAATTGTTCTTGAAGAAGCCCAGCGACTTGTCTCCCGCCGAAGCGAACGACAATGGTTCGCTGCGGATGGGAGTTGGAGTCGTCGCGAAGCCCAGCATCCATCTCGTCTCCAGCTTTGTCGGCGTCGCCGTAATCTGCAGAGTTGCGCCATTGCGCAGCACGGTCAGAGTCAGCGGTGTGCCTTTCCCCGCTTGCATGTATGCCAGCAGCGTATTCACTGAATGGAACGCCTGGCCGTCCACGGCCTCAATCGAATCGCCTTTGTGTAACCCCGCTTGCTCGGCAGGCAGGCCCGGCTGCACGTCTGCCACTGCAATCGGCCCGGGAAGATATTGCGGGCAAATCCCAGCGTCGCTGAAGTCGAAATCGTCGCTCTTCGCGCTGGCCGGCACGCGCAGGCTCAGTTGCAGGGTATTTCCTCCGCGCTCAACGGCGATGGGAACCAACTGATTGGCGCTCAACCGGATGTGGTCATACACACTGTCCCAATCCGGATTCTTGACATTGTCAAATGCCACGATCTCGTCGCCGGTCTCAAGCCCCGCCGTCGCGGCGGCCGAACCCGGAGTAACCCACTCGATGCTGGTTGTCTTCACGGTTGCCGCGGGAACTTCGTTGATGAAGGCGAAGTAAAACCACATTAGTGACAGCGTGAGCAGAAAGTTGAATGTTGGTCCGGCAAGTCCGATCAGCATGCGCTGCCAGCGCGGATGGCTGGTAAACGCCCCCGGGTCGTTGATCGGCTCTTCGTTGTCCGAGGGGCTGCCAGTGAGCCCGGATTCGGTTTCGCCGGTCATCTTTACAAATCCGCCCAGCGGCAACAGGCAGAGTTTGTATTCTGTCTCACCGATTTTGATGCCAAACAGGCGCGGGCCGAAGCCCACGGAGAATGCGTCCACGCGAACCCTGCATAGCTTGGCTACAACGAAGTGTCCACCCTCGTGCACCACGATGATCGCGCCGACAAGGACGATAAACGCAGCGGCAGATATCAGGAATTCATGCATCGTTGTGCGAGTGTTTCCTTCGGCAAAGCGCGGCCAGCCGGCGTGCGCTCATTGAGATTGCGCGAGCATTGCCCGAGCCCGTTCTCGCGCTTCCTGGTCGGCAGAAAGCACTTCCGCAATGGTTGCCGGGTGGGCCTCAGGAGTTGCCGCGAGCACTTTTTCAATTGTACGCGGGATGCCCGTGAAGGGAATACGACCTTCGAGGAAGGCCCCTACCGCCACCTCGTCGGCGGCATTCAGGGCGATGCAGTGCGCCCCCCCTTTTTCGGCCGCCTCAAAGGCCAGGCGCAGGCAAGGGAAGCGCTCGAAATCCGGCTCCTCGAAATCCAGGTGCCGCAGCGCTGCAAGATCGAAAGTTAGCATGGATTTAGGCCGCTCCGGCCAAGCCAACGCGTACAGTATGGGCAGCCGCATGTCGGTCACCGAAATCTGCGCCAGGATCGACCCGTCCACGTACTCCACCATCGAATGCACGGTCGATTGGGGATGGATGGTCACCCGCACCTGGGCAGGCGTCACGTCGAAAAGCCGGCAGGCCTCAATCACCTCGAGTCCCTTGTTCAGCATCGTTGCCGAGTCGATCGTGATCCGCCGGCCCATCACCCAGGTTGGGTGCTTCAGCGCCTGCTCGGGCGTTATGCTCGCAAACTGATCGAGAGGAAGCTGGCGAAACGGCCCTCCGGAGGCAGTCAGCCAGATCGTCTTCACCTCGTTGTGCTGGCCCACGCGCAGGCACTGGTGCACCGCGTTGTGCTCGCTGTCGATCGGCAGAATAGGCACCTTGTGCTCACGCGCCGCTGCGGTAAGAATCTCGCCGGCAGCCACCATGCACTCTTTGTTGGCCAGCCCCACCGGCTTTCCCGCGAGAATGGCAGCATGCGTCGCCTCAAGTCCCGCCACGCCCACAATAGCCGACACCACAAAGTCGGCTTCAGGCAGCGTTGCGCAGGCAATCGTGCCCGCGGTCCCGTGGACCACTTCGACCCCGGAGACGCCTGCGCTGCGAAGCCGCGTTGTCAGTTCGCCGGCCAGCTCGGCAGTTGCTAAAGAAACTACACGCGGCCGCCAGCGCACTGCCTGCGCAAAGGCCTCGTCCACATTGCGTCCCGCCGCCAGCGACGCCACAGTGTAGCGCTCAGGAAACTGCTCGACAATCGAGAGGGTGCTCTGCCCGATGGAGCCGGTAGAACCGAGAATGGCGAGTCGTTTCAATTCAGTCCTTTCCGAAACAAACCAAGTGGCTTCTTGAGGAAGGTAAATGCCATTAGCAGTCCGGCCGTACCGGCCCCAATGAATACGGAGGATACAATCAAAAGCTTGGACTGTGGCACGCTTATCCTGCCTTCGCCGAAAATTTCTCTCTCCAGAGCAAATGCTCCAATGGCAAATCCGAACACTGCGACTGCGCCCCACTGCATCCATTTGGTCAAGCGCGTTTGCGGATTGTTGCCCTCCATTGCATCGGCTGCTTTGTCCAGCGGGAAAAAGGCAACGATCAAAGCAGATAGAGGGACAAAGAAGAAAGCAAATCCGGCAAGGATCGTCAGAAAATGAAGCGCAACGTTTTGGATCACCTGCTCAGGGAAGATCGCGAGCACAGCGCCGCAGAGGAGACAAGCCAGGACAGCCATCTGCCAGGCCTGCGGTTGCGCCCTGTATTCAATTCCGCGCACCGTAATGCGAATGAGATACAGAACGGAGAGGGATATCGTCGTCAGTCCCGCCATTAGCGCGACAAGCTCGATTCCGGCCGGCTTTCCGAACCACATCGCATGGTGCCGGGCCATCGCTACTGCATCTGAGGCCAACGCCACCAGCACGCCAAGTGCCACCGACGCCTGAGACCGCGCTAGAAACACTCTCCGTACTTCAGGGGCTGTCACCTGCCGGGCTGGCATAAACGCGCGAAACAGAGAGAGAATCGCCAGCAGGAACGACATGATCATAGCAATCGAACCGACCGCGTCGTATGGGTCGTCGCCAAACGGAATAATCGCTGCCAGCGAAGCCGCGTGCTTGCTCAGCGTGAAGAATCGATTGAACAATAAAGCAAGCGCAAGCGCCGCAATCGAAGCGATCTTATGTTTCAAAGCCATAATTCTTCCGTGCGCCGTTCAGAGTCTAAGGTCACGAAAAAGTCCGTTAGAACCTCTGGTGAATCACCTGCGCGTACCACAGCACCGGCCCGGCGAGCAGCAGCGCATCGATTCTGTCTAAAACTCCCCCGTGACCCGGCAGCAGATTGCCGGAATCCTTCACCCCGGCCGATCGTTTCAGCGCCGACTCAGCCAGGTCGCCAACCTGCCCGGCAACGTTGATCACCGCAGCCAGCCCCAGCCAATACCAGATCTCGTCCGGGTACGAAAGCACCGCCGACGGCAACACGCGCTGCAGCCACGAGAGGACTGCCGAATTCGACGGCTCCTGCATCACCGTCGCCAGACCAAAAAGCGCTGCGGCAATTGCCACACTTCCGATAACCGACGCGATGGCCCCCTCCCAGCTTTTGCCCGGGCTGAGCGACGGCGCCATCTTGTGCCGGCCCCAGGCGCGGCCTGCGTAGTAGGCGGCCGAGTCTCCCGCCCACACTACGAACAGCAAAAACGCCACCAGCGAAGGCCCATTGGATTGCTCGCGAAGCGTCGGCAATGCGATCAGCGTAAGGCCGGCATAGAGCAGGCAAAAAATCGACGCCGATGCATCCGCAATCGTCTCTTCAACCGGCTTGAAAAATGTGCAATAAACCAGCAGGCCCAGGCCGAGAATTCCAAAAAGGGCTGGGGTCAGGTCGGGCCACGCGAAGTCGACGGCAAACAGCGCCAGCAGGGCTACCATGGTCGCAATCCGCGGCGGGTTCGCTCCGCAGCGCCGGCTCAGGCCCATGTACTCCCACCCTGCCAGTGCCGCCACCGCCGCCACTGCCAGCGTAAACAGCCACTGCCACCGGGGCCCGAGAAACACCAGAATGAGGACAATCGGAATCAGAACAGCAGCGGTAATCAATCGTTTCATTCAGCGTTGAGAATACACCGCTGGGGCGAGAACGCCCTGGTTACGGAAGATCTGCAGATTCTGCCGCCCTTATTCGTCACGAGGCCCAAGATCCCCCGGATGGTCCACGTCGTCCGATCGCACCCAACGGAGAAACGCTTCTGCGCCGCCTGCCGCTGCAATCTCATCCTTGAGCAAACCGAAAAGTTTCCCTGTGGCCCGATGAGCCCAGGCTTCGGGAGACTCTTCTTCGGTTGAGAGATGTTCGGGCTCCATCGGATTTCTCCCTGTTCGAATAGGTTGGTTGGGCGCCAGGCGCCCCTCAACTCACAGCGATCCTGATCTGGTCGGGATCCTCTTCCACTTCGCCGCCGCCTTCGCCGATCGCGCCGTAGCGGCGCTCGCGGCGCTGGAAGTCTGCGATAGCCTCCAGAAGATGAATCCCTCTGAAATCCGGCCAGAAGCGCTCCGTGACAAAGATCTCGGTGTAAGCGATCTGCCAAAGCAGGAAGTTCGAAATGCGCTGCTCACCCGAAGTGCGGACCAGCAGGTCGGGGTCCGGCATGTGGGCGGTATAGAGATGCCGATGAATGTCCTCTTCAGTCACATGGTCAGCGCCCCCGTGGTCAGAGTCAAGATGCTTCTGCTTCAGCTCCGCCATCAACCCCCGGAAAGCATCAACCAGCTCCGACCGTCCCCCGTAATTCAGGGCCAGCGTGAGCGTCGTGCCGGTGTTCTGCGCCGTCGTTTCCTCCACCCAGCGCATCTTGTCCTGGACGTCGGGCGCCAATTCGTGCGTCCGCCCAATGTACTTGAAGCGGATATTGTTCTTCCTCATCCGCTCCACATTGTTCTCAAGGTAGGTTTTCAGCAGTCGCATCAGGAAGCTGACTTCAGCCCTCGGCCGCCGCAAATTGTTTTCGAGTGAGAACGCATACAGCGTCAGCCATGGCAGCCCGATGCGGGCAGCGGTTTCCGTCACCCGCTGCACCGTCTGTGCCCCCTGCTGATGGCCGACAAATCTTTTTAATGAGCGCCGGCTGGCCCAGCGCCCGTTGCCATCCATGATGATGGCCACATGACGGGGCAGGCGCTCAGGCTTCAAGGTCGCGTAGACGGCGCGTTCCTCGGGGCTCAGCTCATCAATGCGCAATGTAGGAGATGAAGACAAGGAATCGATTGTCGATGGCATTTGCGCTTTCCACGCGGGGGCCCGATGAGCACCCCGGTGTGGCGCCGACGGACTTCACTCGCGGTGTAGGCTTCAGGCCGCTCAATCCGCGAATGAACCACCAGCCGGCATACGAGACGCCTTTGGCCGGATCCGGGGGAGTCACACCCTCGACCGTAAAGCATTTTAATGAATTCTGCAATCCAGCATCGCTGGCCCCAGCCAGCGATGCCGTGGTAATTCCGCGCGCTGATCTACGCTGTGCGCCGCCGTCCCGTTGCCGCGTCCCTCACCGCGCCGAAGAACAGCGTCCGGTGCAGCGAGTCAAGATGCGGCAGCAATTCGGCAACTTCAGCCAGGAACGGGTCGCTCAGAATCGAGGTAACTTCTTCCTCCCGGCAGCTGCGCTCATCGCGAACCAGTTGGCGCACTTCCACGCCCAGGGCGTTGGCCAGCCGCTCCAGCGAGCCCAGCGTGGGAATCGCCTTGCCGTTCTCGATTTTCGAGATGTAGGTTCGCGGCACCAGCATCCTGCCCGCCAGTTGCCTCTGGCTCAAGTGACGGGCCCGGCGCAACTC
This sequence comes from Acidobacteriaceae bacterium, assembly GCA_003134815.1. Taxonomy (GTDB): domain Bacteria; phylum Acidobacteriota; class Terriglobia; order Terriglobales; family Acidobacteriaceae; genus Telmatobacter. Next base: position 171,177 of record PLCO01000011.1, on the reverse strand, counting down.
GCGCACCTGCCCGGCCACCTGCATGCCTGCTCCCCCGCTAACCGGCACGGGCTGGCTGGTCACCAGCCGCGGGGCCAGATACACTGGCTCCTCAATATCGAGGGGCCTGTGGCATTTTCTGCAAAGAGAGTTGCTGGTTCTGTACTGCATTAGTCTGCAGTATTCACACCGCACTACTTCGCGTGTTTCCACGCTAACGATAGAAGTTGCCATTCGGGGTGTGCGGAGTGCCAGAGCATGGGACTCCAGGTACATTTCCTGTACCTTGATTGGTGTTACTTTCTACGAATGAACCATAATTGTCAAGTAGAAACTAGGGGTCAAACCGAAAAAAGATGCATCAGACCCAAGGAAACCTGACAAAACGCGAACCAAGGTAATTAACAGGACAAAATGACCACCAATCCAAACCTCAATCCAAACCTCAGCCCAAACCTCAGCCCAAGCCTCGGCCCAAACTTCAGCCGAGATCAGGCCTGGCAGCTGCTCATCGAATGGACCCAGAGCGAAAGCCTGCGCAAACACGCGCTGGCCGTTGAGGCTTGCGTGGTTGCCTACGGCGAGCGCGAAGCTGAGCGGCTCGTGCTGGAGGGCGATGCCCGGGCCGAATTGATCCAGCTCTACTCAACCACCGCCCTCCTCCACGACTTCGACTACGAGCGCCACCCCACGCCTCAAGAGCACCCCTTCGTCGGCGTCCGCGAGCTTGAGCGGCTCGGCTGGCCCGAGGAACTCCGTACCGCGATCCTCGGCCACGCTCTCTATTCCGGCGTGCCGCGCACGACCCACCTCGCGAAAGCACTCTTCGCCTGCGACGAGCTGGCCGGCTTCCTCACCGCCTGTGCTCTGGTCAAACCCAGCAAATCCATCGCAGACGTTGAAGTTTCGAGCGTGAAGAAAAAGATGAAAGACAAGGCCTTCGCCCGCGGCGTTCACCGCGAAGACATCGTTCAGGGCGCATCCGAGCTCGGCGTCGAACTCGACGCCCACATCGCCTTCTGCATCGAGGCCATAAAGAAGCGCGCCAGCGACTTGGGTCTATGAAACTTGGGCAATCGCGTCGACGTCGGTTCGCACTAGCCCAAGCGGGCCTCAATTGAAGCTAGGAGCTAGAAGCTAGAGGCTAGAAGCTGCTTTATATCCCCCACTCCCCGCTTTCAACTCGATCCGCGTCCCGCGGCTTCCGGTTGTACCGGTAGAACCAGCACTCCACCGTCTCGCCTGTCTTCATCTCCACCACCTGCCGCTCGCGAATATACTCGCTCGTCTCCGGCGCTCGCGGATCGAAGCCCTCATAAGCGTCCAGCCGCGCAAGCAGGCCTTCATCCTCCGGCAGCTCCATCACCGTCCCGATGATTCTGCCCTTCTCACTCGGATCGGCCACCGCGCCGGGATAGCCGCCCAGATCGTAGAGCACGCCGCGCACAAATCCCTCACCCACCGGCCGCAGCTTCGCCGCCACGCGCGCAATCTTGGTCGGCGCAAGACCGGCCTGCAGCGTCCCGTATGCAAAAACGTAGTCGCTCATCTTTCAAATTATGATGGCATGCTTTTTGGGGAGACCGGGCCGCCGCGCTAACGCAGTTCACACGATTTGTCTTTATCCATGTGGTACTGCCACGCCTGGATCGTCTTACCTCGGGGATAATAGTCGATCTGCTGATCTCCGGCGCCTGAATGAACCTTGAATTTCGCTATGCGTTCCGGGTCCCCCTTATTGAAGGAATTGCCAAGAAGGGATTGCCCGTCGCGAAGCCCCGCATTGAAAGCAGGCCCGTTTTCGACGACTCCCGTGATCATTCGCGTGGTTCGAGAGCGATCGAAGTCGAACCCGAGATCGAAGGTCGATACATTGTCCAGCAACGCGTGCATACAATCGCCCAGCACAGGCAGGTGTTCGGGCGCCGGAAGATCTCCATGATGAGTCACTGCTTGTTGCAATAAGGCGTCCGACTCCGGCGAGAGGTAGTGCCCCGCCGTTGCGAGAATGCGATCGAGGGTGTACGGCTGGTCGCCCGTTCGCACCATATCGAACATCACATCGTCGAGCGAGTGCTGCCCGCGCGATTCTCTCCGGATTGTGCCATCCAGCCAGAGCGATATGATCCGCCCACGAACGTATTCATCATCCGAGGTCGGAAACCTGCGCAAGGCGATGTTCAGTGAATTGACGTATTCCGAAGCCGTCAACTCACCCGCCTCGTACGTGAGCAATTGGGCGTAGTAGTCAGTTGGACCTTCCCGGAACCATTTAATCAGGTCCTCGTTGTATCCCGTCGGCACCATTCCCATTCGCCCCGGGTCCCACGCATGAAAGGCCTCATGCGCAAGTGTTGGAAACAGCCCGTTGATTGAATCAAGACGAGACACGAACATCCAGAACGCGTTCGTAAATTGGCTGCCATCGCTGCTGTCGTGATCGCGGTCGTAGGGGCTGAGTGTAACGAGAAAATATGGAAAATTGTCGTCGTGCCAGAAGTTCCGCACCATCCCAATAACTTTTTGAACGTCCTTAACAGCATCTTCATCGGAGAAAGTCCAAGTGCCACGCACGGCAAGAAATGCAGGTCTGCCGCTGATTTGGAACGGGTGAATGCGGTAATCGCCGGCCGCGTAGAGACCTTCGTTCACCTCTCTCCACGACCCTGTATAGGTTTGGCACCGATCAGCCGTCGAAGCGCTCGTGCCGAAACTGGTGGCCAATGCCCACGCTGTGGGAAGCGCTTGCCAATCGAAATTCGCCGTTTCGATCGCCCGATCGTCAAGTTTCAGCCGCACTAGCGCGTTACTTCCTGTGAATTCCAGGTACTCGGGCATTAGGACTGGATGGAACTGGAGCGGGTTCACTAGCGGTCCATTCCAGTCCTTTTCGAGATCGTACGCAATGACCACGGAACGGTGCGGGCGAGCGCGGACAATCATCGAGTCTGCATCCGCGCCCTTCTCGAGCGAAGCGCCCTTTGAGACCACGCGCAGGTTGGTCATTGCATGCAGCGTTTCTCCGGCCCACTGCATTGGCAGAACTAACGTCTCGGTTCCATCCCCACCAGCTCGAAACAAGAATGTCAAATGCAAGACAAGACCGGCAGGCGTCACTTCCGGATCGAACCGATAAGTAATGGTTTGTTCATTTGGCGTTTGCGGGAAACGGCATTGTGCCAAGCCGGCGTGTGCGACTCCGATAAAGCCGGCGAAACAGACCGCCGCGTCAATCATACGGACTGTAAGTCTCATAAATTCACGAGACGCCGCCAGCGTCGTGAGCGCTCACGACTGCTCCCGCTGGCGTGGCAAGTCGTAAGTAGAAGGCAACGCACTTCTCGATCCCCGTTTACCTGTTCCCTGTTCCTATTCCCTGTTCCCTGTCTCTCTCAACTCCGCAACAATCTCTTTCGCCGCCGCGCGAGCCTCCGCTTCCTTATCCGGCGGAAAGCTGATTGCTCCCACGCGCGCATGCCCGCCTCCGCCGTAGCGCTCGCAAACCTGTGCCAGGTTCACCATCTTCGCCGGGTCAGCCTTGGTCCACGGATTCGATCCCACGGAGACTTTTGTCCGGAAGCTCGACTTCGACAACCCGATCGAATACGTCGCCTGCGGATAGAGATAGTACGGGATGAACTTGTTGAATCCTTCCAGCGGATGATCGGTAATGTCGAAGTAGATCGTCCCGTCGCGTTCTTCCGCGCGGGTGCGGATCAGCTCCAGTGCTTCCTCGTGACGCTCGAGCAGCGGTGGCAGCAGTCCCGCGACAAACGGCTGGCTCAACACGTCGGCTAGCGGCATCTCCGTCAGCAGCGGAATCAGCCGCGGAATAAACCTCGGATCATCCGACGCCTCAATGATCAGCGTGAGCTTCATCGCCGGCGCCGCCATCTCGACAGCCGACTCCGGGCTCTCGTACTTTGCCCCGTCCACGATGTCGGCCCAGTGAATCAGCTCCGCCAGGGGAGCCGTATCGAATCCGTAGCGCGTTTTGGCGATGTGAGCCAGAAAGCTGGTGCACGAAGTGTACTCGGGATCGAAAAACTTTCGCGCCGCGCATGCCGGGTCGCGCTGGCAAGCCAGAAAGTTCTCGTGGTCCGCCGCCGTCAGGAACGCCGACTGATGATGATCGAACCACCATGTGATCCTGGGCGACGGCGAATACTTGAAGTCCACGATCGCGTTTTCGTCGCCCGTGAACTCGCTTTCGTCGAACAGCGCCCCAGCCCGATGCACCAGCCCGTGATATTCGTAAGTCGCGTCCCGCGTGATGCACTCGCGATGGAAGCGCGTGAACAGCGAGGCCGAGCAAGCTCCGTCAAAACACTTGTCGTGATAGAAGACGCGAACTCGCATCGTCAGGGCACCCTCCTGCAGCGACATCCCTCCTGCCGCCGACTCCAGAAATACCGGAACTGTACAGCATCAAGGGCAGGGCCGATTGTGTCAAGCTGGCCGTGGTTTTGCGCCCCGCAATCCGAGCAGACCGCGAGCAGACAGCCAACAACGCGCAGCCTCTGGGTTGCCCGCGTCACAAGCAGCAGACTGTCCAATCGATTACTCTCGTTAAAGTCTCCCGGCATGACTACGGCCGCCGCTCAAGCTCGTTACCCGCTTACCCAGGGCGTTAACCCGTGGCTGGTCACCGTTTCGGTCATGCTCCCCACCTTCATGGAAGTGCTCGACACGGCCATCGCCTCGGTGGCCCTGCCCTACATCGCCGGCTCGCTCTCCGCCTCCAACTCCGAGGCCACCTGGGTGCTCACCAGCTACCTGGTCGCCAACGCGGTCATTCTGCCCGCCTCCAACTGGTTTGCCCGCCGATTCGGCCGCAAGCGCTTCCTGCTCACCTGCGTCATCCTCTTCACCGTCGCCTCGTTCTTCTGCGGCGCGGCCCCGTCGCTGGCTGTCATTCTGCTGGCGCGCGTCCTGCAGGGCGCAGGCGGTGGCGCGTTGCAGCCGCTGTCGCAATCCATCCTGCTCGAAAGTTTCTCCCTCAAAGACCGCTCCAAAGCCATGGCCGCCTACGGGCTCGGAATCGTAGTCGCTCCAGTCCTCGGTCCAACATTGGGCGGCTGGCTCACTGACACCTTTAGCTGGCGTTACGCCTTCTACATCAACATTCCAGTCGGCATTCTTGCCGTCATCATGATCACCCGCTTCGTTCACGATCCGCCCTACATCAAGAACGCCAAAGTTGGAGCCTTCGACAACATCGGCTTCGGCCTGCTCATTGTCTGGACCGGCTGTCTCCAAATCGTCCTCGACAAAGGTCAGGAGGACGATTGGTTCGGCGCCATCTGGGTGCGGTGGGCAGTCGCGGCGCTCGTCATCGCTTTCCTGTTGTGGATCTGGCACTCCTGGACCAATCCCAAAGGTCTTGTCGACTTGCACATCCTCAAGGACCCCAACTTCCGCACCGGCTGCCTGTTAATCGCCCTGCTGGGCATGTGCATTTACATCACCATCGCCATCCTGCCGCTCTACTATCAGGAAATCCTCGGCTACACGGCATTCACCGCAGGACTGGTCGTATTTCCCCGCGGCGTGGGCTCTATCATCGGCTCGCCCATCATCGGCATTCTCGGCTCCCGCATTGACAACCGCAAGCTGCTCTGCGCCGGCTTTCTCGGCTTCGCTGTCTGCGCCTTCATCTTCGGCGAGGTCAACCTCGACATCGGTCCCTATACGCTGCTCCTGCCCATCATGGTCACTGGCTTCGCGCTCAGCTTTGTCTTCGTGCCGCTGGCTACTTTAACCACCCGCACCATCTCCAGGAACGAGATGGGCAACGCCACCGGCCTGTTCAACATGCTGCGCAACATCGGCGGCTCCATTGGAATTGCCATGGCCACCACCGCAATCATCCGCCGCGCCGCATTGCATCAGACCGAACTCGGCGCCAACCTCTCGCCCAACTCCCTCGTGCTGCAGCAGAAGTCCGCCATCATCGCTGCGTATCTTAGCCATCGCATCGGCCCCGGAGCCGCGCGTCCCGGTTCCTACGCTCTGATCTACGGATTGATGGAACAGCAGGCCGCCCAACTGGCCTACGTCGATGTCTTCCGCTGGACGGCAGTCCTCGCCCTCATTTGCGCCGCCTGCGCCTGGCTCTTCACCAAGCCTCCCAAAAACACCGAAGCGCCGCCCGGCGTGCACTGAGAGTTAGGTTGTGAGATTTTCCGCGATTGCGGCTGTGCTAATCAGGAAGGCTTCAAGGTAGTTCAAGTCCAAATTAATTTACGCGTCCCCTACGCCGCATCCCCAAACACCCGCCCGCTAGCCTTGCGAGCCGCCTCCGCAAGCTTCTGGTCAAACGTGGCGAGCGTCCTGCCCGTCCGCAACACCAGTTCCAGGTAGACAGCGTCGTAACTGGTCAGCCCATTCGTGCGTGCCAGTTTCAGGATTTCCCCCTGAATAGCAGACGGCCTAACGCGATCCTCCGCGATAGGCATCGCCGCAAGCTCGGCTAGGAAACGGGTGGCTTCTGAGCGCCCGGTCCGGCGATTGCGCTCTGCAACGAGCAATCCGTTAACTACTTCGATAAACCACAAAGCCGGAACCACAGCCTCATCGCGCTCAACGTTCGATAGGATTTCATCGGCTAACGCCGCTTCACCAGGATCCGATCGCTGTACAAACCAGGCTATGACCGCGGAAGCGTCGAGAACCAATCCCATGTGTTTGCCTTACTTCCTGCCTTCTCGTATCCATGCAAGAACCTCGTCGCCCGAAACGCCGGTGATCCGAGGAAAGTTTCTCAATGCTTCAACAGCTTCTTTCACGCGCCGCTGGTCACGGCGTTGGCTCGGCACCACATCCGCCACCGGCCGGCCCCGCACCGTGATCGTAAACCGTTCTCCCTGCTCCACTTTGCGCAGGATCTCGGAGAGCCGCGTCTTGGCGTCAAACGCGCCAACCTCGGTGTAACCAGTCTCAATCGTCGGCATGAGCCCTCCTGACCATTACGCAACCAACTAGATGTGCAACTAGTTTATTCGGATTTGACCTTTTCGTCCAGATCTCGCCGAAAACGGTCTGCCGGTAAAGCCAGCCCCGTTTGACTCATCAGCCAATCAAGCACATCGAATACCGCCGCGAAATCTCACCTCGGCGACCGATCCCGAAGGATCCGGAATGGCCTTATCAGGTAATAAAGGCCGCGGAGCCGCCTCGGCAGTTCGAGCACCGCGCGATCCCGCTCATTCGGCCGCAGCAGATCTAGCGAGAAGACAAGCCCCACGCGATCGCGAAACCCCAGCAACTGGATGCCGTAGGTGACAACGCCCTCCGGAGCTACGCCAGGCGTATCGAATAGATGTTCTTCGATGTGCCTTGCCATCCTTCGCGCAACACGATCCGACTCGAATCGCTTCAGGACCTCCGCAGGAACCTCCGCGCCCGCAACCCGATTCGCAAGCAGCACTCCAAGAGCGACTGACCTCCATAATCCTGTCCGCTTTGCTTCCTGGTTGACCTTTCTCCAATCCAGGCCGGGATGCGATGCCAACAGTCGCGCCACGTCGCAAATCCACAGGAGCTTCGACCAGCGATGCTTGCTTCCGTGCATGCACAGCATCAGCAGCAGGATTTCGGGTTCCATATCCGGCACTTCCGCGCCTGCCAGCATCGTGGTTCGGCGGTGCGGCCAAACCCAATCCATCCCCAGATCGTGCCTGAACTTTGACCGCGCAAGGTCAAATCGCCAGCGAAGCTCGGTCACCATCCCGTCGCCCGGCCTTTCGAAATGGTATTCGTAACAGTCGGGATCGGTTGGCGCTCCATCGGGGCGTGTCGGCGTCTGCAGCTCGTATCCAAGTTCCAGCAGCACTGCCGTGGCGCGCTCGCGATCCTGAAGATGAATCAGAATATCCAGATCGCCGGCATGGCGTGCTGTCACATCTCCATAGATCGAAGCTGCTAGCACCAGGCCTTTGAACGGCATGGCCGGAATTCCCCGGCGATCGAATGCCTTCAAGACTGCAATGAGCTCGGCAGCATTGGCCAGGCTGTGGAATGCGTTGCGCTGATAGGCGAATTGGAGGCGATCTTCTACTTCCGGCGTCACTGCCGCACCGGATTGCGAGAGCCGCGACCCCAGCCGCGTATAGAGCAGCGGCAGCACATGATGTTCGTTCGCAGTCCGGAGCAAAGAGTCCCAATCGCGAACCCCCCGCGCGAATCGACTGATCTGCTCGCCCGCCAACGCAGCAGGGGGTCTTGCAATCGCCCGAAGCAACTCGTAGTCCTCACGCTCCGTCGTCATTGATTGCATTCCTCTAATGATGCAACTACCACTTTTGTATCGGCCAGGAGCGCCCCCCCGGGAGCCTTCCTCGATGCTGTTTGGTATCGTAATTGCCTGTCGCCGCCTGCGCGTCAAGCTTATGCGCCTCTTATCACCAACGTACCGACAGCCATTGATTACGAGTGCACGCAAACGCGATTACCACGGAATGGAGGCCTGGATGTTTAATAGGCGGCACAAAACAAAACTCCGGTATCTTACACACAAGGGATGCACCAATGCCCTGTACTTAAAATACCGTTCAAACCGGGTCCAATATGCAAATAGAGAGAACTCCCTTAAACACCTTGGTTGAAAATCCCCTTCCAGACGGATCCAGAGTCATTGTCGACTCTGGGAACGAGACGGTGTTCGCCTTGAATGCGACAGCCGCCGCCGCCTGGGACGCGTGCAGCGATCCCACCACACTTTCCGGTGTGACGGAACGCCTGCGCAGCTCGTTTGGTCCTGCCATCACTGAGGAGTTAGCCGAAAATGCCGTTCTGCAGCTTCAGGAGCAGAATCTGGTTACGACATCGGGAGCTTCTTCGGGCCCCACGCGGCGCAAGGTTCTTGCCACGCTAAGCGCAGTCGCAATCCCCCTCGTCATTTCAATGACCATGGCGGATCAGCGAGCCCATGCGTGTCAAGCAAAATCGACGGACGTTCCGGGGGAGCAATTCAAAAAGCTTCCGGATTGGCCGCCGAAGGATTCACATCATCACGACCCTCCCGTTTGGCCACTACGTCCTAAGTGGTAGTGCGGGAAACTTGAAAGTTTGATGATCTATTGAAGCCGGAGCTTCTGTCGCTCACGGGAACGGGCATTTCTGCACTCTAAACACAATCGCTGGCGGTGCTGGCGATGCGTAGAGCGTTCTGCCGGCACGTTCCTGTGTCGCCAAAAGTTTGAGGTGTTAGTTCGTTCGGGCGCAATGCATCTTTCTTAATTTCCATTGCGGAGCAGCCGATACGCGCGGCAACCGCTCTGCCGCCAATGCCCTTATGCATCGCGCGCAAATGAATCTGGGGATGTTGATTACGTGGTTGTGAAATCATTCTCGGCGCGTCCCGGCACTCGCAGCTTCGCAGTGTCCGCCTTCGGCTGCAACTTTGAAGTAGCTGCCTGCCCTGAAGCGCAGACCGTCCTCGATCGCTACATCTTCCCTTCGCTGCCCAGAAGGTCTGCGGGCGAAGGCGATCCCGACATATTCATCCGCATAGCCCAGGCTTCAGGCCAGTTTCGGTTGTTGGTGAACAATGCATTCGTCGCCTCGGCTCCGGTCGTCGTAAAACTCGTGCCGAGCCTCATACGAGTTTTGGACGATGCGGTGATCCAGCGATTGAAGGCATTGCATGCCGTCCATGCCGGCGCTGTCCTTTGGCGAGGACGGGTGTTGTTGCTGCCGGGTGTCACGCACTCAGGAAAATCGTCTCTCGTTGCCGAATTGCTGCGTCACGGCGCTACCTATTTTTCCGATGAATATGCCCTTATTGATCGCGAGGGCCGCGTGCATCCTTATCCGCGGCCTCTGCTTCTCCGCCACGGACGTCCCGAGCAAGTCCCCGTGCTCGCCGAGGAATGCGACGCTGCTGTCGGACATGCTCCCGCGCCTGTTGGCTGGGTTCTCTCGCTGATGTATGAATCCGCCGGGGCCTGGAGCGTGACGCCTGTGCCTCAAAGCATGGCGACGCTCAACCTTTTGCAAAATACGCCGCACGTTTTAGCGGATTCGCCCGATATGGTCTCCGCGTTTCAGTGCGCCGTTGCAGGCGCCGATTGTTACACCGGCCGCCGCGCCGATGCGGTCGATGCTGCCGATCAAATCGTGCGGATGCTCGAAAGCTCTTCGTAATTTTCTCGTCCAACCAGCCCGCACCCCAAACCAGCCAAAATTCTTACCGCTGCACTCGCTCCGCCAGCGCCACAAACCTCTTCAGCCCCTCGTCGTACTCCTCAATCCGTCCGGTCAAAATGTCGTAGTACCACCCATGCACCGTCAGCCTGCCCTCCTCCATAGCGTGCCGCACCGGCGCCTGTGCCTGCAGGTTCTTCAATTGCGCCACCACGTTGCCGCGAATCAGCGACGCCAGCTCCGCGCTCTCTCCGTCGGCAGGGTTCAACGGCTGCCGGTACGCAAACGCCGCCTCCACCTGCTCCAGCCAGCGCCGTGCCTTGGGCAGATTCTCCAGGCTCTTCAGGTCGAGCGCCGCCTTCAGCGCTCCGCAGTCCGAGTGGCCGCACACGATAGCATCCCTCACCTTCAGCACTTCCACCGCGTACTCAATGGTGGCCGTCACGCCGTCCACGTCGTGGCTCGTAATCGGCACCACGTTGCCGATGCTGCGCGAGATGAAAAGATCCCCCGGCTCCGTCCCCAGGATCAGATCCGGCAGCACGCGCGAGTCCGCGCAGGTAATGAACAGCCACTCCGGCGCCTGTCTTTCCGCCAAAAGGTGAAAGTGGCTCTTCCTTGCCGGAAAAATCTCGGCGAGAAACTTCTTATGCCCCTCAATCAGCCTTTTCATTGTTGCCCAACCTTTGCATTCTCGCCTCTGGCAAGCTGTGTTCACGTGAAGGCCAGGGTCGCTCACCTCTGCACAGCCTATCGCATGCGCACGGGGCTCATCGCTTCGTTGGGCTCGCCGCGTCTATTCTGAATGGGAGGAGTCGGCCAATGAATCCCCTCCGAAGCTTTTTGCGTTCCGCAATTCGCACCGTTTTCCTGCTGGTAATCGCGGTCCCGTGCGCCCCTGCCCAAGCCCCGGCCCAAACCGTCGACACCTTCTCGCCCGACCTCCGCTCCCGAATCGACCGCATCGCCGCGCAAGTCCTCCAAGCCACCGGCGTACCCTCCGCCTCCGTCGCCGTCGTCCAGCATGGCAAGCTCGTCTACACCCACGCCTACGGTTTTGCGCGTCTCGCCACGGATTCCACTTCCGCTGTCCCCGCCACGCCGGAAATGCGCTACTCCATCGGCTCCATCTCCAAGCAATTCACAGCTGCGGCGATCCTGATGCTGCAAGAACAAGGCAAGCTCTCAATCGACGACCCCGTCGGCAAATACATTCCGGGCCTCACCCGCGGCGACGAAGTCACAATCCGCCAAATCCTCTCCCACACCTCCGGCTATCAGGATTACTGGCCCGAGGACTACGTCATGACCCCAATGCTCCGGCCCGAATCCGCGCAGCAGATTCTCGACACCTGGGCCAAAAAGCCGCTCGACTTCGATCCCGGCACCGAGTGGCAATACTCAAACACCAACTTCGTCATCGCCGGCCGCATCGTCGAAATCGTCTCCGGCGAGCCGCTCTTTCAATTCCTCACCGAGCGCATCTTCCGCCCGCTCGGCATGACGTCCGTCTGGAATTCCGACGCAAATCAGCTCAGGCCTCCCGACGCCACGGCGTACTATCGCCACGCCCTCGGCCCACTGCGCCCCGCGCCAAAAGAAGGCGCTGGCTGGATGTTCGCCGCCGGCGAGCTGGCAATGATCGCCCACGACCTCGCCTTCTGGGACGAAAGCCTGATCGCGCAATCGCTCCTGAAACCAGAGAGCTACAAAGAAATGTTCACTGAGGTCAAGCTGAAAGACGGAAAGGGCACCGAATACGGCCTCGGCGTCGAGGTCCGCGGTCGCGACGGTCATCGCTCCATCGAGCACTCCGGCGAAGTCTCCGGTTTCGTTTCTGACAATGAAGTCCTCATCGACGACGGTGCAGCCGTGGCCGTCCTCACCAATCAGGACGCAGTCGGCGCTGCCGCCACCATTGCGAAGCTCGCCGCGCCGCTCGTCGCCGGCTCCCCGCTCACCGCCCCCGAGCAGCAGGCCCTCGAAATCTACCGCGGCCTGCAACAGGGCCGCATAGACCGCTCGCTCCTCGCGCCGAATCTCAGCGACTACTTCACGCCGCAGGCCATCGCCGACTTTCAATCCAGTCTCGCCCCGCTCGGTGAGCCGCTCAGCCTCCGCCAGTCCAGTGAAGAACTCCGCGGCGGCATGACCTTCCGCGCCTTCCAGATCGTCTATCCCGCCAGGCGCCTCACGCTCACCACCTACACCTATCCCGATGGAAAGCTCGAGCAATACATCGTTGCGCCGGAACAGTAGCCCCTCAGATGGCCGCCATGCGTCACCACGATGTTTCGTTCACAATCGCGCTCACCTGCATCAGCCAAACGCTCATCCTGCGTGACCGCGTTCTCGGTTGGGTTGGCCCCGGCCTGCGCGACACTCCAGGTCTCTCGACCCAGCGGCTCACCATTTCGAGCGGCGCCAATCTCCTCGACGCAATTTTCGTCGAGCCAACAACAAGTCCCGCGCGTGCAGCCCTGCTCCTCTGCCATGGCATCGGCGAAACCGTCGAGCACTGGTTTCCCGTGCAACAGCTTTTCGCCGCCAATGGTGTTTCCACGCTGCTCTTCGATTACTCCGGCTACGGCCGCAGCACCGGGCGTCCCAGCGGTGCGCAATTCGATCTCGATGCCCTTTCAGCTTTCCAGGAGCTGCGGCGTCTCACGCAACCACTGCCTGCTGCGATCCTCGGCTTCTCGTTGGGCAGCGGCCCCGCCGCCGCAATCGCCAACACCGCCGCGCCTGATTACCTCATTCTCTGCGCCGCCTTCACGTCTTTCCGCGACGCTCTTTGCTCCCTCGGGCTTCCAGTCCGCCTCACTCCACTGGTGCCTCCGCTATGGTCAGCCCAGCAGTCTCTCCGCGACTGCCGCATCCCGGTCCTCGTCGTTCACGGTGAAAACGACCGCCTGTTTCCCGTTCAGATGGCTCGCGACCTGGCCTCATTCTGTCCCACCCCGGCAGAGCTGCTCATTGTGCCCAATGTCTCCCACAACCAGCCCTTCCGCAAACCTGACCTTGCCTTCTGGGGCCCGATTATCTCCCGCATCATCGGCTGAATGTCTAGCCACGCGCCTCTAAGCCCGCGAGCGAGTCTTCTGTCCCACGCCGTCTCAAACTCACGAAGTCTATTCGGAGCTACTGCCTCACATAAGGGCACTGCGCGGCCGTATCCATAATCATCTTGTCCTTGCTCAGGAACCGGAACGTCGTGTGGAACTCGATTCCGGCATCGGTCATCACATAGACCACTGTGGGAAATGTCGTGGATTCCCCCGCCACATACGTAACGGGAATCGTGTTGCTCTGGCCATTCACATCGGGCTCCGTGCGCGTCTTCTCGCCAAACGTCAGCGGTTCCGGGCAACCGGGGTTGGGAGCGACGCCGCTCCTGTCGACCTTCCAGGTTCCGATCAAAAGGTTCGACGGCGCTGCTTTACACGCTGCAGCCGCCATGCACAGCAGAATTACGAACGCACTTGCGAACTTCTTCATGCGGGTCTCTTTCTTCATTCTTCTGTTTGTTAGAGTGAGTGAACCACAAGACCATCCTTGTTTGGGCTGGTCAGCATGCCGGGAACAGCATTGGGGCCGGTATGCGCGAGTATACGCGGCGCAATAGTCGTCCGTCGGGGATTCTTCGTCGAAGAGGCGCGCGACGCGACTCTGGTCTTCCCTGCTTCCAAACGCCGATCAACCGCTCAGAGAATCAGGGGCGTTTCCGCGCAATCTCCCATCCGATACACTCAAAGAGAACCCATGTTCGAAAACCTTACAGACAAACTGCAGCGCGTCTTCAAAAGCCTTCGCGGCCAGGGCACGCTTACTGAAGAGAACATCGCCGAAGCCCTCGCCGAAATTCGCGTGGCTCTGCTCGACGCCGACGTTAACCTCAAAGTTGTCACCGACCTCATCGAGCACATCCGCGCAAAAGCCGTCGGATCTGAAGTGCTCACCGCGCTGTCTCCTTCAGAGCAAGTCGTCAAAATCGTTCGCGACGAGCTGGTCTCGCTGCTGGGCAAAGACACCGCTCGCTTCAACTTCGCCTCCAAGCCGCCAACGGTCATTCTTATGGCCGGCCTGCAGGGCTCCGGCAAAACCACCACATCCGGCAAGCTCGCCGCCTGGCTCAAGAAAGGCGGTCACCGGCCCATGCTCGTCTCGGTCGACGTCTACCGCCCCGCCGCGCGCGAGCAACTCAAAATCGTCGCCAAGCAAGTCGATACCCGCCTCTACGAAGGCGACCAGAAAGGCGAACCCGCCGGCACGGCACTCGTCGAGCGCCTTGCAAAAGAGGCCCGTCGCGAAGCCGTCATCATGGGCTGCGACACGCTCATCGTCGACACCGCCGGCCGCCTCCACATCGACGAAGACCTGATGGCCGAGATGGAAAGCCTCAAAAAGCTCCTCTCGCCGCAGGAGATTCTCTTCGTCGCCGACGCCATGACCGGCCAGGACGCCGTCAACTCCGCGCAGGATTTTCACTCCCGCCTCTCGCTCACCGGCGTCGTGCTCACCAAAATGGATGGCGACGCCCGCGGCGGCGCTGCGCTCTCCATCCGCCACGTCACCGGCCAGCCCATCAAGTTCATCGGAGTGGGAGAAAAGCCCGACGCCTTCGAGCCCTTCCATCCCGACCGCATCGTCGGCCGCATCCTCGGCATGGGCGACATGATGTCGCTCATCGAGAAGGCCGAATCCACTCTCGATCGCAAAAAATCCGAGGAGCTCGCCAAAAAAGCTCTCCTCGGCGACGGCTTCTCGCTCGAAGACTTCCGCGATCAGCTTCGCCAGATCAAAAAACTCGGCTCCATGGAATCGATTTTGAAGATGCTGCCCTCGGTCGGCCCCTTTGCCGGAATGCAGCAGGCCGCCGGCCAGGTCGACGAAAAGCAATTCGTCCGCCTCGAAGCCATCATCAACTCCATGACGCCCCGCGAGCGCCGCAATCACGAAATCATCTCCGGCGCGCGCCGCAAGCGCATCGCCGCCGGCTCCGGCACCAGCGTGCAGGAGGTCAACCAGCTTCTCCGCCAGTACGCGCAGATGGCCAAGATGTTCAAGCAGGTAGGCCGCGGCGGCCTCGCCAAATCAATGATGCGCGGCGGCCTAAGCGGCATGGGCCTCGGCAGCAAGCAGCGCTTCGGGCGGTAGATCTCAGGTTTCGAATAGCTCTTCGTGGGTTCCGGTCCGCTCAAGTTGCACTGTTTTCTCGGTCGCGAAATAGACCAGCACCCAATCGGGCTCTACGTGCGCATCCCTGTAACCTGCCCAGCCATGCTTGAGAGGATGATCCTTGTATTGAGGCGGCAGGAGATCGCCCGCGAGCAGCAACTCAATCAGCCGTTTAAGTTTTTCGAGATCCTTGCCGCGTTTCTGGAGCCGCTTTACGTCGCGCTGGAATTGCGTCGAGTAGGTCGGCGTTCGCATCAGATCCCGAGCTTACGGAAGAGGTCGCCAGCGTCTTTGGCGCGGCGAACCTCGCGTCCCTTGGCGGTCTTGCGCATGGTCTGCCGCGTCAGCTTGTTGGGCTTCAGGTCGAAAGGGAGTTCGTTCTCGTTGGCAACCCGGGTCAGTACGATGCGGATCGCGTCCGACACAGTGAGTCCCATGCCACCGAGCACTTCGGCAGCTCGATCCCTCACGTCGGAGTCGATCCTGGAACGCACAACCGCATTCGTAGCCATAAAGTCATTGTAGCTCATTTGGGCTACAATCGGCCCGTTCAACGAATACCCGCCCAGCGAATATCCATCTTGATCTGAATGATCCAATCAATGTCCGTCCGCGTCCGTCTGAGTCGGTCTGCGAAAATAACAATAAAGATGACCGCCCTCCAGGACCAACTCGACGAGATCACCGCCAACACGCGCAACCTCGTCCAGCCGGAGCGCATGGCCATCAGCGAACGCGCCGTCCAGGAGCTCCTCGGCTCGGGTATTGAAGACCGCATCCTCCCCGTCGGCGCAATCGCTCCCGAGTTCACCCTCCCCGACGCTACCGGCCGCCCCGTCCGCTCAGCCGACCTGCTCGCCCTCGGGCCCCTCGTCCTCAACTTCTTTCGCGGCCGCTGGTGCGCCTACTGCGTCACCGAGCTCGAAGCTTGGCGCGACCTCTACACTCGCCTCCGCGAGTCCGGCGCGCTGCTCGCTGCCATCAGCCCGCAAACTGCCCGCCAAAGCGACTTCATGGTCGGCCAGCACAGCCTTCCGTTCCCCGTCCTCACCGACGCCGGCTGCGCTGTGGCCGAGCAATTCGGTCTGGGCCTACACCATCCCCGACTACCACCGCGATTACTACCGCTCCATCCTCGTCAACATCCCCTTTGTAAACGGCGATCAGACCTGGCGTCTCGTCCTGCCCGCCACCTACGTCCTCGCCCGCGACCGCCGTGTCCTCTACGCCCAGGCCAACGCCGATTTCCGCGTCCGCCCTGAGCCGGAAGACGTCCTCGCCGCGGCCCTCACCGCCGTCGGCCGCTAAGCCCTCTGAAATCCCCATTTCCCCCGCCAACCCCACAAATTCCAGCCCTACCTCGCGAAATTCCAGCCCAAAATTGCATCCAACTGACGAAAATCGCATCATATTAGTTGACAATATCTCACTCAATCTGGCACTCTGACTGTGCTCGATTCACTCCAAAGGTAGGAAAAACATGGCCAAAATGATTGGTATCGACCTCGGCACCACCAACTCGTGCGTCGCTGTTATGGAAGGCGGCGAGCCAAAAGTCATTGCAAATGAAGAGGGTGCGCGCACCACGCCCTCCGTCGTCGCCTTCACCAAGAGCGGCGAGCGGCTGGTCGGCCAGGTCGCCAAGCGCCAGGCCATCACCAACCCTGAGAACACCATCTTCTCCATCAAGCGCTTTATGGGCCGCCGCTACAACGAGGTCACCGACGAAATGAAGATGGTGCCCTTCAAGGTCATTCAGCAGGGCGACCACGTTGGAGTCATCGCCCAGGGCAAGGAGTACACCCCGCCCGAAATCTCCGCCATGATCCTGCAAAAGCTCAAGAAGAGCGCCGAAGCCTACCTCGGCGAGACGGTCACTGAGGCTGTAATCACCGTCCCGGCCTACTTTAACGACGCCCAGCGCCAGGCCACCAAGGATGCAGGCAAAATCGCCGGCCTTGACGTCAAGCGCATCGTCAACGAGCCCACCGCGGCCGCTCTCGCCTACGGGCTCGACAAAAAGAAGGACGAAACCATCGCTGTCTACGACTTCGGCGGCGGCACGTTCGATATCTCCATTCTCGAAGTCGGCGAAGGCGTCATTGAAGTCAAATCAACCAACGGTGACACCCATCTTGGCGGCGACAATCTCGACCAGCGTATCGTCGAATGGCTCATCGCCGAGTTCAAGCAGGAGCACGGCCTCGACCTCACCTCCAAGGGCAACGAGATGGCCCTGCAGCGCCTGAAAGACGCCGCGGAAAAGGCCAAGATCGAGCTCTCGACCACCGTCGAAACCGAGATCAATCTGCCCTTCATCACCGCCGACGCCTCCGGACCAAAGCACCTCGTCCGCAAGCTCACGCGCGCCAAGCTCGAGCAGTTGGTCGGCGATCTCATCGACCGCTCCGTCGAGCCTTGCAAGAGAGCTTTGTCCGATGCCGGCATCAACATCAGCCAGATCAACGAAGTCGTTCTCGTCGGCGGCCAGACGCGTATGCCCAAAATTCAGGAGCTGGTCAAGACCCTCTTCGGCAAAGAGCCGCACCGCGGCGTCAATCCCGATGAAGTCGTTGCCGTTGGCGCCGCCGTGCAGGCGGGCGTCCTGTCCGGCGACGTAAAGGATCTTCTGCTCCTCGACGTCACACCGCTCACTCTGTCCATTGAGACACTGGGCGGCGTGGCTACGCCGATGATCCCGCGCAACACCACCATCCCGACCAAGAAGACTGAGACCTTCTCAACGGCTGCCGACTCGCAGACCGAGGTCGAAGTCCACGTTCTTCAGGGCGAGCGGCCCATGGCGGCGCAAAACCGCACCCTGGGCAAGTTCAAGCTGGGCGGCATCATGCCCGCGCCGCGCGGAATTCCGCAAATCGAAGTCACCTTTGACATCGATGCCAACGGAATCCTCAACGTGACCGCGAAAGACAACGCCACCGGCAAGGACACGCGGATCACCATCACATCGAGCTCCGGCCTTTCGAAGGAAGAAGTCGAGAAGATGGCTCGCGAAGCCGAGTCTCACGCCGCCGAAGATAAGGAGCAGCGCGAATCGATCGAGGCCCGCAACTCGCTCGATGGCCTCGTCTACAACATCGAAAAGATGCTCAAGGACTCGGGCGAGAAAGTGGCTGCCGCCGACAAAACAGAAGTTGAATCGGCCCTTGCCGACGCCAAGAAGACTCTCGAAGGCTCGCCGTCAACTTCCGAGCTGAAATCCTCGCACGAAAAGCTGACCCAGGCCAGCCACAAACTGGCCGAGGCGCTCTACAAGGCCAGCTCCACGCAGACTACATCCTCGCCGGAATCCGGCGGCCCATCGGACGGTAGCGCGGGCGCGCCTCCAGCCGGCGAGGCCAAGAAAGAAGGCGAAGTCATCGACGCCGAGTACGTCGACGTCGACGACAAGAAATAAGCCGTCGCCCCTGTCCCTCGCAATTGGGGGCCGGGGGATACCGCAACGCACGAACCGGGTTGCCCCATCCTAAACGCGTTCTGCGCGTTTAGCGCGGGATAGCACACAAGCTGAACGGTCATCGGGGTGGGCGACTTCAAGTCGCCCACCCCGAGTCGTTAACCCTCAGCCGCTATTATACTGAGCGACGAGCGAAGCGAGGAGTTGAAGGATCTGCGGTTCGGGATACTACAAGCGCCTTCAAAAGATTACATCGGAGTGATTGCACCAAGTAGTGCATTGCACTACAATAAATCTTGCAGGAAACACGCCCCATCACAGTTGTAGAAATGGACGAGTTCCTCGCCGCCACGCGCAAATTGTTGGACGACGAGGAACGGGCAGAGCTTGTCGAGTATCTTTCGTACCGTCCGACGGCAGGAGTAGTGGTTCCAGGAACCGGCGGGGTTCGCAAGTTGCGTTGGGGTCTTGAAGGGCGCGGTAAGAGGGGTGGGGCGCGCGTCATTTACTACTTCCACGACATGGATATGCCACTTTACATATTGGAGGCGTACGCCAAGAACGAGCGAACGGACTTGACACAAAGTGAATGTAACGAACTGCGGCAAGCTACGAAACTGATTGTGGAATCTTACGGACGACGGAGGGCGAAGCGATGAGCAGGAGAATTGCAGACGGCATTCTGCGCGGGTTGAATCAGGCACTGGCCTTTGCCGAAGGCACCGCCAAGAAAGGCACTTACGTCGTCCACATTCCGGCTGAGATCGACGTCAAAGCCATTCGCGGCCGTCTCGGAATGACGCAGCAGCAATTCGCCTTTCGGTTCGGCTTCAGCGTCAACACGGTCCGCCACTGGGAGCAGGGAAGGCGCGTTCCCGAAGGTCCAACGCGGGCCTATTTGCTCGTGATCGACCGCGAACCAAAGGCTGTGCAGAAGGCGCTCCGCATTGCATGATGGCATGCGTAAAGCTCATGGCTCCTCTTGTGTTTGTTGCGTTATCCGTGTTACGCTAAGCGTTAAGCATGATCCGCTCGTTCGCCGACAAGAAAACCGAGCAGGTGTTTCAGCATCGGCACAGCCGGAGGTTCGCCGCAATTGAACGGGCGGCTTTACGCAAACTCCGGCAAATTCATACTGTTTCAACGGTCGAAGAACTTTATGAGCCGCCGGGAAACAGGCTGGAGAAGCTCAGGCGCGACCGGGATGGCCAATGGAGCCTACGAATCAATGAACAATACCGAATCTGTTTCCGATGGAGCGATGGCGATGCCTTTGAGGTCGAAATTGTTGATTACCACTAAGTCTGAGTTGGAAGAGGGCGTGTTGATGCCGGCCTTGCATCCAGGCGAGATGCTGCGCGAGGAGTTCATGAAGCCGCTTGGCCTGTCGGCAAATGCACTTGCCATCGCGCTTCGCGTTCCTGTAACCCGGATTTCCGAAATTGTCAGGGAGCGGCGCGGGATTACAGCGGACACTGCACTTAGATTGGCCCGATATTTCAACATGACGCCGGAGTTCTGGATGCGGTTGCAGATGGACTACGATCTGGAATCGGCCGCCGACACAGAACAATCGATGATTCTCGAAGAAATCCGTCCGCGACCGGGCTACCAGCGCCAGGCAGGGAACCGCAAACACGCGATCGCGTGAGGTGATGCCGAATCATTGACAGTCTTGACAGCATAACCCAGGCAATGAACGCAAGAATTGCAATGGAACCAACAACGCTCTCGTGAAACTAATCGGAGATCGAGCTACCAAAGCCCATGGCCACAACCGCCAACAAAGACTATTACGCAACGCTCGGCGTCAAAAAGACGGCCACGCCGGAGGAGATTCGCAAAGCCTTCCGCAAGGCCGCGCGCAAGTACCATCCCGACGTAAATCCCAACGACAAGCGCGCCGAAGAAAAATTCAAGGAGATCTCCGAGGCCAACGACGTCCTCTCTGACGAAAAGAAGCGCAAGGTCTACGATCAGGTCGGCTTCTACTCGGATCAAATAGACCCCGCGCAGGCCGAGGCCTACGCGCGCCAGCAGCGCTCCGGCGGCCGCGGCTCCGGCCAGCCGCCCGTCGACTTCGGCGGCTTCGACTTCTCCGGATTTCAGGGCGACCCGAGTGCGCAGGCTGGCGCAGGCTCCGCCAACTGGGGCAATTTCAAAGACATCTTCTCCGGTATCTTCAGCGGCGCTCAGCAGCACCAGCAACCACGCGGCCCGCAGCCCGGCACTGATCTCGAATATCAGGCCACCGTCGATTTCTGGACCGCCATTCGCGGTGGCCAGGCGCGCATCCAGATCAATCGTCAGGAAACCTGCCTCGCCTGCCACGGCCACCCCGGCACCGGCGGCGCGCCGTGTTCCGAGTGCCACGGCACCGGCCAGGTCACCCAGATGGGCGGCCGTATGAAGTTCAACATCACCTGCCCGCGCTGCAACGGAACCGGCCACGTCTCGAACGACTGCCCAACCTGCCACGGCGAGGGTGTTGTCACGCGCTCCGAGACCGTCGACTTCCGCATCAAGGCTGGCACGCGCGACGGCCAGCGCATTCGCCTACAGGGCAAAGGCAACGCGGGCATCAACGGCGGTCCCGCGGGCGACCTCTTTCTCATCGTGCGCACCGGCACCAACCCGGTCTTCACCCGCGTGGGCGATGACATTCAGCTCACCGTTCCCATCACCGTGGCCGAAGCCGCGCTCGGCGCCAAGGTTGAAGTGCCCACCATCGACGGCCGCGCACATCTCAAGATTCCGCCCGGCACGCAGAGCGGCCAAAAGCTGCGCATGAGGGAGCGCGGCGTCGCGAGCGCATCGCATCCCGGCCAGCGCGGCGATGAAATCGTCACCGTCGAAGTCGCCGTGCCGCACCTGAACGACGAGCGCAGCCGCGAGATTATGCGCGAACTCGCCAAGCTGAACCCCGACGACCCGCGCAAGACGCTGTTTGACAAGCTGTAGGGCGTCATCAGAGTTAGGCTTTCTGAAAGGCGTATCGCGTATGGCGGTGTTAGTTACTGTTAGGTCGGCATCGGTCTGGTTGGCAGCGTCGTTCGTGTTCATTTGTAGCTTGAGCGTGAACTCGGCGTTCGCGGCACCGCAGCATCCTGCTCATTCAACTTCTAAGTCGTTTCCCTTTGCTTGTTATTTCTTTACACTCGGCAGGGACGACCAGTCCGTCGACCATAAGGATTCGGCGAAAGAAAGCAATTACTATAAAAGCGTTGCGGAGATCTATCGTCTGTGGTGCACGCCGAATGCCAGTAGCACCCAGGCCAAGCTGAAGGCGGCGGATTCAATGGCCGATTCCTGGAAGCTGCTTTGGGATGAGGACGAACCGTACGATACTATTTTTCATGAATACGGAGCGATAGAATTGCTCGCGCTCATGGGGATCACTCACCAACTGCCCGAACCCATGGTAGACGACCTAAAGTTCACGCAGATGTGGATGGAAGAGTGCAACAATACGTGTTTTACAATCAGCAGCGATATGGACGATCCAGCGGGTCAACGTTACATCATTATGCAACTGCGCTTGCGCAATGACGTCTTCGATAATCTGAAGAAGGAACCTGCATCTGAGCCGGTGATACAAATGCTATGGGACGCGCGATATAGGCTTGTTGACTAATGGCCACAAAACGTAAATCCAAAGGCGCCTACATGATCTCGGCCGTCGCCGAGATGTACGAGATTCATCCCCAGACTCTGCGCCTCTACGAACGCGAGGGCCTGCTCAAGCCCTCGCGCACCGAGGGCAACACCCGCCTCTACACCGATGAAGATCTCGAGCGCCTCGAGTTCATCCTCAACCTCGCTCGCGACCTCGGCGTCAACATCGCCGGCATCGCCATCATCCTGCAAATGCGCGGCCGCATGGAAGAGATGAATCGCCAGATGCAGAGCTTCGTCGAATATGTTCGCAGCGAAATGCTCACGCGCTTTCAAGCTGCCGCGCAGGGCTCGTCGGCCGCCATCGTCCCCATCCGCAAGCCGCAGGTGATCAAGCCGGTCACGCCACCCACCATGCGCACCGTTCCGCGCAAACCCTAGGTTGCTTGCAGCGCCGGTCTCCAACCTGTAGCGCCGGACTCCAGTCCGGCTGTCGTGCGGGTCTCAGACTCGCACTCGCAATCCTTCGGCAAACTCACCAAGAAAATTGGGTGCCCCAGGTCCCTCGCATTTGGGGACCTGGGATAGCACGAACCTCGCCCCACCTGCTGACTCGGCAAACTCACTGATCTCCTCACCTCCGCTATTCTTAACCTGCATGCCCTACGTCCTCCTCGGCCTCGCCGTCTTCGGCCTCATCACCTCCACGGTCTTCGCCGGCATCGTTCTCTTCGCCGTTCCTGGCTTTCTGCGCGAGCGTCGCACAGCCCTCGCCGCGCTCGCGTCGGCTCCCGGCTTCACTCCTCCGCTCTCACTCTTCAAGCCTCTCCACGGAGCCGACCCCGGCCTCGAAGCGTATCTCGAAAGCTTCTTCACCCAGGACTATCCCGATTACGAAATTCTCTTCTGCTCCCGCGACGCGAATGACGCCGGCCTCGCCTTAGCCCGTCGTGCAGCCGCGCGTCACCCCGGCATCCCCGTCAAATTCCTCTCCACCGGCGACCAGCCAGACTACATCAACGACAAAGTCATCTCGCTTGAAAAAATGGCCGCCGAGGCCACGCACCAAATCTTCGTCATCTCTGACAGCGATGTCCGCGTCTCGCCCGATTACCTCCACGCCGTCGCCCTCCCCTTCATTGACGAGCGCGTCGGCGGAATGTGCTGCCTCTATCGCGGCGTCGCCGCCCAACCCGGAATCGAAGGCGGCCTCTGGGCGCGTCTTGAAGCTGTCGGCATGTCCGTCGAAATGTCAGCAGGCGTGCTCGCCGCGCGCTCGATGGAGGGAATGCAGTTCACCCTGGGCCCCACCATGGCCTTCCGCCGCGACACCATCCGCCACATGGGCGGCTTCCGCGTCACCGCCGACTACTGCGCTGACGACTTCGTCCTCGGCAACGAAACGCATAAGCTGGGCCAGACCGTCGTCCTCAGCCACCACGCCATCGACCACATGGTCCTGCATTCGAACTTCGCCGGATCGCTCAAGCACCAGATTCGCTGGATGAAGTCCACGCGCTTCTCGCGACCTAAAGGCCACTTCGGCACCGCGCTCACCTTCAGCATTCCCTTCGGCCTGCTCGCGCTCGCCGCAGCATTCTGGATCGGCCATCCCCTGTTGGGTTTTGCTCTCCTCGCTTGGGCCGTCGCCACGCGTCTCGCGCTTTCCATCACTGTCGGCCGCTGCGTCGTGGGCGACAATAGTTGGTTGGGCTTGCTCGTGCTCTACCCGATCCGCGATTTCATGGGATTTTGTTTCTGGGCCGCCAGCTACGCAGGCAACCGCATCCTCTGGCGTGGACGCATCTTCGAGCTTCTGCCCGGCGGAAAAATGCGGGCCGCAAAGTGAGCCAGTGCGCTATCTTGCTCGCGCTTCCCAATAGCCGCCGTCACTCATTGAGCTTCGCGCTGACAACTGAAAACTGACAACTGACAACTGCGAACTGACCCCTGACCCCTGTCGATACTTGGGCCTATCCGTCCACAGCGTCTTGTCGGCTAGCGTCTGCGCTTCATACAACCGCCCCGCAAGCACTTTCTCCACATTGTCGCGGTCCGGATCCTCGGCAAAAATCCACTTGCGCTCGCCCGTTCCCCAAATCGCCGCCAGCTTTGCGGGGCTCAGGTAAATGTCTGGCGCATCGGGATAGCATGACCCCCACAGCAGCGTCGTTCCTTCGCTATTCTGCCCGCAGCGCGGCAGCACAAGCTGCGCCGGCCGCTGTCCCAAGAAGTTATGCGTATAAAAAATCACCGATGACCCCGACGACTGCTCGCCATAAATGATGAACGTGTCGTTCGGCGTGCCTTCTTTCATAATCGTGTCGGCCATCTGCTTCGAGCTCAGCATCGGTTCAAAACGCGCAAACGCAATGTGCGCGGCCACAAGAAATACCGTCATCGTCAGCGCCACGCTCACCGTCGCTGCAACGTACTTCCTCTTCAACCGCAGCAGCCATCCCGCCATCGGCCCGATCAGCAGCACAACCGCCGCCATCGCCGCCGGCAGTCGCAGTGCTGCAAACGACTCGCCGGTCAAATCGAACAGGTGCGACATCGACAGCGTGTAATCGCCTACTCCGCGATGCGCCAGCACCGTGCCGATGTCGGCCACGTACGGCAAACTCCGCGATGTCCACAATCCCCACGCCAGCGCCGCCGCCGCCGCCACGCCAATTCCCGCAAACACCGCCTGCGCTCCCGTCAGCCACGCCGTTGAAAGCGTCGGTTTGCCGCCCTCTGCTCCGCTGCTCTCCTCAATCCCCGCCATCACGCCCGCAATCAGCATCACCAGCGGCGGCCACACGGGAAACGTGTAGTACTCCTGATTCGTCGAGATCGAAAAAAACAACAGCGTCCACGCAGTGAACAAACTCAGCAGCCAGATGGTCCTCGTCCGGAACTTGATCCGCCTTACGTAACTGCCCACGTCCTCGCGCATCGCGTGATCCAGGTAGAAATCCACCGTGTCACCCGCATCGTGCCGCAGTTGCTTCAGCCAGTTGTGCCGCGTCTTCCACGCCAGCGCCCCCGCCGCGCCTAGAAAAAGGCTCCACGGAAAAATCCAGATCAGCTCGCTCAGCCAATACCACACCGTCGGCATCTTGTTGTAATCGTGCGGATAGCGCTGATTGAAAAAGCGCAGCACATGCTCGTTGATGAAGTATTGATAGAAGAATCCGTGAACATTGCCGATCGTGGGATGATTCCCCACCGGATTCCCCTGGTCGTGATTGATGATGCCGCACGCAATGTGCCATGGCGCAGCGATCGCTAGAAAAACCAGCATCCCCGAAACCGGCTTCAGCGCCTTCCACCGCCGCCACTGTCTGGTCAGCAGCAGATACGGAATCGCCGCCCCGCCGAAAAATACCGGCGCGATCAACCCCTTCGTCAGCAGCGCCAGCGCCACGCCCGCCCACGCCCAATAGATCATCGCTGGCCGATTGTCTTCAAGGCTCACAATCAGCGCGTACAACGCGATCAGCAGAAACAGCGCCAGAATCGCCTCGGGAATAATGAACCGCGTAAAAAGAAAACATCCTGCCGACGTCAGCACCGCGAGCCCGGCGTAGAATCCCGCGCGCTCGCCCCACGCACGCCGCGCCCACAGCCACGCCAGCCACGTCAGCCCCAGCATGGCCAGCGCATTCGGCAAATGCGTGGCAAACGTGTTCTGGCCAAAAATCTTGTACACCCCCGCAATCACCCAGTAGGGCAGCGGTGGTTTTTCAATGTAGCGGATGCCGTTGGTCTTCGCTGTGATCAGGTCGCCGCTCTCAGCCATGTGCTGCGCCGCCTGCGCGTGCGAGGCATCCACGTCATCCATCAGCGGAGGAGAAAACAACGATGCAAAGTAAATCGTCGCCCAGATGACCGCAAGAACCAGCCACACCGTGCGCGTCGAAGGCGCAGCCTGCGGGCGATCGATTGTCCTCACCTTTGCACCCATCGCGATGTTTGCCATGGTCTCCAGAATACCAGCCGCGTTGTTGCCGCGTTTCACAGTGCAAAGCGCATCGCCACAATGCGCATCGCCGCGCCGCGATTTTCAAACCGCGCGCCAGAAATTGATAGCCCCGCTCGTTCGGCGAAGCATTAAGATTCACCAAGGGGAGAACTCTCTTGCCGGTTTGGAAGGCCTTTCTCATCGCGTTCAGCGTGCTGCTGCCGCTCATCAACCCGCTCGGCTCCGCGCTGGTCTTTCTCGGCCTCGTCGGCGACGCGCCGCCAAAAGTTCTTCGCTCCTTAGCGCGCCGCATCGCCATCAACAACATCGTCTTCCTCGCGGTTTTTGAGCTGGCGGGCGCAACCATCCTCAACTTCTTCGGCCTCTCTCTGCCCATCGTCCAGCTTTCCGGCGGAATGGTCGTCGCGGCCATGGGCTGGGGCGTGCTCAACGAGCGCAACACCGGCGCAGGTTCCCGCAACAAAGAAGAAGAAACCGGCCAGAGCCACGAGCCCGGAGTAAACGAGCCCAGAGCAAGTCAGGTCCCCGGCGTCGGCCATCTTCCCAACGCCAACCATCTCCCCGACACCAGCCATCTTGAAGAAGGCGTCTTCTACCCCTTCACCTTTCCCATCACCTCAGGGCCGGGCACTCTCGTTGCCTTGCTCACGGTCACCGCGCACATCTCCGACAAAAATCTCACCCACAACGTTCTTGCGCACCTTGGAGTGTTCCTGGCCATCGTTGCTCTCAGCATCCTCTGTTATTTCTGCTACGCCTACGCCCCCAAAATCACCAAGAGAATCTCGCCCTCCACAGCCCACGGAATCCTTCGCGTCATCGCCTTTATTCTTCTCTGCATCGGCGTCCAGATCGCCTGGAACGGCCTCTCCGCCCTCCTCGCCACCATCGTCAAACCGTAACCGCATTTCAGACGCGCTGGCGCCAGATCCCCAGTCCCGGTTCACCCTCCCGGCCACGCACCCCGGAGCATCTCCCAATAACCCTGCGCAGCTCGATGTGCCGAACAACCAATAAAAACACTGGCGCAAGCGCACTTATCAATGCTATGGTTGCCCCGATTGCGTCGGATACTCCCCTGCCCATCATGACTGCAAACAAACGTTGCGACCACCGGCGTTAGACGGTCCCATCCTGAGCCACGCCGGCTGAAGTTTCAGGCGGGCGGTTCCCGACAATTCACAACACCCCCAACAATTCACAACACGCACAACACATTGATCGGAGGATCCGAATGGGCGAATACAAAGGCAACCCAGGCGAACTGATTTATCACTACGACCTGCATTTCACGCAGGTGGTGGAATACGGCTGCTCGTCGAATGCAATATTTTCGGGCCAGGCGCAGCCACCGGCTGCAGGCGCGCGCTTCGACGTGCACTTCGAGGGAAAAATTACCGGCCCCAAAATCAACGGTACCGTGAAAGGTGTCGATTACCTTCACATCCGCGCCGACGGCCGATGCCCGCTCGACATCAAAGCTGAAATCACGACCGACGATGGAAAAAAGATCGCATTAGCCGCCAGCGGCGTCGGCATTCCTGAACCGGGTACGCCGATCATTCAGCTCCGCGAGAACGTGACCCTCACTACCAACCACCCTGAGTACGCATGGGTCAACCCGATCCAGGTCTGGGCCCCCGGCACGGTTGACCTCTCCAAGGGAGAAATCCGAGTCACGGGATACGCTGCCTGACTTGAGCGGAAGCGGCGCGCTCCCCCTGTGGAACCCACGCCCCTAACCGCGCCCCGCCTTCGTGTATCTTGGCGATGGGTCGATTCCTTCGCTTCGGAGCGCATCCAAGAAAATCATGCCCACCTTCGCCGCCATCGACATCGGTTCCAACTCCTGCCGATTGAAGATCGCCCGCGTCCACGCGCACCGGCTCAAGACTCTCGCCGAAGATCGCGAAGTCACGCGCCTCGGCGGCAGCGTCTTTGACACCGGCCTCATCTCTCCTGAAGCGATGGCGGCCACGCTGCGCGCCCTCAAGCGTTTTCAGCGCGCGGTGCAGTCGCACGGCGTCGATCGCATTCGCGTAGTCGCCACCGCGGCCATGCGCGACGCGCGCAACTCCGCCGCCTTTCAGGCCTGGGTCAAGGCTGAGACCGGCTGGAACATGGAGATCATCTCCGGCCTTGAAGAAGGCCGCCTCATTCACCTCGGCGTCAGCGGCGCTGAGCCGGGAGCCGGCGGCCGCGTTCTGCTCATCGACCTCGGCGGCGGAAGCTGCGAGATCACCTTCTCTGAGCACAAGCATATCCGCGACACAATCAGCCTGCCGCTCGGCGCGGTGCGCCTCACCGAGCAGTTCCTCTCCGACGATCCCGCGCCGCGCGACGGCCTTGCGCGAATGCGCCAGTTGATTGCGCGCGAGATGCGCCGCGCCCATCGCAAAATCCAGCCCGGCCGCTCTCCGCTCGTCATCGCCACATCGGGCACTGCCGCGGCGCTCTCCGCCGCCTACGCTCAGGGAGCAAAAAACGGCAAGCCCGGCCAAAAAAAAGCCGGCAAGCTCAGTGCAAGATTTGCCGCAAAATCCGGTTCCGACCGCGCTGAAGATCGCGCCGCCATCCTGGCTGGAATGGTGCCTGCGCGCGCCGTGCGCAAACTCGCCGGCAAGCTAGCCAAAATGTCGCTTCCCCAGCGCGAAGCCGTGCCCGGCATCGGTCCCCGCCGCGCGGAGATCATCGTCGCCGGCGCCGAAGTCTACGCCGAAATCTTCGAGAGCTTCAACCTGAAGGGCTTCCGCTACTCGCCGCTCGGCCTTCGCGACGGCATTCTCGCGCAGATGCTCGCCGAGCAGGATGCCCGCGCCAAAGCTCATCGCGAGTTCGAGCACGAGCGCTGGGAGAGCGTGCTCTCCACAGCGCGCCGCTACGGCGTCGATCTTCGCCACGCCGAGCCGGTCCGCGCCCACACCGTACAGCTTTTTCGCGAGCTAAAATCCATGCACGCGCTCGCGCCCGAGTACGAAAGTTGGCTCGCCACTGCCGCCATGCTGCGCGATACCGGCAAGTTCATCAACCACCAGGGCCATCACCGGCACGCGCAGTACATCATCTCCAGCTCCGAAATTTACGGCTACACGCAACTGCAGCGCACGCTCGTCTCCGCCATCGCCCGCTACCTGGGCAAGAGCCGCCCTCAGCCCGGCGACCGCGCTCTGCGCAACATTCCCGCCGACGAGCACAAAAATGTGCAGCGCGCCGTGGTCCTGCTGCGTCTCGCCGTGGCGTTGAATCAGGACCGCGCCTCTGACGTTCTTCGCGTCAGCACGCGGGTCTACTCCAAGCGTGTTTCCCTGGAGTTGCGCCCTGGGCGCACCGGTGCGGAGCTGGAGATGTGGTCGCTGCGCAAGGAAGCCGGTTACTTCCGCGAGGTCTTCGGCCGCGAGCTCTTCGTCACGCTGGCATAAATCGCCCGCGCCGTGCGCGGATCAAGCAGCCACTGCAGCCGCGGCGGATGCCGCCCCATATCGACGCGCGCAATTGACCCCTTGCGCATCCGGATCGCGGCGCCTCCGTTGCCCGTAACCAGCCGGCCAAGAAATTGGAACATGTTCGGATTGTGTCCCACGGCCAGAACCGCGTCGCGGTCGGCATACTTCGCCAGCATCGCCTGGAAATCCGCGAAGCTCGCGTTCAATCCCAGGCCCGGACTGATCTCAACCTTTCCGTCAAAGCCCAACTCGGTACCCACAAGCTGCGCGGTTTGCAGCGCACGCTTAAGAGAACTTGAAACAATCGTGTCGATGGGCGCTTTCAGGGCTGCCAGAACCCGCGCCATCAGCATGCACTGCTCCTTGCCTTCCTTCACGAGGCCCCGTTTCAGGTCGAGAACGGGGTTCTCGCGAATCGTGCCGGCATTCGCATGGCGCATCAGATAGAGAATCATGGGGGTCGATTCGGTGGGTGTGTTGGGGGCCGTTCCGAATTCCTTACATCATCATTTTAACAGGTTTGTAATATGCCCGAACCGCGCCCGCCAAGTTCGTCATCGAGGCCGGATGTTGTTTTCCGATCATCTTTTAGGGCGTCTGCGGGAATTCCGCGACTCGCCCTAATGCCCGAAAATGCCTTTCAGCTTTTTCAGCGCGTTGCCGCCTTGTTGTCCTGAGGGGCCATTCAGTATGCCGCCCGCCGCTTGCTTCACCATGGCGCCCACATTCGCTCGAATCGATGGATTCGACGCGGTCCCGGTGATGGTCATGGGAATGCCCCGGCTCGCAGCGGTGTTTGACTTATCGCCCAGCAGATTCGCAAGAGCATTCACGCCCGTGTTTGCGGTCGAGCCCACCAGCGACGAATTGCTGAACTTCGCAACCAGTTGGAAGTTCAGCTCTTCCGAGGGTGAAATGGTGCCGCTCCCTGATGCCGTCCCGATCACGGGAACCGACGCATAAATATTGCTGAAGCTCGTCATCTGCGGCGATGAATTCACGTCAGTGCTCACCTTTTCAATCTGTGTTCCGCCGCTTGTTCCGCCCAGGGGATTGATGCCTTGAATCTTCGATCCCAGATCGAAGCCCGCCAGTTGCGTATTATCGATTTCAACCGGGCCGGCGATCGTGATCGCGTTTGCCGGCCCTGCAATCGTCAGATTCGCCGTGAGCGTGCCGCCGCGCAATTGGGAACCGCTTGGCAGCGTGATACCGGCCGCGGGCAACAGTTCCTCCAGTTGATCGATGGGAAGATTCGGCGCTGAAAGGCGCAAGTTGAGCGCGACACTTTGGCCGCCGGCTTGAAACCCGCCGTTGATGTGCGCGGCCACAGATCCGGTTTCAATCGCCAGATCCGTCACCTGCCCCGCTCGTGTGCTTAAGTTGTCTGAGATTGCGAAATTGATCGTGATCGGCTTCGTCGCAGGAGATCCGGTGCGCGCTAGCTTCAGTTGCGAAGCGCTAATCTTTCCACTGCTCGTCAGATTCGCCGTGTCCGAAGCAATCTTCGCGTCCAGGTCCGCGACCATCGACACCCCGTCGCTCGCCTGAATCACGTTGGCCACCACCGGGTCAAAATGCTTGATCGCGAGCGTCGCCTGAAACGGCGTCTTTGAGGCGTCCTGCTGCGCGATTGGCCCGGCGCTCCCATTCAATTTCACAGTTCCATCCCCCGGCAGCTTCACCGAAAGATCGAAAGGAAACGCCTGCACGAACGAGAACTGCTTCACCGTGAGGTTGATCGCCGTGCACGTAAATGGATTGCCGGCGGCGGGAACCGTAGCCACCGTCGCGCTCCCATCCTTGATCTCCAATTCGTCCACCGAAAGAGACGGAATGCTGCTAGGCCCAGTGGCGGGCGTGGCGGCCGAACTTCCCATGCTGGAAAAGTTCCACGTTCCGTTTTCCAGATGAATCAAGTGAATCGCCGGGGAATCGACCTTGAGTTCCGTAATCCGCACCGAGCGGTGAAAAAGCAGCTGCCCCACTTCAATGCGCAGGTCGAGCTTCTTCGCCTCGAGAAACGGAGTGGATGAGAGTGACGGATCGTCGGCGATTGAAATGTTCTCGGCTACCAGGCTCCCAGTAAGGAGAGAAAAACTCAAATGGCCGAGCGTAACTTTGCGATTGAGTGAGCTCGATAGCTGGCTCTCGATCTGGGGCCGAAAGCTATCGGCGTTCACCAGGAATGGAACCGCCGCCAAAATCACGAGGCCCAGAGCTGCTACCGCCCCAACAATTTTGATCCAGCGTTTCCGCATCATATCGCCCTCCCCAGTTGTCGCCTCGCTCGAATTGTACCTTTCCGCGATGACAGGCGGCGACAACGCCAGGTGTTCCAGCACAAACGCATTGCGATCCTACTGCCGGGTGCCGGGTTGCCCCATCCTAAGCGCGGTTTCATCGCGCTTAGGGTGGGATAGCACGAACCCAAAACCACGTCTTCCTTACGTCTCCTACTCCACCCGCACCGTCGTACTCGCCTCAATCTCGCTCGACGAATTCCCCACCATCACGCGAATCGGCTCCGCTTCCACGCGGAACCCCGGCAGCTTCTCATCCCACCAGGCCAGTGTCGCCGCCTTAAGCGGAATCTCGACGGTCTTCGTCTCATTGGGTTGGATGTTCACGCGCTTGAATCCCTCCAGCTCTTCCCGCGGCCGCTCCACCTTTGATCCCAGATGCTTCACGTACATCTGCACCACGGCGTCGCCCGCCCTGCTCCCCGTGTTGGTCACGTCCACGCTCACGGTAACGGTCCCGTCCTTCACAAGCTCCGGAGAATTGGTCCGCAGATTCGTGTACTTGAATGTCGTATAGCTCAGGCCGTATCCGAACGGAAACAGCGGCTCGCCCTTGAAGTACATGTACGTATAGCCGTCGCGGATGTTGTAATCCATGCTCGGCGGAAGCTGATCGACCGACTTCGGCCACGTCTTCGTCAAGTGGCCGCCCGGGTTGTACTCGCCAAACAGCACCTTGGCCAGCGCGGTACCTTCATCCTGCGAGGAATGCGCCATAGTCAGGATCGCAGGCACATTTGCTACGCTCCAATTAATCGCGAACGGAAAACTCGAGATCAGCAACACAATCGTCTTCGGATTCTTGATGAACACCTGCTTCACGATCTGCTCCTGCGCCAGGTTAATGCTCTCCCGGTCGCGGCCTTCGCGGCCGTCGCTTGGAACGGTGCAGGGAAGCGTGATGCCTCCGCCTTCGGTCGGCGTACCGTACCACGCGTGCCCCTCGTCCGGCCCGCAGGTGGGATCGTTGCCGATCACGACGACCGCTACATCGGACTCGCTCGCTGCCTTCATGGCATCGGACACTCCAGCGTGCGTGTCATAGGCAGCGTAGTTCACTTTGACGTCAGGCCCCACCAGATCTTTGATCCCCTGCAGTGGGGTAACGGTGTAAGGCGGCGTTCCTCCGTACCAGTCCCAATGAACCGAGTCGGCAAGCGGGCCAATCACCGCAATCGACTTGATCTTGCTTTTGTCCAGCGGCAAAAGGCTGTTCTCGTTCTTGAGCAATACGACAGACTCCAGCGCAAACTTCTTGCTTACGTCGCGATCCTTGTCCGTATTCCACGGCTCCGGCGAGTCCCCATCCGAGTCCTTAATTTTCGTGTAAGGCACCATCTCCGGCGGGTCAAGCAGTCCCAATCGTATCGTCACGCGGAACTTCGGCCTGAGCAACCCGTCGATCTCCGCCTCCGTAATTTCGCCGTCTTTCAGCGCCGCCTTGGTTTCATCCTTATAGACATCGAGAAATTGATTAATCCCCGCCTTCAGGCACGCAACCACCGCCGCCTTCTGGTCCGGAAACAAGTGGCGCGGAACCACCAGCAGTTTCACCGCTCCTCCATCGCTTGAGATCACGTCCACGCCCCACTGCTCGCGGACAATGCTCTTGAGAATCGGATTGACGGCCATCGCCGAGCCATTCCATGCGTTGTATGAGGCCATAACTCCCTTGGCTCCGCCGTCCAAAAAGGCCATGCGGAACGGCACGGAGTAGTACTCCCAGAACAGCCTGTCATCGAAGTTCGAAGACGTGCTGTTCCTGCCGTTCTCGTTTTCGTTCGCCAAAAAATGCTTCAGCAGCGCCGCGGCCTGCCAGTATTTTGGATCGTCGCCCTGTAACCCCTTGGTGAACGCGACGGCCATCGTTCCGTTCAAAAACGGATCCTCGCCGTACACCTCCTCGCTGCGGCCCCACCGCGGATCGCGACCCAGGTCCGACTGCGGTCCCCACAGCATCAGAATCTGGCGGTCGTACTTCGGTGTCTGCGTAATAAACCGCGCTTCGTATCCCTCCACCCCCGCCGCCTCGCGCACCAGTTCCGGATCCCACGACTCGCCCATCCCCGGCGGCTGCGGAAATTGCGTGGTAGTAATCGGCTGACGCTTGCCTCTGGCCTCGCGCTGCACCACCCCGTGAATCCCCTCCGAGTTGCCGTAGTTCATCACGCCCAGCCGCGGCACGCCCGTATTCGTGCTCAGGCAGTTGATCTTCTCGTCGATGGTCATTAGCGAAAGCAGATTGTCGATCCGCTTTTCCATCGGCAGCGATGAATCGTTGAACGGATAATTCGGCTGCTGCGTGCGTCCCATGCCGAGCCCGCATGTGCACAGGCAAAGCAGAATTGCGATTTGGTTCTTCTTCATGTTTGGATTCCTGATGGCTCGATTGTTAAGCCGGCTTGTTAAGCGGGACCGTCAAACCGGCTTACTAAATTCGATCGTTGGGGAATTCGAATTCTTGACCAGCGCAATTCTACGCCCCCCACTCTACGTCTTGCTGCGCCACTTCTCGCTCAACAGCAGTCCGCCCTCGCCCCCCTCATAGGGAAAGAAACAGCAAAAATCCGCGCGGCCCCTCGGCTCCGGACCCTTACTAAAGTGTGGTGCAGCCCGGCTTGAATTTGCGCTTTCAGGGTAAAGTGTTCCTTGGTGCCGGATCGTATGATCGAAGCCATGAGTACAGCGGCTGTCAGCCGCGAGTGGGTTGGTCGCTTTGCCGACGGGAGATTTCCCCTCCTTCGATGGCTCGGCGGCTCTCAACCGAGCGGTGTGTTTCTCACTGAGTTCACGGACCACACGGACCAGGGTGACCAGCCGCGGCGAGCCGTCATCAAATTGGTGCCCGCGGAAGTTGAAGACTTCGATGCACGCGCCGCCGCATGGCAAGCGGCAACAACTCTTTCTCATCCCAATCTGATGAAGGTCTATACGCACGGCCAATGCGAGATTGACGATGTCCAATGCCTCTACGTTGTCACCGAGTTCGCCGACGAAGTTCTCGCGGAAATTCTTTTCGAGCGCCCGTTGACAACAAAAGAAACGCGCGACATGCTCGGCCCCGCCCTGGACGCGCTCTCATGGCTCCACGCCAACGGTCTTGTTCACGGCCGTCTCAATCCCTCGAACATCATGGCTGCCGGCGACAGCCTCAAACTCACCACTTACGGCGTTTGTTCCGTGGGCGCGGCCGTCGCGTCCGGTTCAACGCGAACCGTCTGCGATGCGCCGGAAACTGAATTTGGCCCGATTGCGCCAGCCTCGGACGTCTGGTCTCTTGGCGCCACTCTCGTCGAGGTTCTCACCAAATATCCGCCGCAATGGAATCGCGGCAGGGCCGCCGAGCCAACGGTGCCCGAATCGATGCCGGAGCCTTTCGCCTCCATCGCGCGAAAGTGTCTGCGTTCTGATCCCGCTCGTCGCATCACGCTCGACGAAATCGCCGCGCGCCTCGAGCCGACCAAATTTCCCCCGCGTCGCCCGGAAAAAGCGACCTCGCCCACCCGGCGTCGCATCGCGCTCCCGCTCGCCTTCGGTGCTGTCGCTCTGGCGGGGATCGGGATTTTATACGTGCTGGCTCACCGCGTGCGGCCGCCCCAAACTTCCCCTACGCCCGCTCCTCAGGCTCAGAATGTCCCGGCTGCAACGCCAGCTCCCGCGCCAACCGCAATGCCGGTCGCGTCGCCAGACCCGATTCCCAACTCGGCCGCAACCGCAACGCCGCCGCCCGCCTCAACCTCAGTCACGTCTCCGGCCTCTAACCCGGCCCCGGGGCCGGTTCCCGCAGCCGTTCCGCCGCCTCAGCCCGCGAAACCGCCAGCCGCCCAACCGCAACCCGCCCAACCACAAGCCACCGACAATCCCGCTCCCGCATCCGCAATCGTCAACCCCGCGATCGTGAACCAGATTCTTCCCGACGTGATCCCGAGCGCGTTGAAGAGCATCAACGGAACCGTCAGAGTGACGGTCCAGCTCGAGGTCGATGCCAACGGCGCCGTCACCGGCGCCACGCTCCAATCGCCGGGCTCCAGCCAGTACTTCGCCAACAAGGCCCTAGAAGCGTCACGCCACTGGAAGTTCAAGCCAGCGCAAACGGGCGGCAACCCCGCCCCAACTAGTTGGACGTTGGAGTTTCAATTCAAGCGCAACGGAATCCACGTCGTTCCGCGGCAGGCAGCGCCGTAGAATCTGAAATTCAGTCGGCCGCTGTCTCTGCCTGCAGCGTGCTTCCCGCCACTCGCCCGGCCTCTCGGCCAGGAATCGCTTCCATATCCGTCTTCCCCTCGGCCAGTTGCATCAGAAAAATCTGGGCCGAGAACGCCGCTGTGTCTTTCATCAGCTTGTTGGCGCGGATGTAGCTGCCATCCGATTGCTGCAAGCGCGCCTTCACCGTGTCGGCCATATAGGCGGGCAGAATTTCGTCGTGGATGCGCGCCCGAGCTGCTGGATCGCGGACCGGAAAAACAACTTCGCAGCGCTCGAATAAATTGCGCGGCATCCAATCCGCGGACCCGAGATAGACTTCGTCGCTGCCGCCGTTGGCAAAATGGTAAATCCGCGAGTGCTCCAGAAAACGGCCAACAATAGACCGCACGCGAATCCGCTCCGACAGTCCCTTCACGCCGGGCCGCAAAATGCACAGTCCGCGAATAATCAAGTCGATCTCCACTCCGGCTTGCGAAGCCTGATAGAGCGCCTGAATAATCGAGGGCTCTAGCAGCGCATTCATCTTGACCACAATGTGCGCCGGCCGTCCCGCCTGCGCGTGTTCCTGCTCGCGGCGAATCAGGCCCAGGAAACTCTCCGCCATGGTCAGCGGCGCAACCAGCAGCGGACTGTAATCGTCCACCTCCGCGTGCGCGGTCAGGTAGTTGAAGATCATATGCACGCGCTCGCCAATCTGCGGATCGCTGGTCAGCAAACTCAGGTCGGTATAAAAGCGCGCGGTGTCGGGATTGTAATTTCCCGTGCCCAGGTGGCAGTAGCGGCGCGTCACGCCGTCCTCGTCGTGGCGCACCAGCAAAGCCAGTTTGCAGTGCGTCTTCAGGCCCACCACGCCGTGAAACACCTGCACGCCCGCGTCTTCCATGCTCCGCGCCCAGCGAATATTTGAGGCCTCGTCAAACCGCGCCATCAGCTCCACCACCACCGTCGCTTCCTTGGTCGCGCCGGCCTCGGTCAGCGCCTCAAACATTGGCGAATCATGGCTCGTCCGGTAGAGCGTCTGTTTCATCGTCACCACGGCCGGGTCCTGCGCGCCTTGCTGAATAAAGTCGACAACCGGATCGTAGGAATCGTAGGGGTGGTGCAGCAGAATATCCCGATGCCGCAGTTCGTCGAACAGCCCTGTCGCCTTCCGGCTCAGCAGCAGAGGCTTCGGCGTGAACGGCTGGAATTTCAAATCGGGCCGCTGCACATCGCCGTAGAAGAACATCAGGCGCGACAGATTCACCGGGCCTTCGCAGCGAAACACCTGGTCTTCTTCCAGCTCGAAATTCACCCGCAGCCGCTCCACAATCTCGGGATCGGCGTAGCTTTCAATCTCCAGCCGCACCGCGTCGCCCTTGCGGCGGTTGTGCAGTTCCACGCGAATGGTCTCGAGCAGCGACCGCGCCTCTTCCTCCTCGAAGTAGAGATTGGAATTTCGTGTCACGCGAAACGCAGCGGAAGCCAGCACCTCGTAGCCGCGGTACATGCCGCCCAGATGCTGCTCGATCAGGTCCTGCAGCAGCAAATAGTCGAAGTGGCCGTGGCCGCAGGGCAATCGCACAAAGCGCGGCAACGCGCGCGGCACCGTCACCACGCCCAGCACCTGCGGCCCGCTGCTGCGCCGTTTTGCGCGCAGCAGCAGCGCCAGGCAAAGCGCCTTGTTCAGCACCCGCGGAAACGGATGCGCCGGGTCAATCGAGATCGGCGTCAGCAGCGGATCGACCTCGCGCTGAAAGTACCCGCGCGCAAAATCGCGGGCGTGCTCGCCAAGCTCGTCCCAGGCCAGCAGCCTCACCCCCTGCTTGCGCAACTCCGGCAGCAGTTGCTTGTTCCAGCAGTGGTATTGCGCCGCCACAAAGTTGTGAATCTCGGCGGTCAGAACCGTCAGCGACTCGTCGGGCCGCAGCCCGTCATATCCCGGCTCGCGATACCCGTCTTCGATCCGCTGCATCAGCCCAGCCTGCCGCACCTCGACGTACTCATCGAGATTCGACCCCGTGATCGCCAGAAATTTCACGCGCTCCAGCAGCGGGTTGGCTGGGTCTTCAGCCTCCTCGAGCACACGTCGATTGAACTGCATCCACGAGTAGTCCCGCCCGTTGAAAAGCTTGATTTTTTTGGTACTTCTGGCCATTTCCAGTCCAATTCGCCGTCTTCGCAGTCTACCGCTTTCCGCCGGTTTTCGGCACGGGGAGCCGTCCCCCGGTCGAAACACACATACGGAACTGATACAGGACGCGGCCCCTACGCGACGTTAAGCCCAGAAGAAAAACAGGCCCGCAACCCGGCCAACCTCCGCCAGAACGCTTCGCCGCTGCCATTGCGCTCGGCCC
The DNA here is from genome assembly GCA_003134815.1 of Acidobacteriaceae bacterium. Lineage (GTDB taxonomy): Bacteria > Acidobacteriota > Terriglobia > Terriglobales > Acidobacteriaceae > Telmatobacter. The sequence goes on along the minus strand of PLCO01000011.1, from coordinate 132,583 downwards.
ACAGTTAAAATGGTCCGACCACGCAAGCCGTCCCAACTTGCCCCGTGGAGGCCATCCCATGAAGCCCATCAATCCGCCGACCATCAATCGCCGCACCGTTCTACGTTCAGCCGCCGCCGCAGTCGCCACTGCCGCAACGGGTCGCCGCCTGTTTGCGCTGGCCGACCAGCTCACCCCGCAGGAAGTCGCGGCGAACTTGGTTCCGACCGCCAAAACGCGCTACGGCTCTATCGACGGCACTTTCGAGGACGGCATCATCGTCTTCCGCGGAGTTCCCTACGGCGCCGACACTGCTCCCGTCCGTTTCCAGGCGCCTCTGCCTCCCACTCCATGGACCGGATCGAAGTGGTGCGATTCTTTCCGGACGCGCGCTCCGCAACTCACGGCATTGCGTGGCCTGCAGGCCATCGACTCCGCGCCAAGCCTGGGCTCGGGGCCCTTCGCAATCCCGGGCGCCCCACCGCGAATCGCCCCTGAAAGCGGCCTCCAAAGCGAAGATTGCCTCCATCTCAACGTCTTCACCCCCGCTCTCCGCGACCATCGCAAGCGCCCCGTGCTCGTCTACTTCCACGGCGGCGCCTACAACAACGGCTCAGTCAACAGCGCGCTCTATGACGGCAAGCGCCTCTGTCATCGCGGCGACGTCGTTGTGGTCACCGTCAATCACCGCCTCAATGCCTTCGGTTTTCTCTATCTCGCCGCAGTCGATCCCAAAAACTATCCCGACTCCGGCAATGTCGGAATGCTCGACCTGGTGCTCGCGCTTAAATGGGTGCGCGAAAACATCGCCGAGTTCGGCGGCGACCCGGGGCGCATCCTGATCTTCGGCCAATCCGGCGGCGGTGCCAAATGCGCCACGCTCATGGCCATGCCCTCGGCGCACGGCCTCTTCCATCGCGTCATGACTATGAGCGGCCAGCAAGTCAAAGGCGCTTCAATTGAAATCGCCTCCAAACGCACCGAAATCGTACTCGGCAAACTCGGCGTCACCTCGGCGAATCTCGCCGATCTCAAAACAATCCCCTGGCCCCAGATTCAGGCCGCTGCCGCCGCCACCAGTTCTGACTGGCTTCCCGTCGTCGACGGCGTCGTGCTCTCCCGCGACCCTTTCACTCCCGACGCGCCCCCGCTCTCCGCCTCTGTCCCAATGATTCTCGGCAACGTGCACGACGAAACGGCCGTTCCCGTCCCCCCCGCCGTCCATGGTCCGCTCACCTGGGACGACGCTCCCGCCGCGCTTCGCAACGCAGGCGCCATCTATCTCGGCCCTTACTCCGCAGAAGAAGTCATCGCGAAATACCGCACCATCTACCCCGAAAAATCGCCCATCGACATTGTCATCGCCGCCGCTACGGCTTTCCGCGCGTGGCCCGGCCAGGTGCTTGAGGCCGAGCGTCGCGCCGCCAATCCCGCCAGCCAGCCGCACACCTGGGTTTATCAAATGAACTGGCATCGCGACGCTCCTGGCGCTCGCGCCGTCCACACCATCGACATTCCCTTCATGTTCGACAATCTCTCCGCCGCGCCCGGCCAGATCGGTTCCTCACCTGAAGAACTGGCCGCCGCACAACTGCTCGCCGACGCCATGTCCGGAATGCTCATCCGCTATGCCGCCAGCGGCAATCCCAATCATCCCAATCGTCTCAATCATCCCGATCTGCCTGTCTGGCCGCCTTACGATCTCGCCCAGCGCAACACGATGATCTGGGACAGCGCGCCGCGTGCGGAATCTCACATCGAATCTGACCCACGCGGCGATGAGCGCCGCTACGCCGCCGCTTCGCCCTACCGCCAGCCGGGAACGTATTGAAGTCTGGCGGCGCGCAATCAGGCTCGAAAGGCCGGCTTTCAGCCCCGCTTATTGAACCCACCGTTCGATACACTAGATTTAAGAACCGCGTCGCGCATTCTCCGCATCAATTTCTTATGGGGCAATTTTTGTTCGCCGTTCTTGATCTCCTTCATCAGCCCGTTCATAAACAGGTTTCACCCCGCTCGTAAGCAAGGTTTCAACCCGTTTTCGAGTTAAGGTCATTTTGACAAAGCAATCCATTCACAGCCCAATCCGTTTTTGCGCCGCGGCCCTCGTCGCCGCGACCCTGGTATTGACCGGCTGTATCTTTGTCCGCGCTGCGGCTGCGCAGTCGTCCGCCATCCCGCCGCCTCCCATGCCCTCCCCGCCATCGACCGCCGATTTTCAGGGCGGCGTGACCAAGGGCCAGGCATCGCCCCAGCCCATCGATCTCTCGCTCGACGACGCCATCCAGCGCGGCTTGCAATCCAATCTGGGAATCATTCTCAGCAGCACCAATACCTCGGGCGCACGCGCCGCGCGCCTCAGCCAGTTGCAATCGCTTCTTCCTTCCATCGACGCCACCGCCAAGGAAGCTGCCCAGCAAACCGATCTCGCCGCCGAGGGTCTTCGCATCCCCGGTTTCCCCAAGGTCATTGGCCCTTTCGGGTACACAGATGTCCGCGCCTCGCTTACCTGGTCGCTCATCGACCTGCAATCGCTGCGCAACTACCTCGCTGCTCGCCACAACTTTGCCGCTGCGCAGTTGTCGGCACAGGACGCGCGCGACATGGTAATCCTCACCGTCGGCAACGCCTACCTTCTCGTCCTCGCCGACCAAACCAATGTCTCCAGTGTTCAGGCGCAGGTCGCAACGTCAAAAGTCTCACTCGATCAAGCCGTCGACAATCATCAGGCCGGCACGGCGCCGCTGCTCGACGAGTTGCGCGCCCGCGTCGATTACCAATCTCTTGAGCAGCAGTTGATCGTCGCCCAAAATTCCCTCGATAAGGACAAGCTCGCTCTCGCTCGCGCCATCGGCCTGCCGCTCGCGCAAAGTTTCAACCTCACTGACGCCGCGCCCTACGCGCCCTTCGACCAGCTTGACGCCAACGCGCTCATCCAGCAGGCCAAAGCCAATCGCAAAGATCTGGCTGCCCTGGTCGAAGAAGCCGCAGCCGCTAAAGATCAGCGCAAAGCAGCAACTGCCGCCCGCTTTCCCACCGTCGAAACCGACGCCGACTACGGCGACATTGGCACCACTCTGGCCCACTCGCACGGCACTGTCGATGCCACCGCCTCGGCCAGTGTGCCCGTATTTAAAGAATTTGAGCTGCGCGGCCTGGCCCAGCAGGCCCAGGCAAACCTCGATACCGCGCAGGCGAAGTTGAGCGACAAAAACGCCCAGGTTGAAGCCGACGTGCACGACGCGCTGCTCGACATCGCAGCGGCGCAACAGCAGGTCGAAGTCGCGCGCTCCAGCGTGGATCTCGCCGGCGAAGCTCTCAAAGAGGCGCAGGATCGCTACGCCAACGGCGTCAGCGACAATCTCGCCGTCAGCCAGGCGCAGCAGTCCGTCGCCCAGGCCGACAGCCAGTACGTAACCAGTCTCTACCGCGACAACGTAGCCAAACTCAGTCTGGCTCGCGCGCTCGGAGACGGGCAGGACTACAAGAAATACTTAGGAGGGAAGTGAACGTGCCCGATCCCATTCCAACCCCTACTCCAACTTCAACACCAACACCGGAACCCAAAGAATCGGCAGAGACAGAGATTGCGCCGCCTCGGTCCCGCCGCACGGGCTTGATCATTGTCGCCATCCTGCTGGTGGCGCTCATCGCCCTCGGCTTCTGGTGGCACTCCACCTTCAGCGAGGATACTGACGACGCGCAGGTCAACGGCCACCTCATTCAGGTCAGCGCGCGTGTCGCCGGCCAGGTCTTGAAGGTGGATGTGGAAGAGAACCAGCTCGTCAAGGCGGGCGATCCCATCGTCGAGCTTGACCCCAGCGACTATCAGGTCGCCGTCGAAAACGCTCAGGCCGCTCTCGCCAGTGCCCAGGCCAATGCTCTCGCGGCGCGCGTCAATGTGCCCATCATCACGGCGAATACGGGAAGCACTCTGAGTTCGGCGGGCCACGATGTCAGCGGCACGCAGGCAGGTGTAGCGCAAGCGGAAAAGCAACTCGAAGCGGCGCATGCCTTGGTTGTGCAGGCTGAGGCCAACAACACCAAGGCGCAGGCCGATCTTGAGCGCTACAGGCCGCTCGTCGCCAGGGATGTCATCAGCAAGCAGCAGTTTGACTCGGCCGTTGCCGCAGCCGACTCCGCGAAAGCGCAGGTTGCCGACGCGCGCGCCAATGAGCAGGCCGCGGCCGATGGCGTTCGCGTTGCCCACGAGCGTGAACTGCAGGCCCAGGCCAGCCTCAAGTCCGCCGAGACAGCTCCCGAGCAAGTGGCTGCGCAAAACGCCAAGGCCAAGCAGGCCGATGCCCAGGTCCAGCAGGCTCAGGCGCAGCTCGATCAGGCCAAACTCAACCTTAGCTACACAAAAATTGTCGCTCCCGCTGACGGCATCATCACCCACAAGAGCGTTGAGGTCGATCAGAACTTGGCCGTCGGCCAGAATCTGCTCACCCTGGTCTCGCTTCAGGACCTCTGGATCACGGCCAACTTCAAGGAGACGCAGCTCAAGCACATGCAGGCCGGCCAGTCCGTCAATATCCACGTCGACTCAACCGGCAAAGACTACAGCGGCCGCGTCACGCAAATCGGCGGAGCCACCGGCTCGATTCTCTCGCTCTTCCCGCCTGAGAATGCCACTGGCAACTACGTCAAAGTTGTCCAGCGCCTTCCGGTGCGTATTGACTTCACCAACCTGGCCAATGAGGACCCGAATCACCAACTCCGCCCCGGCCTCTCCGTCGAGCCCAACGTCCGCGTGAAATAAGGTGCGGACGGACAGTTCTCATTCAGTTGATTGGAGTTGCTCCGTATTTATACTCTGAGGAGTGTGGGTTGCACTTATTTCTAGATTAGGGGGATTATAAAATGGTTAATAGTTGCGGTAAGTGCGGACGTAACGAGCTGATTTACAAAGGTCACAAGACGGGGGAAAATGCAGCAACCTCTATCCAACTAAAAGGGGAGATCAACAGTCTCCGTGTCCTCACCTTAAATGGCAACACGCTGTGCATGGGTTGCATGAGAGAACTGTTGAAATGGTTGACAAATGAGGATACCCATGTCCGAGCCGATTCAGGACCCAAGAGGGACACGAGGGCAGTCCAATTGCGGCGAGAACGAATTCGCTTCGCTGAACTCTTTCCCGCCATGGCGCACACAAGTAGAGAGTGAACCACCGAGCAATAACCCTGGGAAACCTTAGTCCTCGATTCTGCGAAGGTTTTAGCGGCGCTTCCCCAATTCCGGCAATCCGCCCTGGACGATGGGTCTACCCCCTTCAAATCTGGGCTGGCCTTCCGGTTCAAACTCGGCCGTCGGGGTCTTTCGTTTCTTTGAAGTTCTCTTTCCAATGATGGCCGACGTCTGGATGGCACCGAATTTGAACTCTACAGAATCTTGGCCCTCCAGCCTAGCGGCTCGACGGCGTAGCACTTCATATGACTCCAACGCGATTCTTTGCCCTTCGAGACATAGCCTCTCTCGGGCACGCCCGGCGGGCCGCTCGTTCTTGCCGCGGCGCGGGCCCGGGGGAAGACGCCGACCCTTTGCCATATAAGCCTCCCAGAATAAACCTTGACCGATCATACGCGCGACGGCGGGTTCCAAAAAAGGGGACATCCCTCGGCCGAGTGCCCCACCCTCGCGTCGATTCTGTTGTTGTCGCCGGGGTGGGGGCGCACTTTCTCTATACCGCGCCCATCATCCTGATTCAGCAGGCTTATCACTACGGTCAGCGCACGCTCTCCGGCGGTCCCACATAACTCGGCAGCAGCGGACCGTGGCTCACCACAATGCGCTCCAGCACCACTCCCGGATCGACCGCCCATATTTCGAGCTGATGATATCCCGGCTTCGCGATCATCAACGGCACCGTCACGAGCCGCACTCCGTTGCTCACCGCCTGCTCCCAATCCGTCTGGGAGTTGTGCTCCAGCTCATCCACCACCGTCCTTGGACCATCATCCACTGAGACTGCAAATCGCAACCCGCGTCCCGGCACAAAGTTCAGTGTCGGCGCCAGCGTAGCCTGGAATTGAAAATAGCCAGTGTCATACAGGTACATGCGATATTCAAGCCCCGCCTTCGACTCCGCGTTGCTTTCCGCCGTCACCGGAAACACCGTCATCGCCGACTTCGTCGCGCCGTAGCCCGGCAGCTCTTCCCAGTGCGTCTCGCCGTCGGCAGTGCGCGCAAAAGTATCCGCCGCTTCCATCGCCACATATCCATCGCTCTCAACAAACCCCTGCGCGTCAGCGCGCGTAATCGGCAGCCGCAGCGCTCGCAGCGAGTAGATCCTCTGCTGTGCTTCGCCGGGGCTGCGCACCCTTACCGTTCCCTCCGCGCTGTCGGCATCCGCGGGCACTTTGCTCCAGTCGACGCGCAACGCCAACTTCTGCTCCTCACCCAACCTCACCGTCCCCGACTTCGCCGACGCCACAATCCACGGCGCGCTGGTTTCGACAGTGAACTTCACCGGCGCTTTGCCGAGATCGAACAGATTCAGAATTTGCGCATCGTCGGCAACCGAGTCAATTGGCTCCAGCGTAAATACGAGCCTGCCAGGGGTTCGCGTCATGCTGCCACCGTCGAAACTTATCCCGAGCGATCCCGCCTCCGGAACCTGGATCCAGCTCACTGCGGGCATTGCATTGGCCTTCGGCTCGTTCCAGAATGTATACCCGATATGCGTCTGATCCATCATGTGGTCCCATTTGCCATCCAGCAGCTTGTGGTCATACTCATCGCTCAATTCCGCGTCCCACGCAAACATCGCCCGCACCGCGTCGGCTTCCGCATTCGCCTTAGGATTCCCCAACTTCGCATCCGCCGCATTCCGCCCCGCCGTAATATACATCTCCGTCAAATTCGCGCATGCGTCCACCGGATATTGAATCAGCTCAAAGTAGCTCGCCCGCTCATCCTCCGGCAGCTCGCCCGCCAGCTTATCCACCCGATCGGCCAGCCCGCGCCACTCCGCCTTCACTCGATCGGCCTCGCCGTAATTCGCCAAGCTGAAAGTCGCAGGATCAATCAACTCCGGCTTCCGCCGTCCGTTGTACCGCGTGTAATCCTCCATCGCCGTCGCAATCTCATCCGCATGCTCCGGCCCGAAATCCCGCGTCGCCCACAGCTTTGTAAACTCGTCCAGATGGTCCTTGTCCCAGCGCTCCGGCGTCCGCGCATAATCCAGAAAGAACTCCATCGGAAACTCCATCGGCTTTCCATCGCCCACATTCACCACCCACAGCCGGTCCGCTCCGTACTTCAGCGCCAGGTTCATCTGCTCCTGAATCTTCGGGAGATAACTCGTGTTCAGCCACTTGTACGATCTCGGCCCGCCCACATAATCGAAGTGGTAGTAGATCCCCGCTCCGCCCGATCGCTTCCGTTCATCCGCCGTCGGCAGCCGCCGCAAATCGCCCCAGTTGTCGTCGCTCCACAGCAGCGTCACATCGTCCGGCACGCGCATGCCTTTTTCGTAGTAGCCCTGCACCTCCTTGTAAAGCGCCCACACCTGCGGAACCTTCTCCAAATCCGGATTCACCGTCTGCTTCAAAATCTCTCTCTGGTCCGCGACAATCCGCTCCAGCAGCTCCGTATTCGCGCTGGCACTCATCGGCGTATCGCCCTCGCCGCGCATCCCCAGCGTCACCACCTCTTCGTAATGGGTGTCCCGCTCCATCCCAGCGCGCCAAAATTCGTTTATTTCCTTCTGATTCGTCAGGTAGTCCCACGCCCCGTGCTTCCCCGCCGTCCACTCCTTCTCCGCGCGCATCATCGGCTCTTCGTGCGAGGTCCCCATCACAATCCCGTACTCATCGGCCAGCCTGGCGTTTTCCGGATCATCCACCGCAAACGCGTTGTTCCACATCGCCGGCCAAAGAAAATTCGCCTTCAACCGCAGCAGCAACTCGAAAACCTTTGTGTAGAACTCATGATTCATCCCGCCGAACTTCTCTTTCGTCCATCCTGAAAGCGCCGGCGCCTCATCGTTGAAAAATATTCCGCGATACTTCACCGCCGGTGTCGCCTGCACATACCGCCCCGGCTGCACATACAATCCGTCCGCATGCGCCACGCGTACATCGGCCCACCAATACCATGGTGAAACTCCAATCTGCTCCGACAAATCGTAAACCCCGTAAATCGTCCCGCGCTTGTCCGCGCCCGCAATCACCAGTGCCCGCCGCACCCCCGGCATCGGGTGCTCCACCACCGTCGTCACTTCGGATTCCCACCGGCCCGCGATCCCGCTCACATCCAGCTTGTGCCGCCGCACCAACGAATCAATCAGAGGACTCCGCCCAATCGTCCCGATGATCACCACGTCAACTCCGGCCGGAAATTTGTTAGCTGTTGCCCCACTCCCGGCCGCAGCCCCAAACTTGATCACCGCCGCATCATGTCCCGTCACCCGCCCCACGTCTAGGCTCAAGTCGCCAACGGCCCTCACCACGCCGGGCCAATCCTGCTCGCTCACCACCAGCGTCGCCGTCTGTCCATTCGCCGCCAGCACAAAGGCTCCTTGCGAAGAAACATTGCTCACATACTTCGGTTCTCCCAAAGCCCTGGCCACGGTCGGCAAAGAAACCATCGCCAAAGAAATAAGAATTGCGCTTCCAGCGGTCTTCAATCGATGCCCCGATGAATGCCCTAATGAATGCCCCAATCCATACATTGCCAAACTCCCGGCGCGAGCTGTCGCCCACGCGCGTTACAGGCGAAAAACTATCGCCTTTTGGTTAAACTTTAATGGCAAGGCCACAGATGGTCGATGGCAGCCGTGATCCCGGTCCCGGTGTCTTGCCCATTGACTTCAGTGTGATCTTTCAACCAGGCCAAGACCTTTACCGTCAACTCCTTAGTCTCGACGCCGTCCGGGGCGCTGCAGTGGTCGCTTTTGCCGTTCAGGGCCTGCGCTGCATAGGCGTTGGTGCTGGCCTCGACGATCTGGTTCGCACATATTACGTAGTTCTTGGCGTCCGCGCAAAACGTCACGAAGGCACCGATTTTGTCGGGGGCTCCCCACGAGGTGTGGCCTGTAGCAATGGATTTCTGACAGTTCCACAGTGCCTTAATTGCCGCATTGATGCCGTCCTCCGTGCTCATGCTGGCCGTCTCAGGGTGTGCAGAAAGCCAGCTGACGATGGCTTTGTAACCCTCTTCGTGTTCAATGCCGTCGGGCACTTCGCAATCCGTGGCGGGAGGGGTGCTGAAGCTGGAATCCATCTGCACACCAATGATTTTGCTGCGGCAGGCATCGTTGAGAGGGGTACAGAAGACTGCGAATTTTTGAGCGGTGGCGGGCACGTCGGCCGCCGCCCAGGCCCGGTTCGGCATGAGTGCTCCGGCAATGAGAATCAGAGCCGCCGTCATCAGGAAAGAAACTCCACGCAGTTTCTCGATCGTTCTCGCGCACCTCTGTAACGACGCGTGTGCGGAAAAGATTCGTGCCATTGTGGCCTCCGTTTCACTTCCTTTGGGCGACGTTCCCTGCGCCTCAGGTCTGCACCAAAATCATTTCCCGCCACACGCCAGCACTGCGGCGCGCCACGCGTCGGCCTGGCGGTTCGCCAGATCGAGCGTAGCAAAGCGGATCTGGAGAGACGTGTAAGTCGAACTTCCCCAAACGCTGTCTGTCGTTGCAATGGGAGCCACTGCCGGCAGCAGCAGCGTGACGAGTTGCGGCGCAGCAGTCACACCCTTCAAGTCCGGACAATCCGGGGCCGGCTTGTCCGCGTCCTTGATTAGGTCCAACGGGTAGCAGGATTCCTGATCGCGGCTTGTTACGTGGATTTTGCCTCGCACAAGGTTGCTCAAGTCGAACTTGGCGCTGAGGGTCCCCGAGTAATTGTTGTCGGTCGTGCCGTCCTTGGCCACATGCAAAAGCTTCTGCGAAATAACCAGAGTCACCGTGCAGCCCTGAAAGGTCATGCTGTTGGTCTGCGTTGTGGTGGTGTAATGATCCTGAATTCCAGCATCGTCCAGCACTCTGGTAATTTCCGTTGAGGTTTCAAAGTGCCCGCCAATCCACGTCAAGCTGCTTGCCACGGTAGCGTCTGCCGGCTTTTGTGCCCGCGCTCCAAAAGCGAATGCAACAGCCAGCATGCCTGCCATCCAGTACGATCTCATCGTTTGACCCCTCTCTCTGTCCAATCTTGCCCACAGAGTTCCTGGGACGCCCCTGAATACTACTCCTGAGACTTATCACTGGCATCGTGCCCACAATAACTTTCCCTCCCTCGGGTGTCGTGGAAGCCTCGTGAAAGACACGAGCCCCACAATCGGCAAACTGCGGTGTCAAGCCCCGCCAACCCGGCACTGAGCTACCACCCCCCCAAACCCCACCAACCCAGCCAACTTGCCAACTCGCCATGTGCGCGAAGCGCACGCCAACTTGCCAACCCCGCCAACCGCTAGCCCCTATGTCCCTACGTCCCTGCCACCCTCACGCCGCCTTCTCCTCATCCTTCCACTCATCTAACTTCCACCCGTCCCACTCCCCATGCACAACCTCGCCCGTCTCCTCGTTCTTCCACCCATCGCCGATCCACACGTCGCCGATCTCCGGCTGTGCCTTCTCCATTCCGAGCCACTTGAAAATTGGGTTCTCTCCCCCGTGTTTCTCCTCCTCCTTCCGCGCCTTCTCTTCCTCCGCTAGCTTCATCAGCATCTTCACGCTATCGAGCTTTCCCTCCATCGCCTTATCGAGCAGCAAGTCCGCAAGATCCTCGCTGCTCTCGGCCACCCGCCGCTCCGCCGCAGCCCGCAACCGGTCCATCCCGTGCCCCTCCACCGTCTTCGCCTCTGTCATCCCTTCAGCGGCCCCACTGCGCCCCTCCACCTTTTTCTTCCGCGGCCGTCCGCGCGTCTTCTTCACGCTCATCTCTTTCTTCCCATGTATCGAAACAATCTCCGCCATCGCCCCACCCCCGTTTCAATCTCGCCGCACTTTCGTTATGCCGCTTTATCGTCAGCCGTGACTTTAGCTCCGCCAACTCCGCTAGCCCCGCTAACACCGCTAACCCCGCTAACACCGCTAACCCCGCTAACCCCGCTGCCTAAGACCTCCCTCCACAACCGCTCCTCCGCCAGCTCTTCCAGCGTCTTCCCGTTCAGCGGAACAACCCCGTACACCACCTTGCAACCCATCGCCCCCGCCATCCGGCTCAGCGACCGCAGCGTAATCGACCCCGTCCCCTCCCGCTCCTCCATCTGGAAAAGTGCCGACTCCACGATTCCCATCTTTTCCGCCATCTCCTTCATCGGAACGCGCAGCACCTTCCGCACCATTCGCAGCAACTCGTTCGTCGGATTTTCCGCCCTCGCCGCCAGCCGGTAATGCCGCATCTCCTTGTCCAGCTTCTTCAGCAACACCCTCCGCTCCATCGCCCTCATCTCCCCACTCCCTTCAACCCACGCACCACTGCTCCGGGTTCTAAACACGAACCCCTGACCGCTAACTACTGACCGCTAGCCACTCATCTCTAACCGCTGACCACTAACCACCAACCACTAGCCACTGTCTTCTGTTCTCCGCCCCTCCGGTGAAACTCAGCCCGCGTTAGCGGGCAAAAGACGATAGCCCCAGGCGCAAGCCTGGGGCCAGTCGACCCAATCGAAATCGCAAGCCCGCGTTAGCGGGCGAAAGAACCCCAATGATCCACCCGCGCGCTGCGCCCACCACAACCCATAGGGCGCGACGAATCCCTCCGCCGCGCACGGAAAACTAATCACTAACCCCTAATCACTAACCACTGTTTTTCGGTATCTAGATCCACCGTAGCGCAAACCCGCATAATTATCGGCAAACTTCAGAAAAGAAATTTTGACCAAATGCGATTTATTTTGCTGCCATCTTCCTTCAATATGTAGTTTTGATCGAGTTTCCTGCGCTTCCATGCGCCGAATTCCTCAAATCTCTTCACTTATAAGCGTAGTTTTCGCGCAAAATATCTTTTTCCCGCCCAAATCCGCCCTTAAACCCGGAGTCTTTCCGCCCCAAAACCGACACTTGATTGCGAGCCTTTTACGCTCCGGAGCCGCCCGGTATCGGCTGCGAGCTGCGAGCGGCAAGCCAACTCGCCAACCCGCGAACTCGCCAACCCGCCAGCACACTAACCGAGCTCCTCACTACCTGAATCACCTCGATAGCCGCACCAGCTCCGCCAACTCCAATAACACCGCTAACTCCGCTACGTTTAAACTGAACTCCAGCGCAACAATGAAAGACGCCATCCACGTTTCGAAAGAGAACTACCTCAAGGCCATCCTCGAGGCCGAGGCCGAGGGCCGCCAGGTTATTCCCGCCATGCTCGCGCATTGGCTTGAGGTCTCCGCGCCCGCCGTCACCATGGCGGTAAAGCGGCTCAAGCGCGATGGCTGCGTCAAGGTGGGCGACGACGGAATCGTGCGTCTCACTGCGGCGGGCCGCGAGATGGCCTACCATACCGCGCTGCGTCACCACCTCATCGAGCGCATGTTGAGCGAGGTCTTCGGCATGGAGTGGCACGAGATCCACGAGGAAGCCGAGCGGCTGGAGCACGCTGTCTCGCCGGCCTTCGAGGCAAAGTTGAAAGAAAAGCTCGGCGAAGGCGGCGCCTGCCCGCACGGCAACGCTGTCCTCCCCGTCAACCCAGCCGAGCGCAAGCGCCGCGGAGAGATGCAGCTCTCGCAGGCGCCTCCGGGCAAGCGCTACACCGTCATCAGTCTCCAGGAGCGCGATCCCAAGCTCCTCGAGTTCCTTCACGCGGCAGGAATCGGACCCGGCAAGAGCCTGCGCGTCATGAGCCAGAATTACGACCAAACCGTTTTGATTGATCTACCTACGGGAAGCACCATTCTGGGAAGGCCGGCTGCCGAAGCCGTCTGGCTGCGCCCGGATCGGTCATCGTAATTTAATCTAAGCAAAAATCTTAACCATAATTAACAATCTGTGGCATAGTGGAGTTGAGGGACACTCATGGTCTCTCTTCCTTGGAGTCAATGTCCACAGAGGCCGTAACCCGAACCGTTCTCACTGAGCCTTCCTTACCGGAGGTCAATTCGAGCGTCGGCATCTCCCATTCGCCGTACTACTGGCGCCGGCTGCTCGGCTTCCTGGGGCCGGGCTTTCTCATCTCTGTCGGCTACATGGACCCCGGCAACTGGGCCACCGACATCGCCGGGGGCGCCCGCTTCGGCTACACGCTTTTGTTCGTCATCATGTTGTCCAACCTGATGGCGATTCTGCTGCAAAGCCTCTCGCTCAAGCTTGGCGTGGCAACCGAACGCGACCTGGCGCAGCTTTGCCGCGAGAGCTACGGCCGCCGCACGAGCTTCGCCCTGTGGGTCATGGCCGAAGTCGCGATCGCGGCCTGCGACCTCGCTGAGGTAGTCGGTTCGGCCATCGCGCTCAATCTGCTCTTCCACATTCCGCTCCTTTACGGAGTGCTCATCACCGGCCTCGACGTGCTGCTGATCCTGATGCTGCAGCGCTGGGGATTCCGCTATATCGAAGCCCTTGTGATTGCGCTCATAGGCACCATCATTGCTCTCTTTGGCGCGCAAATGTTCCTTTCCCGCCCTGATTATTGGCCGATCCTGCGCAACCTCGTCGTGCCGTCTCCGGCCATCGTTACCAACGGCGCCATGCTCTATATCGCCATCGGCATTCTCGGCGCGACGGTCATGCCGCACAATCTCTACCTGCACTCGTCCATCGTCCAAAGCCGCAATTACAAGCGCACACCCGAGGGCAAGCGCGAGGCGGTGCACATGGCTAATGTCGACTCGGCTCTGGCGCTGATGATCGCCCTGTTCGTCAACGCGGCCATACTGATTGTCGCAGCGGCTGTCTTCTTCCGCAGCGGGCATTTCGAGGTCGCAGCCATTCAGGACGCCTACAAGCTGTTGAGCCCGCTCCTCGGCGTCACCGGAGCAAGCACCCTGTTTGCTATCGCGCTGCTGGCCAGCGGCCAGAACTCCTCCATCACGGGAACCCTTGCCGGCCAGGTGGTAATGGAGGGCTTCATCCATATCCGCCTCTCACCGTGGCTGCGGCGTCTCATTACCCGCTCGCTGGCCATTATTCCCACCATCATCGTGGTCGCCTTCATGGGCGAGCAGGGAACCGAAAAACTCCTCATCCTTAGCCAGGTTATCCTCTCCTTCCAACTCATCTTTGCAGTGGTTCCGCTGGTTATGTTCACCGGCGACCGCAAAAAGATGGGCGAGTTCACCAATGCCCGCTGGCTCCAGGCCCTGGCATGGCTCACCGCAGCCGTGATTGCAGGCCTGAATGTGTGGCTACTGGTTCAAGCGGCAATGGGCCGCTGAAGCTACTTGCCTTCTCAGCCCCGTCGAATCCCCCCCCTCGAACCGGTCCGGTCGCGCTCCATTCGGGAATCCACTCGAGCGGCTTATCCCGCTTTGGGTTGCCCGGTGATCTATCACACGGAGTGGTTATTGCATGCCTGCTTTGTGGGTGGTCCAATAGCAGTACTTCTTTCGGCTGGGGATCCCAAATCAAAGGAATGGGACCTGCGCAATGGGCAATGTAGTTCAAATCGAGGCGAGTGAAACGGCTGCGTCTTCCGGCCCGCAAACTCACGCAAGTGGGGCGGAGCGGACTTACAAAGTGCTTCCCTACACAGGGGGAACCAGCCATCAGGACCTCTACGGCTTTCGCCAGTCAATGACTGAGCCTGCGCCCACCGAGCAAGCCGAAGCTGACCCGAAAGCTGCCAAATCCAATCGCGCATTGGCCTTGTTGCCCGTGCTTATCATTCTTGCCGTTGGGGTCCTTGCTCTTGTCCTCATCCCCAAAGTCACCAAATCGAAAGCACCCCCTCTTTACGTCGATTTGGGAACCCAGAGATTCGATTCTGCCGCCATTGGAGCCCGGCTCATCGCGCGCTGGGAAGGATCTGCCGCCGCGTATCAGCTCTACATTGATCCTGCTGACCCCCAGCGAGCCGCTGGCTTTCAGGCCGTGGCAGTCAATCCGCCGCACCCGATCACGGTTGTGATCCGGTTGCTTGACGCCACCGGCGTCGTTGCATGCCAGAAGGAAGTTTTGCTTCCCACTCCAGCGCCAGACAATGCCTCATCGGACGCGTCGCGGGCGCTTGTCCCCATGCAGACCGTCGGCGGCGACACGGTGCAGAATATCGCCGGCCCCGACGGGCAAATCGCCGAGCTCACCCTTACAGGCGGCCTGCCCTGTACGCTCAAGCAGTATCAGAGCGTTACTTCGTGGCAGTTTTACACCAACTTTCCTTCCCTCGATGAGCAGTATGATTGGCTGAAGCATCAACCTGCCGGTGATGTTGCAAATGGCCGAAAATCGAATTCTTCTGATGGCGGTTCTGGATATTCGGCCCGAAGTCAGCATTTACCCGCTCCCATTGACGATGATGATGTAATTGTCGGCGACAATCCTGTGCGAGGGACTATCGATACCGCGGGGGGCCGGGTCTTTTTGGTTGGAGTCGCCGGATTGCGGAACCGCTCCGCGGAGTGGCAGGTGTTTCCTGCCGCCATTCACTTCCGCTGTGAGAAGACCGGAGCATGTGTCCTTACCCGCGTCAATTCGCACACCACCTTGCTGGCGCGCCTGATCAAGTAGCGCGTTTAATCAAGAAGACAGCCACGACCCGGTCTCCGCAGCCAATTCTGCGCACCAGGCTCTAGTACCATGAATGCGATGCACGTCCTGTCCGCAGCCGAGATGCAGGCCTGCGATCGCGCCACCACGGAGCGGTTCGGGATTCCTTCGATTCAATTGATGAGGGCGGCCGCTT
The DNA here is from genome assembly GCA_003134815.1 of Acidobacteriaceae bacterium. Classification (GTDB taxonomy): domain Bacteria; phylum Acidobacteriota; class Terriglobia; order Terriglobales; family Acidobacteriaceae; genus Telmatobacter. Next base: position 116,822 of record PLCO01000011.1, on the reverse strand, counting down.
CGGCCGTCGCGGCGTTCGCTCGCCAGCAGTTTCCGCATGCGCGCCGCGTGACGGTTCTGTGCGGCAAAGGAAACAACGGCGGCGATGGCATGATGGCGGCGCGGCTGCTCGCCGACCCTGGCCTCGAAGTGACCACGCTGTTGCTCGGATCTCCCGATCAGCTGACCGGTGACGCGGCCATCGCTTTTAGAGAATTGATGAGTTCGAAGGGCGGGCCGATCCATGCGACGCCGAATGCCAAGTCACTGGCCGAACACAACGAAGCGCTCGACACCGACCTGATTATTGACGCGGTGCTGGGCACGGGGTTCAAGCCTCCGCTGAAGGGTTTGGCGTTGGATGCGCTCGAGTGGCTGCGCGGCAGTCGGGTGCCTGTTCTGGCACTTGACTTACCCTCCGGTTGGCCTGCCGACGAAACGGGCGCGACCATTGCCGATCCGGTTTTCCCCGCCGACGCTGTCATCACCTTCACTGCGCCCAAGCCGGCGCACGTATTCGGACAACTGACGAGCCGCTGGGATCAGCCGGTCGTCGTCGCGCCCATCGGCTCTCCGGATGCCGCAATCGTCTCGGCGCTCCAGCTCGAGTGGGCCGGTTCGTCGCTGGCCCTGGCGCAAACTCCGCGGGCAGCGGAGGCCAACAAGGGCAACTTCGGTCATGTGCTTGTTGTTGGCGGCACGTTTGGAAGCGCAGGCGGTAAGGCTGGTGCACCGGCGATGACTGCTCTTGCTGCGATGCGTGCAGGTGCGGGGCTGGTGACGGCAGCGGTTCCGGCGCCGGCATTGCCGGTGATTTCTTCGTTTGCGCCGGAATTAATGACCTGGCCGTTGGCTGCAACCCGCGCTGGCCAGATCGCCGCGAAGAATCTTGAGCCCGGGCCAATGGCCGCATTGCTCGCCGGAAAGACCGTGCTCGCTGTCGGGCCGGGGTTGGGCCAGGGGGCGGAGACGGCCAGATTCGTCGCAGCACTCCTTAACGCCTCAAAGATTCCTGCCGTCATTGATGCAGACGCACTGAACATTCTTGCCGAAAGGCCGGCGCTCCTTGCGAAACTTGCGAAAGGCCGCACCTTGGTGCTGACGCCGCACCCGGGCGAGATGGCGCGCCTGGCGCAAACCGCCGTAGCCGAGGTTCAGGCGAACAGGCTCAAGACAGCACGCGGCTTTGCGCAACGATTGGGTGTAACGCTGGTGCTCAAAGGCGCGCGAACGCTCATCGCTCACCCCGATGGCCGCGTGACTGTGAACACTTCGGGCAATCCCGGCATGGCCAAAGGTGGCAGCGGCGACCTGCTTACAGGACTCATCGCGGGTCTGCTGGCGCAATACCCTCACGATACTGCGCACGCCGTGGAGGCCGCGGTTTATTTGCACGGTCGGGCCGCGGATTTGGCCGTCTACGAGGGCGACGAGCATACGCTGCTAGCCACCGATTCTCTCGCGCAACTTGCTCGGGCGTTTCAATCCCATGCTCATCGTTTTGATGTGGGCGGCGAAAACGGGTATGTTTGGTTGCAAGGGGCATTGCATCCGGCGGACTAAGTCCCCATGCAGCACTCCTCGATGAGGTTCAGCAATGACCGAAGCCGCAACGCTGGCGGAAGGCAAAATGTACGAGTTCACCACGCAAAGCAGCGCGGACACGGTCGCAGTGGGCCGCAAGCTCGCCGGTCTGCTCAAGCCTCCGCAGTTTCTGTTGCTGCGCGGCGATCTGGGCACGGGAAAGACGACGCTGGTGAAGGGCATTGCGCAGGCGTTGGGCGCGGCCGAACCCGACGAGGTCACCAGTCCCACCTTCACGCTGATCCACGAATTTGATGGCTCGCGCGAAGGCAAGCCCGTCAAACTCTACCATCTGGATGTCTATCGTCTCGAAAGCGAGCGTCAACTGGAGACGCTGGGCCTGGACGATCTGCTCACGCCCGATGCGCTTGTTGTCGTGGAGTGGGGCGAGAAGTTCAAGAGCATCAAGAAACGCGCCACCGGGGAAATCGTCATCGCCCCCGAAGGCGGCGACGCGCGCAAGATCACGGTGACGCTGAAGGAATAGGGCGCCGCCCGCGACGGCCGTTCTTCTCATCCCCACGCTTGGCCTGATACAAGTTCATCAGGGAAATCATGAATCGTATTCCATTTGCAGAGGTGCAGGCCGCGCTGGTGGGCGTGCTGCGCAAGCTCGGATTCGCTGACGATCGCGTCGAAATTTGCGCACGGCTGTTTTGCGAGACGACGCGTGACGGCGTATACACGCACGGCATCAATCGTTTTGCCCGCTTCGTGGCCACTATTCGCAATGGCCGCGTGAATCCCCTTGCCGAGCCTGAAGTCAAAGCGCGATTCGGCGCGCTGGAGCGCTGGGACGGTCATCAAGGGCCGGGAAACCTCGCTGCGCTTGCCGCGATGGGGCGAGCGATTGCTCTCGGGCGCGAGCACGGCGTGGGATGCGTGGCACTCGGCAATACCAATCACTGGATGCGCGGCGGAACCTACGGCTGGCAGGCCGCGGATGCAGGAATGATTGGCATTTGCTGGACCAACACCATGCCCAACTTGCCGCCCTGGGGCGGAGCGGAGCGAGTGATCGGGAACAATCCATTGATTATGGCCGTGCCGCGCGCAAGCGGGCCAGTGGTACTCGACATGGCCATGTCGCAGTTCTCCTATGGCGCGATGGAGAGCTATCGAAAACGTGGCGAGATGCTGCCCGTCGACGGTGGCTTTGATGCGGAGGGCAACCTGACGCGCGATCCCGGCGCAATCGAAAAATCGTGGCGGCCGCTGCCGATGGGATATTGGAAGGGATCAGGCCTCGCGGTGTTGCTGGACATGGTTGCGGCGATGATGACGCTAGGCCAGGCGACTTACCAGATTTCCTCGGTCGCGGTGCTCGAGACAGCTATCTCGCAGATGTTTCTTGCCCTCAACCCCGGCGCATTCGGGCCTGCACCAGAAGTCGAGAAAATTGCGGACGCAGTCGTCGCGTCACTGCACAATTGCGCGCCGGCGAAGCCGGGCGAAAAAGTTCGCTATCCGGGTGAACAGACGCTCCACATTCGGGAGGAGAACATGCGGCTGGGTCTTCCAGTCGAACCCGAAGTATGGGCCGCGATTCTGGCGATGTGAGAGCTCGGCTGGCGATGTGCGGGCCTGCTCAGAACCCCATGATGTTGTAGCCGCAGTCCACGTAGATCGTCTCGCCTGTGATGGCACTGGCCAGGCCGCTCGCAAGAAAGAGCGCGGCGCCGCCAACTTCGAGCTGATCGACATTGCGGTGGAGCGGAGCGCGGTCGCTGTGTGCTTTGAGCATGTCGCCCAGGGCGCCCACACCGCGCGCGGCCAGCGTCTTGATGGGGCCGGCAGAGATGGCGTTGACGCGAATGTTCTTCGCGCCTAGCTCGAACGCGAGATAGCGCACCGCCGATTCGAGCGAGGCCTTTGCGAGAGCCATCACGTTGTAATGGGGCACGACTTTTTCGGCGGCGTAGTAGGTGAGAGTAATGATGCTGCCGCCTTCGGTCATCAGCGGCACCGCGCCCCGACTCACGGCGATCAGCGAGTAAACACTCACGTCGTGAGCGATGCGAAATCCCTCGCGGCTTGTGTTGATGAACTCGCCCCTGAGGTCCTCGGCAGGCGCGTAGGCGATGGCATGCACCAGGATGTCGATCTTCGAGTACTTCTCCTTAAGCGCGGCGAACAGCGTCGAGATCTCCTGGTCGTTGGAGACGTCGCACTGGAAGCCGCTGGCGCCGGAGAGATCGTTGATCAGGTCTTCGGCCTCGGCCTTCATGCGCTCGTTCTGGTAGCAAATGGCCAAAGTAGCGCCGGCCTCGTGGAGTTTCTGGGCGATGCCCCATGCAATGGAGCGTTTGTTTGCCAGCCCGAAGACCACGGCTGTCTTGCCCGCCAAATTGATCATGCTGCTCTGAACCCTCCAAGTCTCTAATCCAAAAGGGGAAACGACGGAGTCGCCGTCGCCGCCGCAATTCAGAATAGCAGAGCGATTTTCGATTGGAGCCAATTTGCGCGCTTCAACCGCCCAATGTTTCAATCGCCGAGATCGATCAACTCGACATGGCCCACCGGACGCCCAAGAAAACGTGAGCCAAGGCGCTCGAACTTCTCCACCGAGTCAGTCGCAAAACAGCGAATCTTGGTTTCGGCAGCAGCACGGGGCTCGGCCAACGCGACGTTGCTACCGAGCTGCCGCGCGGCCGCCTGTGCCACGGCCTCCGCTGAATCGATGACTTTGGCGCCCGGCCGCACAGCGCCTTCAAAGAGCGGCCGCAACAGGGGGTAGTGGGTGCAGCCCAGCACCAGCGTGTCGGGATTCATCCCGCGAGATTCAGCCTCCGCGCGAAGCTCGTTCAAATAAATCTCAATTACCTCGGCTGTAACAGGGTGATCGGTCCAACCTTCTTCGACCAGCGGAACCAGCAGTGGGCAGGCTTTCTCAAGGACACGCAGTCCTTGAGCGGTACACGCGGCAGCATAAGCATGACTGTGCACGGTTGCCTCGGTGGCAACCACTAGTACGTCGCCAGTCTGCGACGCGGCGCGGGAAGCTTTAGCGCCCGGCTCGATCACTCCAAGCACGGGAACCGGTACGGCATCCTGAATCGCGTCGAGCGCCAGCGCGCTGGCAGTGTTGCACGCGATTACAAGAAACTCCGCGCCCTGCTCGCGAACCAAAAACTGCGCACTTTGCGCGGCATAGCGCGCGATAGTGCGCCGCGACTTTGAGCCGTACGGCAGGCGTGCCGTGTCGCCGAGAAAAGCGAAGCGGGCACGTGGGAACCGCTCGATGAGCGCGCGCAGCACCGTCAGTCCGCCGAAGCCGGAATCAAAGACGCCGATGGCTGGAGCCATGTCTTTTGGAACCATGTCTTTCAGAGTAGCCTCGATGAGCGGGTTCCGTCCCGGCGCGCTAATTTAGGCCGCGCGACAGCCCTTTCATTGCTGAATCCTTCTGAGATATGCATTCAGTTCATCGTCGGGGTCTGCAGGAGCACATGTTCCCGGGCGCTCAAACAGGCAGACCCCTTTCCAGCACTGCGACTGTGTGAATCCTGAAGGAAGGTCTGGTGAAGCAGCCGACGCTATCAATGCGTTGATTGACGATGCATCATTGGCGAGCTTCGCGGAGTTTTCCACCGGAATAATTGGCACATCGCGATGGAGGTGCGTGTAACCTCCCGATTCCCACCAGATCGCGCGATAGATTCCCACTCCACACACGGCCGGCTCGCGGCTGAGACGATCGAAAGCGCCTGCGCCCCATCGCGTTTTATACCAGTCCGCGCATTGCGCCGCGAGCATCGCCGAAGAGGCAAAGAAGAACGCGACGCCGATGCCCACAACCCATTTCGGATTGTCCAGAAATTTCGCTCCGCGTTTGATTTCGCTGAGAAGATCCACCAGGCCCATTGCAGCCAACGTGATGGCAGGCGCGAGGATCGGATAGATAAACCGAATCTCCTTGTGCGGGATCACACTGTGCGAAACAACCACGATGGCGCAGAAGATGGCGAGAAACGGGCTTCGCTTCGTGCCATTGAAGAGCAGCAGCACCGCCGGGCCGAGCAAAACCACCAGGACCAACACATACCAGTACCACGGCTGCGCAATGGTCAATTCTTTGCCGGGCCCGCTGATTACATTCTGCTGGAAATAGCGGATGAACGACTGCCAGGGATAGGACCACGTGACCCAATCCACGGCCCCGAAGAGAAGCACGGGAAGTGAAGCTCCTGCGGCCACGGCAGGAACCCTCTTGCGCCAGCGTGGGTAGCAGAAGTAGACCATCGCGAAAAGCAGCGCGGGCAGCAATTGAATGCGCAGGCATGCGGCCAGCGCGCAAAGCAGTCCTGCGAGAAACATCCTCCTTCGTTCGCCCAGGCGCTCGCCGTAAACGCCAAGATACAGGCCGGGCAGCAAAACGTGCGCGGCGACCACTTCATACAGAGCCTTTGGCGCAAAGTAAACGAATCCGAAGAAGAAGGAGCACGCCAGCGCGGCGACGATTGCCGCAGGTGTGCCGCTGGCGCGCTTGGCCCATGCATAGCCAAACCAAACCGTAACCAGCGAAATCAGCGACAAGACGATCGCCGTTCCCAACAGGTATCCGGCCGAAGCCGAGCCCATCCAGGCCGTTGCGCGCATTACTCCGGCTAGGAATGTCGGAAGCACCCAGGAGCGAATGCCGAGTCGCCACTCCCAGGAAATGACGCCGTACCCATACGCCAGCCGATGCGCCGGCTCCAGCGTCTGGAAAATCTCATCGGGGAAGAAGATGTTGGGCGAGCCGACCGCAAGCCCAAGCCGCAAGGCAAAGGCGAATCCGAGCAGCCCAGTCCACGCGCAAATCATTCTCGCTCGCGTCACGGATGGGCACCCACGTCCGCGGTTGCGTCTTCATTGGTCAGATAAGTGCGCGTCAAATCGGCGTGACCGGCGAGAGTCGCCCGCTGCTGGCCATCCACCAGGAAACGCACTTCGGTGACCCGTGGCAGATTGGCGTTCAGCGTGGCGCAGATGGAGAGCACAGTCAGCGATTCCGTCTCCAGACCGGAAGGGTGTCCGGCCACAAATGCGCCAGTCAGGTTGATCACCGCAAGCTGCGGACCGTCAGCCGCTCCGCTGGCTTTTGCATCGGCGATGGGAACGAGAAACACCTGGGCGATCGAGGCTGCTCCGCCGGGCACCGCATGCGTGGCATCCGGAGCGGCATAAAGGTCAAGCAACTTGCCCAGGATCGCACGAGCACGAGACTCTGGATTTTGCGGCAAGGGCAGCGTAAGGGCGCGTGGCTGCACGGTGTTGTCGGAGTCATTGGCAACCATGAGTGTGGCCTGCTCCGCCGGAGCCACCTGGGGCGCCAGCGTCGGCGCGGAATCCTCGCCCCGGAGCAGCCGATCGTGAGCGCGCCGCAATTGGTTCCACAACACCGCGCCCATGATAACGGAGGTCGCGAGCAGGACAATAAAGAGAACGCTTTGGTGGCGGGGGATCAATGCTGCTGGTCCTCCCGCGCTTGCGATCTCCACTCGACCAGCGCTGCGGCCAAAGCGTCTGCCACGCGCGCCTGATAGTCCGGATCGCCGAGGCCGGCTGGCGCCTGCGCATCATTGGATCGCATCGGCGCAATCTCGAACGTCACCGCCGGGCAAGTCATGCTGTCGATCGCCGGCAGCGCGAGGCGTCCCAAAGTAACGGGAATGCTCGCGTGAGAAAGCGCCGAATTAACCACCCCGGCAAATGACAGGCTGCGCATAATCCACGCCGCCTGCGCGGTCTTCCAGGGCAGAAGGCCTTTGCCATCGACCGGGGCCAGAGAAGAAACAAACAGGTGCACGCCTGAGCCGCTTTCGGCCGCGTGCAGGCTCAGGCAAGCCGCGGCGTCGGCGTGGTTGGCGATCTCGGCGCGGCGATCGGAATCCACAGTAGCGTCCGATTCTCGCGTCGTCACGATGGAGAAACCGCGCGCTGCAAGCAGTGAGCGAAGCCGGATGCTGAGAGCCAATGTGTATGCCTTCTCAGCCTCGCCTCCGAGGCGGGCGCCAGCGTCGTCGCCCCCATGAGCCGCATCGAGGACAACAACAAACCCCGGAGCGTCCCGCGCGGTTTGCGCGTAGGTTGTGGCAGAAGCGGTGATCGCGAGAAACGCCGCCAGTGCTCTAAACAATCTGCGACGATTGATACCTCTGCGGTCTTTTCGATTTACAGTGCGCAGCACGAATTGACTTGATGCGCCGAATGCCGAAGATCGCGGCCACATATTGTCAATCCAGTGCATAAATGGTCAGGCCGCTGAGGAGCTTGGGGAAAAAGTCAGTCGACTTCTGCGGCATCACCTCGCCGGCGAAGGCGACTTCCTTTAGCTGCTCCATGGTTACGGGTTTGGTAAGGAAAGCGATATCGGCGTCGCTGGAGCGCACTTGCTCCACTGCTTCCTGAGCGTCGCGCAGGTAGCGCAGGTTAGTCTGCTCGCGCACCTTTTCGGCGTCCAGCCCCAGCAGTCGTTCGAAAACAATTGAATGCAGTTGAGTCAGGTCGAGTTGCCGCTGGCGGTCGGGCAGGCCCGCAAGTGCGGCAGCCATCGCATCGGGCTTGGCGCGCATCAGAAATGCGCCGGAACAGGTGACAGCAACAAAAGCCGTTCCTGTCTCGCGCGCCAACTCACCAATGAAAGCAGGCGCATCGAACGGCGGCAGTGGTTCAACGGTAAAGTATGCCTCGGCCGCCTTAAAGAATGCCGTGGCGAAAAAGCCGTTGAGCCCGTGAACCACGCGGTGAGTAGGCAGAATTTCAAGACCGTCCGCGTCCATGTTCACAAAGGTCATCATGGCTGCAGCCTCGGGGAATTCCGGTTGCGGCAACTGCTGCGTGCTCGAGGTGTTCTTTGTGCCTGTCGTGCTCTTACCCGCGGTTCCGATGTTGTGTTCTTTTGAGTACTTCAGCACCGTTTCATAACGGTGGTGGCCGTCGGCGATGATCAGCTTCTTGTCGTCCATGGCTGTCACCAGGAGGCGGATGGCCGCGGGATTGTTTATGCGCCAAAGCCGATGCAGAACGCCGTATTCGTCGGTTATTTCCGCGTCAGCTGCGCCGTGGCCTTCATAAAGAATCTTCTCCACGCTGCCGGCGGGGTCAGAGTAGAGCATAAAGATCTGGCCAAAGTGCGCCCGCGTGGCCTTCAGAAGGTTGAGCCGGTCGCTCTTGGGCTTTGACAGCGTCTGCTCATGCCGGAAGACCACCTGGTCGGCGTAGTCCTGCAGCTTGCCAAGCGCGATAAATCCCCGCCGTTCCTTTTCGATCTCGGTGCCCGGGACCTTAAAACGCTGTGCATAGGCAAAGACGCAAGGCTCGTTTTCTTGAATCATCACGCCTTGTTGCCGCCAGGCCTGAAAATCGTTTGCCGCGCGGGTATAGACGTTTTCACCCTTGTCAACGTCAAATAGCTCAGGCAGCCCCAGGATGATCCGGACAAGGTTGAAGGGGCTGCGCTGGTAATAGGCCTGTTGCATGGCCGGACTGATCTTGTCGTAAGGCTGCGTGACCACGTCTTCAAGACGGACTGCGGAAGGATTGTAGCGCCAGGCGCGAAAGGGATAAATACGAGCCATGAGGAAGGTCTTGCTCTCCCGTGAAAGGGTGGAATTTGAGCTCCGCTTGTGCCGTATTACAGATTGGAGATCGCGGGGCCGCCCAGCCTCGATTGTAGCGCAGCGATTGACGCCAAGAGCCATCGGGAAATCTTGTATGCGTAATGCTGGAGTGATAATCCCCGGAGTTACAATCCCCTTCGTGACAATCCAATGACAGCGAAGATGCGCCGATAGTGGTAATATCGCCTTCAACCCAACGTGGTGCCAGATGAGGACACATCCCCAGCACGCGATTCCAAAAGGGGGTGTCGGTCTATCCTTGCGTTTCTGCTGCGCGCTTGCGGTTGCATTGGCCTCGATCGTTTGCCTCCCTCAGCTACGCTCACAGGAAGATCAACTCAACAAAGTGCGTGTGGAGCCGCCTGCAGCAGCCGCGCCGGCGGCCAGTGAGCCAAAGGGCACTGAGGCTGCGCCCGATACCGGCCCCGGGGCCCTCCACATCCATCCCGGTTCGTTTATCCGCATGAACGTGGACATGGTGCTGGTTCCGATCACGGTCACTGATCCATTGAACCGGCTCGTCACGGGTCTGGAGAAAGAGGACTTCCAGGTCTATGAAAACAACGGAGAGGAAAGGATTGTCAGTTTCGCCTCCGAGGACGCCCCGGTCTCGATCGGAATCATCTTTGATCTCTCCGGCTCCATGTCATCCAAGCTGGTCCGCGCCCGCGAAGCTATTCTGCAATTCATCAAGACGGCTAACCCGCAGGACGAGTTCTTTGTTATCGGCTTCAACGACCGCCCGGAGCTGATTGAAGACTTTACCAGCTCCGTCGAGGACATTCAGGCGCGTCTGGCTACAGTCGAAGCCGGCCACCGCACGGCGCTACTGGATGCAATTTACTACGGCGTCGCCAAGATGAAAGATGGGCATCACGAACGGAAGGCACTGTTGGTGGTTTCGGACGGCGGCGACAACCGCTCGCGGTTCACCGAGGGCGAAGTGCGGGCGGCTGTGCGCGAAGCCGACGTAGAGATCTACTCGATCGGCATCTTCGATCCCTACGCTCCCACTCCTGAAGAGCGCACGGGTCCGACGCTTCTCGACGACATCAGTTCTTCGACCGGCGGCCGGCTATTCCGCGTTGACGACGTGGACGAGATGAGCGACATTGCCGAGAAAATCTCCACCGAGCTGCGCAATCAGTATGTGATCGGCTACAAGCCGAAGGATCTGTCCCGCGATGGCAAGTGGCGTAAAGTGAAGGTGAAGGTGAACCCGCCGCCGGGCCTCCCTCCGCTCACCATCTATGCTCGCACCGGGTACTATGCGCCTCTCCAATAACGCCATTCTGGCTGGTTTTCTCGTCGCCGCGGGGCTCGTTTTGTCTGCGCAGCAGCCTGCTGCGCCGCGAGCCGGAACTCCGGCCAATTCGACCACAACTCCCGCCGTCGATACCGATCCGGTCCGGTCGCCTGACGTTACAACCCCGGCTCCGGCCTCGGGCACTCTGAAAAAAGAGGGCGAAGGATACTTGCTCCACGCCGATGTTGAAGAAGTGGTGCTCAACGCCACCGTGCTCAACGGCACGAGTCTGGTGCAGAACCTCACCAAGGATGATTTTTCAATCTATGAGGACGGCGTGAAGCAGACGCTGATCAGCTTTCAGCACACCGATCTCCCCGTCTCCATGGGGCTGGTGGTCGACAACTCCGGATCGATGTATAAGAAACGGCCTTCGGTGAACAAGTCCGCGCTTGATCTCGTCGAGGCGTCCAACCCGCAGGACGAAGCTTTTGTTGTGAATTTCTCCGATGAAGCGTTCATCGATAGCGACTTCACCGCGAGCATCCCGAAACTACGCGACGGCCTGTCGCACATTGACTCCCGTGGCGGCACCGCGCTTTACGACGCCGTCGTAGCATCGGCGGACAAACTCGTAGCCGACGCCAAGCGCCCCAAGCAGGTTCTCATCCTGATCACCGACGGAGAAGACAACGCATCCAGCCTGGACTTGGAGCAGACCATCCATCGCGTACAGCAGCTCTCCGGGCCGGTCATTTACTCCATCGGGCTGCTCTTTGGCGACGAAATGAGCCGCGCCGAAGTCCGTCATGCGCGCCGCGCGCTGGAGATGCTATCCCAGGAAACGGGCGGCATGGCGTTCTTCCCCAAATCCATTGACCAGATCGATCAGATCGCTGCTGAAGTGGCGCGCGATATCCGCAGCCAGTACACGCTCGGCTATCACTCCACCAAGCCGACATCCGAGCCAGGCTTCAGGCGTGTCGAGGTCACAGCCGAATCCAAGGGGCTGGGTAAGCTCACCGTCCGCACCCGAACCGGCTACTTTCCGGTGGTGCGCGCAGCAAAACAAACCGCGGAAAAATAGAAGACGGACATGGCCGACGATGCGGACAGGAAAGCCGAGCTGGAGCAACTCGCTCACCTCAAAGCGATGGGTGAAAAGGCCTATGACGATATGTATGAGGCGCATTCGCCGAGTGATGCCAATGCCCGTTACAGCGACGCAAAGGAGTGCTATTACGACGCCATCGGCCTGGCTAACCAGCTCGGGCTTAAGGACGAGGCTGATGGATTGAACAAGCGGCTGGCGCACATCAAGGCCGTCTTCCGCAGCCAGTTCACGTAGTGACAATTTGAGATCTGCAAGGATCGTTGGGTCGTTCTGGGGGTCGTTCTTCTCGCGATTTCTCGTGGACCCAGTTCGAGAATTGCCGATTCGAGAATCGTGTTGCCGGTTGCAGTCCGCCTGCCGTTAATGCATTTCAGCGTGCGCTTATCGTCATCCAATGGTTTCGCTGGCCGGCTCCTGTGCTCCGCACGATAAGCTAATACCTAAAAGCTAGGAGCAAGCAGCTACCTCATGTCGCCATACAAATACTCGACCCTTGCAGTCCACGCCGGGCAGCATCCCGACCCTTTGACGGGTGCGGTAAATGTGCCTTTGTACCTGTCCTCGACCTTTGAGCTCACCGGCGTCGGCAGCGATCGCGGCTGGGACTACTCGCGAGCCGGCAACCCCACCCGCGACCGGCTTGAATCGGCGCTGGCCGCGCTGGAGGGTGGGACGAGCGGACACGCGTTCACAACGGGAATGGCGGCCATCGCCGCGTTAGTCGCGATGCTTCACGCAGGCGATCACGTCGTTTGCTCGCGCGACGTCTATGCCGGAACGGTGCGGCTATTCGATCAGATTGTGAGCGGCTATGGCATCCAGATCGAGTATGTGGACACGAGCAATCTGGCGGCCGTTGAAGCGGCGATGAAGCCGAACACAAAGCTCGTGCACATTGAAACGCCGAGCAACCCGCTCATGGTGCTCACGGATATCGCCGCTGTGGCGAAGCTTGCCCATGCGCGCGGCGTCGAAGTAAGTGTGGACAACACGTTTCTGTCGCCCGTGCTGCAACGTCCCCTGGAACTTGGCGCGGACATCGTGATGCACTCAACGACGAAGTACCTGAACGGCCACTCCGACGGCCTGGGCGGGGCGCTCATTGGGTCAAAGGCCGAGCACAAGGAGCGCTTTGGTTTCGTCCAAAAGGCGGCCGGCGGGGTCATGTCGCCCTTCGAGTGTTTCCTGGTTCTGCGCGGCATCAAGACTTTGCCGTTGCGCATCCAGCAGCATGAGGAGAACGGCCGCGCAGTCGCGGAATTTCTCTCCACGCACCGCAAGGTAAGCAAGCTGGCCTATCCTGGCCTCAAGACTCATTCGCAATACGACCTGGCAGTGAAGCAGCAAAAAGGTTTCGGATCGATGATGAGCTTCGAGCTCAAGTCGCGCGAGGAAGCCTCGCGTTTCCTCAAAGCGATCAAGATCTTCATCAATGCGGAGTCGCTGGGCGGCGTCGAATCGCTCGCGTCGCACTCGGCCACCACCACGCACGGCTCGGTCAGCGAGGAAGTCCGCCAATCGATGGGGATCAACGAAGGGCGAATCAGGCTCTCAATCGGAATCGAAGACAAGGAAGATCTGATCGCCGACCTCGAGCAGGCACTGGCTGCGGTCTGAGGAGTCGAATTTGTCCTTTGGGCAGCTGATTCTCGCCATCGACACCTGCGGCCCGACCGGCTCCGTTGCTCTCGGTCGGCTGGCTGGCCGAGACCTCGAAATCCTCGGACAAATTGAGCTGGCGGGGAAGACCTATTCCGCGACGCTCGTGGCCGCTGTGTCTGAGTTGTTGCGATCGGCTGGAACAGAACTCCGTGGCCTCGGCGGGATTGTGGTCGTCAACGGACCGGGCAGCTTTACCGGCGTCCGCGTGGGGCTGAGTGCGGTAAAGGGTTTGGCTGAAGGGACAGAAATTCCCGTGGTCGCGTTCTCGCGCCTCGAAGTGCTTTCACGTAAATCCGGCGTGCCGTCGGCGGCGCTCGATGCGCATCGCGGCGAGGTCTACCTGCGGCTTGAGCGTTCAGGGGCCAGACCAGTCGAGCTCCTTGCGGGGCCTGCGGAACTTGCGGCGATCGATCCAGCGCCGGTTCGTGTTGTGGTCTGCGACGACGGAGCGGCGACGCTTGCGAGTGTTTGGCCAGGCACGCAGTTGGTAAAGGCAGCCGCGCCGGTCGCGGCGGACGCATTCCGTCTCGGTGAGGCGCGCCTTACGGCCGGTATTTTTGCAGACCTGGCACTGCTTGACGGCCACTACCTGCGGCGGTCCGATGCCGAGATCTTTGGCACAGAATCCGAGCGCAATCCCGCCGTGGCTGCCTCATAGCTTGCATGAAGTCCCTCGCCGAACCCGAGCAGATCCACCCCGTGCAAATTCGGCAAATGACCGCCGCCGATTTGGCGCAGGTAATGGCAATTGCCGCGAGCCTTCCGGAAGCCCCACATTGGCCCGAATCGGCCTATCACACCGCTCTGAACCCAGTTGCGACGCCCCGCCGCATCGCCCTGGTCGCGATCGGGCCACAGAAGCAAGACGTCCAGGGCTTTCTCGTTGCCCGCCTGTTGCTTCCCCAGGCTGAACTCGAATCGATCGCCGTATCCGCCGGAAGCCAGCGCCGCGGCCTTGGCCGATTGCTTTTCGACGCGCTCGTCAATGAGGTGCTCGATTCGGACGGGCTCAATTCGGGAATCCTGGAGATCGTCCTAGAACTGCGCGCGTCGAACCGCACAGCGCTGGCCTTCTACCACTCAGCAGGCTTTGCTCAAAACGGGATTCGCAGGGCGTACTACGCTGATCCCGTTGAGGATGCGGTGCTCATGCGGTTTTCGGTTCGGCCGCACCGCCCATGACCTCACGCCAACACGGCCATTGGCCATCATAGGTCGCGATTTTCACAGGGGGGTATGACCTTTAGCAGTTTTCGCGCTTGCCGAATTACCCGGAACGGCGATATATGTAAATGTTCGACGAAAATCGGCGGTGGTGTACCATCTACACAAACTGCCGAACCGGAGGTGCTTGATGGATGAAGTACAGGGTTCCATGCTGAGCGGAGAGATCGATCGCTTATACGCAGAACATCATCGCTACGCTCAGCGTTTGGAAGAGTTGCTTCAAAAGCCATACCTTACCGAAGACGAACAACTGGAAGAAGTGCGCTTGAAGAAACTCAAGCTGCACGCCAAGGACTTGATCTTTGCCCTTGAACACCGCGTCCTCGCCGTAGCGTAAGTCCTTGGGAATTTGGCTTTTGTGGCGCATGTGCCGAGCGCAACTGCTCGGCGGCGCGTCGTGTTTTAGCGTGTTCCCGCAACACCCCCTTCGAAGGAACTCATTCTCAATCACCGTATAATCGTTGGGAACCATGGTTCGCGACGGTTACATCTACGGGATCAGTCTGCTGGCGGTGGCCGCCGCGCTCAATTGGCTCACTGGATATTGGGTTTGGGCCATTGCGCCGGTGCTGCTTGCGTTATTTTTCCTGTGGTTCTTCCGCGATCCTCAACGCACTATTCCCATTGGCGAAGGCTTGATCGTTTCGCCCGGCGACGGCGTCGTTACCGAAGCAACCACCATCGCCACTCCTGAAGGCTCCCGCCAGCGCATCAGCATCTTCCTCAGTGTCTTTGACGTCCATGTGAACCGCGCGCCGATCAGCGGGGTCCTGAGCAATGTGAGCTATCAGAAGGGCCAGTTTCTGAACGCCATGAATCCAGCTTCGGCCGAGCGCAACGAGCAGAACACGGTCACCATACGCGGCCAGGGAGCCGATGCGGGCTTCGAGGTCACTTTCAAGCAGATTGCCGGGCTGCTGGCGCGGCGCATCGTCTTTCGCTGCGATCAGGGCCAATCGGTGGAGCGCGGCCAGCGTGTCGGGCTCATCAAATTTGGTTCCAGAGTCGATGTTGTGATTCCCTCAAGCGCAGAGCTGCAGGTCAAAGTGGGAGATCGCGTCAAGGGCGGCGCCAGCGTGCTGGCCTCGATTTCGCCCGCTCTGACTCATGGGGGAGGGAACGCGTGAATCTCCCCGATCTTTCACGGACAAAGGGCAAGCCGCATCCGCGTCTTCGGCGAGGCATGTATCTGCTGCCGTCGCTGTTCACCGCCGGAAGCATGGCGGCCGGCTACATCTCCATCGTCGAAACCATCAGGGCCACCAGCGATGCCGGAAATGCTGCTGTGCATCTTGACTGGGCAGCGATCGCCCTGTTGCTCGCGATTCCGTTCGACGCGGTCGACGGGCGCATTGCGCGCATGACCAACACGACCAGCGAATTCGGTAGGGAACTGGATTCCCTGGCCGATCTTGTTACATTTGGCATGGCTCCCAGCCTGCTGGCATTCGTCTGGGGATTCCACTTTCTCCCCGAATCAATGAACGCGCAATTGCACACGCACTTGATCCAGGCCGGCTCGTTCGTTTGTTTTCTTTTTCTTCTGGGCGGAGCTTCCCGCCTGGCGCGGTTCAATATCAGCCCTGACGCGCAGCCGCGCAACCCCGGCCGTCCAGATCGAAAATACTTCGTGGGTATGCCGATTCCCGCGGCAGCGGGCCTCTTGGCCGCTACAGTCCATTTCTTCAATGCTTATCCCGTCGAGGCGTGGTGGGTCGCTATTCCCTGGCTCATCCTTGTCGGGCTTACCGCTTTCCTAATGGTGAGCAGTTGGCGCTTCTGGTCGGCCAAGGAGATCAATTTCTCGCGCCGCCATCCCTTCCAATTGCCCGTGCTGCTGGCTGTCATCGCCTACATCGCCATCCGCTACTCCAATGTCGTCATGTTCCTTGCAGCGCTGGCCTACATGTTCTCGGGGATTTGGGCGCGTGCCGCATATGGCTGGTCGCGGCGTCGGCGCAGAAGGCCCCCCGCCCAATCCAATCCCGTCCCTCCCAATCTCGATCCACCCACTCCTGATCCACCCGCTCCGTCACCGGTCGCACCAGAATCCGGCGCCTGAAGATCGTAATCGCACTTGCAAACAAGCCAAAGGACGCCCGTGTACAAAATTGCCATTGCCGGCGCTTCAACCCTCTTGGGCAGAGAGCTTAAAGACGCGTTGTCGGAGTCGCCACTGGCTGCGGCCAGCTTTTCTCTGCTTGACGAAGCGGATGCTCACGGCCAGTTGGACCAGGTAGGCGACGAAGTCACCGTCATCCAGGCCATCAGCGAAAATGCCTTCGACAGCATGGACTTCACATTCTTCTGCGGGCCCGAGAGTCTCACCCGCCGGCACTGGCAGCAGGCATTGCGCGCGGGATCAACGGTTCTGGATCTTTCCGGGGCATTGGACCGGGAGACTGGAGTTGTGGTCCGCGCCCCGTGGCTGGGGGTCGACGCGGTAGCCGTCGATCTCTTTACTCCGGCGGTTGTGCCCGCCCATCCCGCGGTCATTGCGCTGGCGCTGTTGCTCGAGCGGTTGCAGAAGTCAGCCCCGGTCAGCTTTGCCGCCGCTACCGTGCTGGAGCCGGCCAGCGATTTCGGGCGCGCTGCCATGGACGAGTTGCATCAGCAGACCGTCAACCTGCTCAGCTTTCAGTCACTGCCCCGCGCAATGTACGACGCGCAGGTGGCGTACAACTTACTGTGCGGCATGGGCGAAAGCTCCAAGGTGAGTCTTCCGGATGTAGAAGCGCGCATTCGACGTCATTACCAGGCGCTTACCGCCGGACGCGGCCCGTCCTTGGCCATACAGGTGATTCACGCGCCTGTCTTCCACGGTTACACATTCTCGATTGCGGTCGAGCTCGAACGGCCGGTAGAAATTGGCGCCCTCGAAGACTCGCTCACAGGCGAGCACGTCGATTTGGTGCTCGAAGATACGGAATCGCCATCGAACCTGGCCGCCACCGGGCAGAACGACATCCTGGTTCGGTTGCGGCCGGAGCCAATGGGCCGCAACTCCAATCTGGCGTCGCGCCTGTGGCTGTGGGCCGCAGCCGACAACCTTCGCCTGAGCGCTCAGAATGCGGTTCTGTGCGCGCTCGACCTCCGGCGAATCCGCCCACAGGGCCCCGTACAGTAAGACAAAGTGCCATGAGTAAGATAATCGTCAATTATCTTACAATTGTTTTATGTCTTACTTATGCTAGAATGTAAGCCATGGGGAAGACCAAAGAAGAGCTGTTTGCGGTTGTGAGCACCAAGGGCCAGATGGTCATTCCGGCAGCTATCCGGGCATCTCTTGGGATCGATCCGGGCACGCGCGTTGTCATTCGCCAGCAGGGGGCCGAAGTGATTCTGAGGCCCGAGACGCTGGTGGCCAAGCTGGGGCTCATCGAAAAAATGTATGGGTGTACTTCAGGAGGTCCGTCGGGGACAGACATGCTTCTCGAGGACAGGCGTCTCGATCGCGAGCGGGAGTTGCGGGAAGAGGGCTGGTAGGAACATCCGATGACGGTGTACGTTCTGGATTCGTCCGCATTGATTCGTTACCTCGACAAAGAGGCCGGTGGTGACCGCGTAAAGGCAATCCTCAAAGCTTGTGTCACGGGACAGGCTGGGTTACTCATCTCTGCAGTGCAGTGGGGTGAGGTTGCGGGGAACTTACGAAAGCGATTCGGCGCTCACGAGGAAGAGCGCGTTCTGAGCAGCCTCTTACCGAGCGAGGCCGAGATTGTTCCGGCCAGCGGCGAGCGCGCAGTGCATGCTGCCGAACTACGCGCCGACCACAAGATGGCTTACGCCGATGCATTTGCCCTGGATCTGACCATGGACTCGCCCGATCGCGTCTTCGTCACTGCTGACTACGGCTTCAAATCCGTCAGCAATCTGGCCCAGATCGAATTTCTTCCGGCAAAGTAGTCGAACGGAACGCGAGGGCTCGCACTCCCTGTAGGCGGGGCCCGCAGGAAAAGTCCGAGTGACTCACCGCCCTCCTCGCCGCTTCCATAACTGCACAATATAGCGGTCCGTCATTCCGGCAATGTAATCCGCCACGGTGCGGGCCAGGCCCTCAGTCGGAATCTGTTCCTGGTGGTCTGGTGGCATCAGGCCAGGCTCGGCCATCAGGTGTCCAAAAAGCTCAATGACCACCTCTTCGGCGCGCTCATGTTCCTGTTCCTGAGCCGGCGTGTTGTAAAGATTCGCGTACAGGAACTCCTTCACGGCGACGCGTTCCGATTCCATCTGCGGGCTAAGTGCCGCGAGCCTTTTTGGTGCGCGACGAATCTCATCCAGCGTTATTGCGCCCAGCGCGGTCACGCGAATGCGCACTTCCTCGATCAGATTGGTGACCCACGCGTTCAACTGGCGCCGCAGGGCCTCGTACACTGCCAGTCGTGGCGCAGCAGCGGGGAAACGTTTCAGCGCCGCATCGTGAAAGCCGCGAAAGAGCGGCGCAGCTTCGCGAACCTGATCGAGCGCAAGGATGCCGGAGTCCAATCCGTCATCGAGATCCGCGGTCAGATAGGCAATCTCATCGGCCAGATCGATCAGTTGAGCTTCGAGCGGGGGAAAACGGTCAAGAAAATATTGGGCTAGTTCGGGATGGTCTTCGGCAGAGTAATCGCGCGAATGCTTCACGATGCCTTCGCGAACTGCAAGCGTCAGGTTGAGCCCGCGGAAGGCCGGATACCGCTCCTCAAACCAGGTAACAATGCGCAGCGCGTGGAGGTTGTGATCGAAGCTGAGCCCCTGAGCGCGAAGCGCGCGGTCGAGCGCCTTCTCGCCGGCGTGGCCAAATGGAGGATGCCCGATGTCGTGCGCCAGCGCCAGTGCCTCCGCCATTTCCACATTCAGTCCAAGGGCCGCTGCTGCTGCGCGCGAGATTTGTGCTACTTCGAGCGTATGCGTCAGGCGGCTGCGGAAGTGGTCGGAAAGCCCTTCATCCGGCAGGCGCGTGAACACCTGCGTCTTGCCCGCCAGCCGCCGGAAAGCGCGCGAATGCAGAACGCGGGCTGCATCGCGCGCAAAAGGAGTGCGATAGGCGTGCGGCGGCTCGGAATGGACTCTGCGCGACAGCGGGTCGTCCGCACTGCTGCCTACGGCGATTCCAGCCGGCAGCGATGCGCAGAATGCAGTGTTGAGGGCCATCATTTGGTCCGGTTTTTGAGGCGTGATTCCAATTTACTCAGTTCACGTCTCGTTATACTGCAAGAAGGGTCAGTGCCGAGCGAGTTAGACGTTGCCGCAACGGGAATTGCGAGAATTCAGCGCCGGTTCAGCGCTCGTCAAAAACGAATGCGCCCTGCTTAGCGGACGGTCCATGAGTGCAATGCCAGCTCGCACGAAACCAGCGCCGCGCTTGTGCACGGCCTATTCCGGCTTGGCCGGGCCGGCTGCGCTGTCCTCTTTGGCTAGCCTCACGCGCGCGCCCTCGAGCTCTTTCTGTACCCGTTCTACGTCGCCGGGCTCGATGTCGCCGGCGGATGATTTGGCGAATTCGTCGAGTGAAAGCTGCCATTGCGCCGCAGCCAGCCGGATGCGTCCGGTCTTTTCATAAAGATCGCCCAGGTGCATGTGCACCGTGGGATCGGTCTCGTCGCGATTCACGGCCTGCCGCAGGTTGTCCTCGGCCAATTCGTACTCGCCCATCTTGAAGTAGACCCACCCCAGCGAATCGAGATACGCGCCGTTCCCCGGCTCAAGTTCGACAGCCTTGCGAATCATCTTGAGCGCATCCGGAAGCTTGATCCCCTTATCGGCCCACATGTAACCCAGATAGTTGAGGGTCATCGCGTTTTCCGGATCCAGACTCAACGCCTGGTGGAAATACTGCTCGGCCAGATCCAGATGCTTCTGCCGCTCAGCCCATTCGCCGCGAAGGAAGAACAAGTATGTGCGGTCCTCCTTCTTGGTCGCCAGTGGCTCGGCCCGGTCAAGCGCATCCTCGGCATCCTTCCAGCGATGCAAGCGCACGTCCATCTGGACGATTGCGAACCAAACGCCGCGTTGCTCGTCGGGCGTGGCCCCGTCCAGCAGGCTCTTCGCCATGGCCAGCCCTTCATCGGGATGATCCTGGTCGGCGAGCTCTCCTGCCAGCATAAGCTTCAAATCGCGATCCTTCGGATCGGCGGCTATGGCCGTGCGAGTAACCGCGATAGCCTTGTCAAACTCGTGAGCGTCGCGATAAGCATCCACCTGGCCTTGGTAGCCGCGTGCGGCAAAGGTTCCGCCCATATCAATTAATTTTTGATAGGCGGCAATCGCCGGATCGATTTTGTTCTCTTCGAGATAGATTGCGCCAAGGTGGTCCAGAAAAATGGCGCGGTTGTTCTTCTCCTCTTCGGTATAAGCGCCATTGGCGTGTGAGGTGGTGTCGACCATCTCCTGGTAGGTCTGAACAGCCTCGTCGAATCGGCCCAGAATGTCGAGCAGTTGCCCTTCATTGAAGCCCGCTTCCAATGAGGTCGGATCGATTTTGCGCGCCTTGCGAACGTTGGCCAGCGCATCTTCGTATTTGCCCTGGCGGCGTTGAATCTCACCGAGATGAACAAAAGCCTCGGTGTTTTCCGGGTCGGCATCGGCGAGCGCCTGATACTGCTTGAGCGCCTCGTCGAGCTCGTCGTCAGTCAGCAGCGCCGCGGCCAGCGCGTCCATAGTCTGCAAGTCACCGGGCTCCAGATCTTCAGCGCGCTTGTAGGCTGCAATGGCGTCCTTGGGCTGCTTCAACTGGTCGTAAAGCGCGCCCAAAGTGAATTCCATCTTGGGCGTGCGCCCGTCCACGGGAACCGCCTCGATCGCTTTAACGGCGTGCGGCACATCTCCGCTTTCGGCGTACAACCGCGCCAGGTTCAGCACCACTTCTTCCGATTCGGGTTCAATGGCCTGGGCAGTCTTGAATTCAGCCTCCGCCTTGTCCGATTGATGCTTGACGGTGTAAAGCTGGCCCAGCACCATGTGATCTTCCACGCTCCTGGGCTGCAAGGCGACAATCTTCTCGAACTCGCCGATCGCCTGATCGAGAATGTTGCTGGAGCTCGATGTTGATGCTCCGCCATTTTGGCCCTCGCCCAATTGCCGCAGGTAGAGACGCCCCAAAAGCCTGTGCGCGTCGATGTCGTCGGGATGAGTTTTCAGCACTGCGCGAGCCGCTGTCTCAGCGTCGTGGACGCGATCGGCGCGGAAATAGAGATTGGCCAGATCGTCGTTCAGCTCGGCGGAGTTGGGATCGGCATCGAGCGCAAGTTTGTACTGCTCAATGGCCTGATTCAGCTCATCGGTGTGTCCCTCTGTAACTGCGTCGTCCTCATACACGCTGGCGAGGGCCAGGTGATAATACGCCTGAGCGCGATTCGGTTCAGCAGCGGCGGAATCCGGCGCAGGGGCGGGGGATGTCGGCCCTGAATCGGCTTTCGCCGTCTCCACAGGAGCAGCCTGGGCCGGCGCAACGCTTGGCTGAGTCTGTTGGTCCTTCGCCGGGCTGGCCGGAGTGTTGTTGGCCGGGGAAGTCTGGGCGAAAATTGGCGAGAATGGCAGCAGAAAAAGAGACACTGCGGCAAATTTGGACGCGAGGGTCAACCTTGGATGGGTCTTTGTCATCATGCAGCGAAATTCCTGGATTCTCAGCCGCAACGCGCAATTTAAAGCGCACACGGCTCAGCCGGCAGATCTTATCGAACCTGCCTACTGTTACAGACGATTTTACCCGTCATTTGTCGCACATGCGCGGCAGATTGCGGGATTTTCGCCAAACTTAAGTGGCATGGGATGGACAGATTCCGATTCGGCCGAAACTACCGTCCCTTTTCGGCCAATTTTGTCTTCGGCAAGTCTTAATGCCGGAAGTGCCGGATTCCCGTAAAGACCATGGCCACGCCGAGTTTGTCGGCAGCCGAGATCACTTTATCGTCGTTGACAGAGCCGCCCGGCTGAATCACCGCGGTGGCGCCGGCCTGCGCAACAGTTTCGAGCCCGTCGGGGAAGGGGAAGAACGCGTCGGAAGCAGCAACGCAGCCCTGGAGTGGTAGCACGGCTTTCATTGCGCCGAACCTGGCCGCGTCAACCCGGCTCATTTGCCCCGCCCCCACGCCGAGCGTTTGGCCATCGCGAGCGTAGACAATGGCATTCGATTTCACGTGCTTGCAAATCCGCCAGGCGAAGAGCAGACTCCGCAATTCTTCGGCTGACGGCGGACGCCACGTAACGACCTTCAGCTCCGACTCTGTCACGCGGCCGGTATCGGCGTCCTGCAACAACAGTCCACCCGACACCTGCTTGACCACCGGACGCGGCTCGGCGGCGCGAACCTCAACGAGGCGCAGGTTCTTTTTCGCGGCAAAGCGCTCTCGCGCATCCGCCGAAAAACCCGGTGCGGCTATTGCCTCCACAAACAGCTTGGTGATTTCCTCGGCTGCGGCTCCGTCCACTTCGCGATTGATGCCGATGACACCGCCGAACGCTGAGACTGGATCGGCAGCTAAAGCTTTTTGATAGGCGTCTAGGATTGTCGCCCCCGTCGCCGCGCCGCAGGGATTCGTGTGCTTCACAATAATGACCGCGGGTTCTTCAAACTCCTGCACCAGCTCCCAGCATGCATCCAGATCGACGAGATTGTTGAAGCTCAGCTCCTTGCCCTGTAACTGCGCTGCACCGGCAATGCCCTTTCCGGAACCGTCGCTGTAGAGCGCGGCGCGCTGATGCGGATTCTCGCCGTAGCGCAGCGCCTGGGCCAGCGGAAGGTTGATGCGCAGCGTTGCGGGCAGTTGCGTCGTGTCCGGCGATGCGGGCGCGTCGGGCGCGGGAGCATCGGCGATCCGATCAAGCGTATTCGCAATGGCTGTGTCGTAAGCGGAAGTGAGCGCGAACGCTTGTTTCGCCAGTCGCCAGCGCGTTGCGCGAGTGAGCGCGCCCGCGTTGCCCGTTAACTCCTCGATTAGAGCCGCGTAATCAGCGACACGCGTCACGATCGCAACGTCCTCGAAGTTCTTCGCTGCGGAGCGCACCATGGACGGCCCGCCTATGTCGATGTTTTCGATGAGATGCCCAAAGGCGACGCTGGTTTGCGCCGCGGTCTTCTCGAAAGCGTAGAGATTCACCACCACCATGTCGATGGGCTCAATTCCGTGAGCGGCCACGGCAGCTTCGTGTTCCGCGTTTCCGCGGATATAGAGCAGGCCGCCGTGCACACGCGGGTGCAACGTCTTCACGCGTCCGTCAAGCATCTCAGGAAAGCCCGTGAGTTCGCTGATGTCCTTGACCTTGAGGCCGGCCTCGCGCAACGCCTTTGCCGTCCCGCCGGTTGAAATCAGCTCAACTCCGAAGCCTTCGAGCGCCCGCGCAAACTCTACCAGCCCTGTCTTGTCCGTCACGCTCAGCAGCGCGCGGCGAATCGCCTTCGCGCCAGTTCCATTTGCATCCATTGCCGAACTCACGATTCCGCTCCTGGTCTAAGAATCCGCAATCGCCCGCCTCGCCTTTCCCATCTTCGGCGGAGCGCCGGGCAAATTCCAGACTACATTGCGCAACTCGCCCGCCTGTGAAGGTCTCAGCCAGCCCGATTGACCCCGATGCATTTTCGAATTGCCACTGCCCAAGTTCGCAGTCCGCGGCCTAGCCGGGAATGCTTTAGAGTTGTGATATGGGAAGTTATCCCTCACCCCCCCAGCCGGAGATCCTTCCTCCTGCCAGCGACTATGCGCCGCCACCGGCTCGCCGGAAGCGCTCGACGTTCGCCGCTGCGCCTGCCACTCATCTACTTTTGGTAATCAATTGCGCCGTGTTCGTCGCCATGGTGGCGCGCGGGATCAGCTTCTGGATGCCCACGACCGATCAGCTCATGGGATGGGGCGCCAATAATGCTGGCAACGTACTCCTGGGCGGCGAATGGGTGCGCATCGTCACCGCAATGTTCGTCCACGTAGGCATTCTCCACCTGGCTACGAATATGTGGTGCTTGTGGAATCTTGGTTTGCTTGCGGAGCCTCTCATGGGCTCGTTTGGTCTATTCGCTCTCTATATTCTCACCGGCGCGGCGGGTAATCTGCTTTCCACTCTTTTTAACTGGTATAAATTCCACGACGTGGGTGTATTTCCCGCGGGTGCGGGAGCTTCCGGAGCTGTCTTTGGCATCGCCGGCGCGCTCATTGTTCTCTTGAAGTCGAAACAGTTGCCCGTACCGCCGGACGAGGTACGAAGGCTTCGCAAATCCGTCATTTATTTTGCGGCCATCAATCTGGTGATCGGTCTATCGATCAACTTCGGCAGCGGTTTCACCGGCGTCGCGGTTGACAATTCAGCGCACATCGGGGGTTTTCTGTGCGGCCTTCTTTTTGCGGCTCCGATGGTGCCGCGCATCGGGTCGCCACGCGGCGATTTTCAGTTCAAATTGCGTCTAAGTGTCGCGCTGGTAGTCCTGCTCCTGGTGTTGTTCGGGTTTTACCTCGCGCAGCTGCCGCCGCGCGGCTGAGACCCACGCAATCAGCGCGTCGCCGTCGCGGAAAACTTCTTCACCATGGCAAGCAATAGCTTGCGGTCGCTCTCGTTCAAATTTGTTGAATAACGCCTGAGCTGGGTGAGGAATCGCAACTCATCGTCGGTGAGATTCTGCGTGTTCATCTGCCGGGAAAGCGTGTCGCTGGCGAAAAACTGCGCGATGGGCAGGTCGAGGGCGTGGGCGATTTTGGCCAGCGTATCCAGCGAAGGCACCGTGTGGCCGTTCTCCACGCGCGACAGATAACAGCGCAATAGTCCGGTCTTCTTCTCAATGTCTCCCTGTGACAACCCCTTCTGCAGGCGGTAAGCGCGAATCGTGGTCCCGATCTTTATGGTCATTTCAAGTCCTATTCCGATGCTTACCGTGGTTTACTTACGCGGTAGCAATAAGAAAACTATTAACTTTAGAGTTAACATGAGGCAGCCGGGATTGCAAGTGCAAAACTCTCCTTCGAGTTCAAACTGGTCAACTGTGCGAAAGGTAAACCCGCCAACGTCAGGTCATCCTTGTAGGTAAACCTTCGCTGTTCGTGGCCCGTCAGACTGAATACTGGTTTGAGAGGTCGGATAGCGCAATGCGGCAGGCTGCAATATGGCGTGCAGGTCCGGCGGGGATTGCTTTGGCCGCTTGCCTTGCTGCGCGGCCGCAGGCGCCCGTGCTGCAAACCCCTTCAGGCCCGCCCACTTTTCCTGCTTCCTCGTCGTCTGCCGCTCCGCCATCTTCTGAAACCGTCACCGGTGGCACGCTGCATGGCGTAGTTAAAAGCGGCACGATCCCGCTTCCGGGTGTTTCAGTTACCGCACAAAACACTCTAACCGGCAAGCGCTACTCAACCACCAGCGACATTACCGGCGCGTGGCAAATTAGGATTCCGCTCAATGGCCGCTACGTCATACGCACCCAGTTCGCGGCCTTCGCGCAAGGATCGCAGGAAGCCGTCTTGAACGCGACCAGCCACGACCAGACAGTGAACTTCGAGTTGATTCTTTCCTCGCGTCAAGGCGAGATTGACCGGCAGCAGGTCAATCAGCAAACCAACGTCGCGGCAGCGGTCCGCCAACTGGCGGGGAACTCGCCCGAAAATCTGAGCTTGGTGAACACCCTCGCCGCCGACACCGACGCGGAAACCGGCACGGCCGGCGCCGCTGGCGCCGCTTTGCCGTCGATTGCCGGCAACTCAGACTTCAGCGAAGAGTCGGTGGCGATCACCGGGCAGGCCGGACAAGTGAGCGCGCTGGCGGGCCTTGATCCGGACCGGGTGCGCGACGCGATCCAGTCGATCCAGGTTCAAGGCGGCTTAAATGGGCAAGGCGGCGACGCGGGCCAGGGTGGTCTCTTCGGCGGCGGCGGAGGTTTCGGAGGTGCCTTTGGCGGCGGCGGCGGTGGATTCGGCGGTGGCGGCTTTGGCGGAAGAGGCGGCGGCGGCGGAGGCCGTGGAATCTTCCGCAACTTCAATCCCGGCCAGCCGCACGGCTCAATCGCGTGGAATGGAACAAATTCGATATTCAATGCGCAGCCGTTCGCATTGCTGGGCCAGCAGCAAAATCAACCGGCCAACGGAACCAACCACTTTACGCTCTCGTTCATGAGCGCGCCTTATATTCCGCACCTGACCAAGCCCAGCGGCAAAGACACCGTCTTTCTCTCTCTTTCCGGCTCGCGCTCATCGAATCCGGATGATTTCTATGCCACCGTCCCAACCGATGCGGAGCGAGTCGGCGATTTTTCCGCAGGCGGATTACCGCCTATCTACGATCCTGTCACAGGCCAGCAATTCATCTACAACGGAACGCCAAACATAATTCCGCCCACAGGCCCTCCCGGTCAATCGATCGCTCCCCAGGCGACGGCGCTTCTCAACTATTTCCCTGAGCCGAATCTTCCCGCGGGCAGCACCATCAACGGCTACAACTACCACCTGCTCACCGCCGCGCAGTCCAACTCCACCCAGGCCGGTGTTCGCTATAACCGCAGTCTCGGCGCCAATGCCACGCAGCCCGGCGCACGCGGAGGATCGGGCGGCGGCAGGCGCGGCGGCTCGCAAACCCAGGGCCTTCGACAGAGCATCAACCTCAACTACAAC
The DNA here is from genome assembly GCA_003134815.1 of Acidobacteriaceae bacterium. Lineage (GTDB taxonomy): Bacteria > Acidobacteriota > Terriglobia > Terriglobales > Acidobacteriaceae > Telmatobacter. The sequence continues at coordinate 89,847 of PLCO01000011.1, read as the reverse complement.
TGGTCCCACTCGGCCGTGGATCTCGTAAATCTGTTTCCGGACCTCGGCGGAAAGAATGCATCAGACTCCAACTCCGTCCAGGCCGGCTACACGGTCGGCTACCACCGCTTCACCAGCATCTCCAACGTCAATTGGAATCGCAGCAGCAGCCACACCATTAACTTCTTCACCAACACCACCAACAACCCCGCGGTCACTGCGAATATCAACGTGCCCAACAACGTTCCGCTCAACTACGGTGTGCCCGATATTTCGCTCAGTAACGGCATACAGGGCCTGAGCGAAACGCAGCCCAGCTTCTCCATCGCGCAGACCATCTCGTTCAGTGAGGTCCTGAGCTGGATTCACGGCAAACACAACCTGCGTTTCGGCAGCGACTACCGCCGCGTCCATCGGGATTTTCTCGCCGGCTCAAACGCCACCGGAAATTTCGCCTTTACCGGCCTCTTCACCGAGGACACCGCGGGCGATCTGACCACCGGCTCTTCCATCGCCGACTTTCTGCTCGGATTGCCGCAGTCCACAACGCTCAACTCATCGCTATCGAAGAGTTATCTGCGCGACAACGTCGTCGACGCTTACGCTATGGACGATTGGCGATTGTTGCCGTCTGTCACGCTCAATTTCGGCGTGCGCTGGGAGTTCTTTGCGCCCTACACCGAGAAATATGGACACTTGGCCGACGTCGCCACCAACCCCGACGGTGGATTCTTGAGCGAGACCGAACAAATTGCCGGGATGAACGGGCTGCCTGGCTCGCTCGTCCTTCCCTGGCACAAAGCATTCCAGCCGCGCGTGGGGCTGTCCTGGCGCGTGCCAAAACTGAAAAACACCGTTGTGCGCGCCGGCTTTGGTACCAACTATACAGTTGGCGAGTACTCCACCTTCGCTACCACCATGGCGCACCAGCCGCCATTCACTGACGAGCAGACCAACCAGGAGGCAGTCGGCAACAGCGCCTCTTCGGTTTGCGCACAGGCGGTGCCGATGACTTGCTTCACGCTGGCCAGCGGATTCCCCGCACCCGCCACGGTTGGGAATTATGCGCTCAATCCGCATTATGGACTGCCCTACGTGATGACATGGAATCTCGACATCCAGAAAACGCTGCCCTGGGGCATCGTGATGAATGTCGGCTACAACGGATCGCGTTCGAATCACCTCGACGTCAAGCTCGCGCCGCGCGCGCTGCCGGGAAGCCCCGCAACCGATCCTTCGATTGACGCGGCCGATCCGTCTGTTCTTTGTCCAGGGGCGCCGGCCTGCATTCCCCTGAGTTTCACTTACGACGAGGCCGCGGCGTATTACAAAATGAACGCCGCTACCGTGCGCGTAAACAAGCGGCTGTCCAAAGGCATTTCGATGGGCGCGAATTACCAGTTCGGACACGCGATCGACGATGCAAGCTCGGTGAATGGCAGCTCGGGAGCCGTCGTCCAAGATTGGCAGAATCCGACCGCCGAAGAAGGCCACTCGGTCCTCGATATTCGCCACCAGGTGAGCGGGACATATCTGTTTGAGCTGCCTTTTGGGCCTGACAAATTCTGGGTCACTTCCGGTGTTGGCTCTCACATTCTTGAAGGCTTTTCTGTCTCTGGCAGCTTCAATTTCGCTACTGGAACGTGGCTCTCGCCTGGATTTGAGCCAACCAGGCAAAGCGACGAGTGCGGCAATACGAGCGGCCTACGGCCGAATCTCAATCCGCTCGCTTCAGTCACCGTCGGCGGCGGTCATCTGCTCCAGTGGTTTAACCCCGCGGCGTATGGGCCACCGAGCAATACGCCGGGCTATTGCGACTACTTCGGCAGCGCGCCTCGTAACTCAATCGAAGGGCCGGGCACTGTCACGAACAACATGGCGCTCTCCAAAACCATGCAATTGGGCGAGACGCGCAGCATGGAAATACGCGCCAACATCACCAACGTCTTTAATACCGTGCAGTACTCGGGCGTGGACACCACCTATGGCACGCCGCAATTCGGACAAGTCAGTTCAGTCGGGCAGATGCGGGAATTTCAATTCAGAGCAATATTCAGGTTCTAGGGGGCGAGCTGGCGGTATCGGCTTCGCGACTCGCGACAGGAGAGGGATGAAGAACTTAGCAGAAAGGCTGGGTGCGGTGGTTGGGCTTGCGGCGCTTCTGCTGCCTGCCGCGCCGCCGATCCGCGCGCAAAACCTGGGCCAGGTTCCTAACGCTTCAGCACCACAAACCCCGCCGCCGCCGACCCAGATCTCCTCCACACCTCAAGCTGGCTTTACCCTCAAGGCCAACGCCGAACTCGTGCTGACGAACGTGGTGGCGGTCGACGCAAAGACTGGCGAGTTGATCACGGGCCTCAAGCAGAGCGACTTCAAAATCTTCGAAAGCGGAAAAGAACAGCAGATCGACAGCTTCGACTTTGAGAGTGTGGACATGGCTACGCCGCTCAAAGAGGCCACAGTAAGCGGCCTTGCTGCCGGCGCAACCGGATCAAAGGCTGTTGTCGTCGCCAAGCCGGAAGAGCTGCGCAACCACCGGCTCATCGTGATGTTTTTCGACTTGACCTCGATGCAGCCCGAGGACCTGGAGCGCAGCGTCGACGCGGCGCAGGCTTTTCTGCGAACCCAAATGCAACCGGCCGATCTTGTGGCTCTTGTTTCGCTTGGCGACACACTCAATGTCGACCAAGACTTTACCGCCGACAAAAACGCGCTCATCAATGAGGTGGGTGCTTATAACGGCACCGAGGGTCAGAGTTTTGCTCAGGGGGCCAACGCCAACACGAATCAGGCGGAGGACACAACCGCCTACACGCCCGACGAGAGCGAGTACAATGACCTCAACACCGATCGCGAGCTTTTCGCGCTGCGCAGCATCTCGCAGTCGCTCGCCAAAATCAACGAGAAAAAATCGCTGCTCTACTTCTCCGGCGGCATCTCGCGCGACGGAATCGAAAACGAAGCTTCGCTTCGCTCGGCCATCAACGCAGCGGTGCGGGCCGATCTTGCAATCTACAGCGTAGACACGCGCGGCTTGCAGGCCGTGACGGCGTTCGGCGACGCCTCCACCGGAAGTTTGCGTGGCCAAAGTGGATTCAACGGCAGCGCGCTCACCACCAACATGAACGCGAACCTCGCCACGCAGGAAGTGATGGCCACGCTCTCCAGTGACACCGGCGGCAAGGCCTTCTTCGATTCGAACGACTTTGCTCCGGCGTTTGCGCAAGTGCAAAAGGACAATTCGGCTTACTACGCGATTGGCTTTCATTCCACGAACCCAGCTCGCGATGGCAAGTACCGCAAGCTGACGGTCAAAATCAATCGTCCCGGCATCAAGCTCGAATACCGGCCCGGTTACTACGCGCCGGCGGACTTCCGGCACTCCGGAAAGGAAGACCGCGAGCAGGAGCTCGACGATCAGCTCGCCAGTGATCTTCCAGCTACAGACATGGCCCTCTACATGGACGCCATTTACTTCCGTCTCGACGAAAATCGCTTCTTCATGCCGGTTTCGCTCGTCGTGCCCGGCTCGCAGATTCCCCTCGTCAAGGGCGGCGACAAGGACAAAGCCACGCTCGACATCATCGGCGCGGTAACAGACGCGGCCAATCGCCCCGTGGGGCGCGTGCGCGATACGGTCAAGCTCAATCTCGACCCGTCGCAGCAGGCGCGCCAGAAGAACATCCAGTACACCACTAGCTTCAACCTGCCGCCGGGCAAGTATGAAGTCAAATTTGTGGTGCGCGAGAATCAGACCGGACGCATGGGCTCGTTTATTGCCGACGTTACGCTGCCCGATCTGAAAAAAGCCCCGCTCAAGATGAGTTCCATCGTGCTTGCCTCGCAACGTGAGCCGAGCAAGAAGGACGATCCGCTGGTACGCAACGGCGAAGAATACGTGCCCAACATCAGCCACGTCTTTCGCCAGGATCAACATATGTATCTGCTCTATGAGATATACGATCCGGCCCGCCCGAAGGCAGTCGAAGGGGCAGCGAAGGAATCCAAATCTGCGATCAATCTGTTGAGCAGCCTGGAGCTGATTCAGGGATCGACGAAGGTGTACGAGACTCCGATCGTGCAGGCCAGGTCGATCAATGTGGAAGGGCGCGACGCAATCTCAATTGAGCTTGACGTGCCGCTGAGCGGGCTCAAACCGGGGTCGTATGTTTGCCAACTCAACGTTGTTGACGATGCAGCCGGCAGCTTCGCCTTTCCACGCTTTGCCGTGCTGGTTCGTGAGCCGCTCGCGCTTCCGTCCTCGCCGCCGTCAGGCCTGCCGCCGGTCGCCGCACCGCCTGAGGTCCAACCATCCGCTAGCGGCGGCTCTGATTAAGATCGCTGCCAGCCGCTACTCGAGTTCTTTCTGCTTGGCTTTCGCGGCAGGATCCTCTCGATACGGGCAGTGACGGCACCCCGACCCGCAGCAAGACCCGCGCTTGAGGTGATAAGCGGCGGTGAAAACGAGATTCGGCCCCTCGAAGTAATAATCTTCGGGCTTGAGTCCAGGCGGAGCCTGCGGCGCGGACATTGGTGAATCTCGATCCACGTTCTTATTGTCTCGTGAGCTAGCGGTCACTCGTAACCTGATAATCGGGCTTCTCCCGGTAAAATCAACTCATGGCACTCACCGCGCAAGATCGCGCCCGCAAAATCAAGATCATCCTTTTCGACGTCGACGGCGTGTTCACCGACGGAACTATCTGGCTCGTCCCGGGTGTCGCGCAAAGCGGGGTTTTGGATGAGCTTCGCGGGAAAGACAATATCGGCTTCGGCGTTCAGTCCACCACCATGGTCGAGGCCAAGGGGTACAGCGCACACGATGGCACGGCGATTTCGCTGGCACGGCTGGGCGGCCTGAAGTGTGGAGTGATCACCAAGCGCATCAGCGAGACGGTTGCCACTCGCGCCCGCGATCTGAAGCTCGAGTTCATCTACCAGGGCTGCGCCTTTAAGATGCAGGCGATCCGAGAGATCGTCGCGAAGGAAGCCGTGGCGCTGGACGAAATCTGCTACGTCGGAGACGACGTGATCGATCTTCCTGCGATGCGCGAAGTGGGATTTGCCGTGGCCGTTGCCAATGCGCGTGAGCGTGTAAAAGCTGAAGCGCACTACGTAACACCGAACGCAGGTGGTTATGGAGCGGCGCGCGATGCAGTCGAGTTCATTCTGGACGCAAAGGGAGTGCTCGACCAATGCATTGAAGCCTACATCGACGAGCGCAATCCGATCTCGCCGTCAATGGATATTGGCCGCGGTGGCGATCTCAAGTAGATCACTGAAAGCGAGAGCTGATGACAGGTCTTGAGCGACTCCAGGCGTGGTGTGCCGACCATTGCAACGGTCTTTGGGAGCACTCCTATGGCATAAAAATCAATACGCTCGACAATCCAGGCTGGACGGTGGAAGTCGATCTAAATGAAACTGACCTTGAAGGGCACCAATTTGAGAAAGTTGTCATCGAAAGGTCGGAAGACGATTGGTTGTTTGCTAAGCGCGAAGAGATGAAATTCAAAGTTGCGTGCGGGCCCGGAAATCTTGATGAGGCCATGGCAATATTCTGCGACTGGGCCGAGCGCTCTCGCGATGGTGATTGAAGAGACTTGGAAAACAACCCCAAACGCGCAGTCGTTCTCTTGAGCGGAGGCCTCGACTCGGCAACCGTGCTCGCCATCGCCAAACGCGAGGGCTACGCGCTCTACGCGCTCTCGTTTTCCTATGGACAACGCCACGCATGGGAGCTTGAAGCCGCGAAGCGCGTCGCCGCGTCAATCGGAGTTGCCGAGCATCGCACGGTCGCGTTTGATCTGCGCGCTTTTGGCGGCTCGGCGCTCACCGGCGACATCGCCGTCCCCAAGGGCCGCACAACTCAGGAGATGTCTGGCAGCATTCCAATTACCTATGTGCCCGCGCGCAACACCGTCTTCCTCGCCTTCGCGCTTGCGTGGGCCGAAGTGCTCGGCGCTGACGATATTTTTCTGGGCGTGAATGCGCTCGACTACTCGGGCTATCCCGATTGCCGTCCTGAATTCATCGCCGCCTTCGAGAAAATGGCCAACCTTGCAACCAAAGCCGGCGTTGAAGGCCGTCAGGCGCTGGAGATTCATACGCCGCTCATCGCGCTCTCGAAAGCCGAGATCATCCGCTTGGGACGCGAATTGGGCGTTGATTACGGCTTGACCAGCAGTTGCTACGATCCTTCTCCGGCGGGAGTGCCGTGCGGCCAATGCGACTCCTGCCTCCTGCGGCAAAAAGGCTTCCACGAAAACGGAATCGATGATCCGTTGCTGAAAAACAGCCGCTAGCTTCTAGCCTCTGGGTTTTTCGGAGCGGAGTTGACGACCGTGCTAATTGTGAGATGAGCTAGAAGCCAGGAGCTAGCAGCTAGAGGCTGCCTTTATGAGTTACGCGGTCAAGGAAATCTTCTACACTCTGCAAGGCGAGGGCGCGCAGACCGGCCGGCCGGCGGTCTTTTGCCGATTTGCCGGATGCAATCTTTGGTCGGGACGCGAACAGGACCGCGCATCCGCGATCTGCAAATTCTGCGACACTGATTTTGCCGATACCAATGGTCGTGGCGGCGGAAATTTCGTAACTGCCGAGGCCCTGGCTGAGGCCATCGATCAGAAATGGCCCGCAAGTGACGAGTCCGGCAATCGATTTGTAGTCTGCACCGGCGGCGAACCCCTGCTGCAACTCGACAAAGACCTGATCGACGCGCTGCACTCTCGCGGATTCGAGATTGCCGTCGAGACCAACGGAACCATCGCGGCACCCGCGGGCCTCGACTGGATCTGCGTGAGCCCGAAGGCTGGCGCCGAATTCAGACAGTGCAGCGGAGACGAGCTGAAGTTGGTCTATCCTCAGCCGGGTGCGGAGCCGGAAAAGTTCGAGGAGCTGCCCTTCCGGCATTTCTTCCTGCAGCCCATGGATGGTCCCAGCCGCGAGTTGAACACGACCCTTGCGCTGGCGTATTGCCTGGAACATCCGCGCTGGCGGCTAAGCCTGCAAACGCATAAGCTGCTTGGAATCCCCTAGAGCAGGGAACAGGGATTAGGGAAAAGGTATAGGTGAAAAGCGAAAGCTCTAGATTTCCCGCCCTAGCCTCTCGCTTCGCAACTGTGAAGAAGGGGGCGATCTCTCACAAGACGGGAACAAGGGGAAGATCGGCAGAGCGGTAGCAGGGAAGCTTTATGCCAAATGGAAGCCCGTTCTCATCTGCTCCCGGCACCTGCCTCCAAATTGGAATACGCAGACAAGGCTCTTGAGCATGCGGTAGACTTGGTTCGCTTTCACAACTTAAGAACTCAGTAAGAAATTCGTCACCCTCTTTGTACCGGATCAATTTAAACCCCTGCACTATCGACTTTGAGTCAAGCCATGTCGGCGGCTTGTCGCACGGCTGCGAGAATTTTACTTCAATAAGCTCGGAGCCAACCTTGCCCGGATTCTGCACCCGAATAATCATTGACCAGTATGCATTTCCGTTCAGGCACTGGATCGGCGCATTGTAAGCAAGGACGCGGCCGGAGACACTTAGAGTTTTAGCGCGGGCTATCGGAGTAATCCAAGCTAGGCCGACCAGAAAGAGAACTTTCAATAGGCGGTGCACGATAAGTGGAATTTTAGCGCATCTTGCTTTAGGCCTTCTTGCGCGCTTCCGCTTCAGCCAACCATCCTCGCTGCAGATTCTCCGGTGGAATGCTCGACAGGTACGGCTTGATATCGAGCACCGGCGTTCCGTCGAGCATGTCCACGCCGCGCACATGGAGCGCCGAACCTTCGCGGCGCAGCAACTCGACAACTGTCAGGCCAATCGGATTCGGCCTGCGCGGTGATCGCGTCGAGAAGACGCCGTGAGGCCGGCCCGCATCGGTCGGCGGATGAGCGATCAGATCGAAGCCGTCGGCGCGGTCGAACTGCCAAAGCACGAACAAGTGCGAAAAGCCATCAATGTCGTTCAGTCCCGGCTCGAACTCGCGCAAAAGCTCAATGACGCCTTCGGCATCGTGCCTCGCGCCCAGGCCTTTGGGAATCGCGGAGGATTCGCGGTACGGGCTTTGAATGAAACCGATCGGACGGGCCGAAAACATAGCCAGACGCCTCTGCATTTCATCCTATGCGTCAAACTGGCCCTGTGATCCGGCCTTCATCTTTGAACACATCAATATAATTCTTGCGACATCAAATAAACGAGCCGAAACGATTGGGAACACTTCTTCTGTCCACGGTGTCTAAGCAAATAGGTCATATTGCGGTACGTTGGGGCCGAAGCTTGAAAGTTAGCGAACCGGCCGCAACGGGATAAACCGCTGGGAAAGGCAGCAGCAAGGGCCTTTGAATGATTGAACCAGATTGGAATTTCAAGCCCCAATGTGACGGGGGCACGTGCAGACGAAGGCTGATTTGGGATAACGTGGGAGGATACGGAATTGCAGGCGGACCTCACCATGGGCAATCTTGTCGGAGCGAATCTCGCCGGTGCTGGTAGTGCGGGGACTCTGACGCTCCAATCGGATGAAGCGGCTCTCGTCGAAGAACTCAGAGCCGGCTCCGAGGAAGCATTTGCCTGGCTGATCTCGCGCTACAACCTCCCAATCTACTCATTGTTGGTACGCACGGTGCGTAACTCTGCGGACGCAGCCGATCTCACTCAGGAAGTTTTCGTGAAAGTCTTCGGGGGAATTCGCGGTTTTCACGGTGAGTCTTCGTTGCGAACCTGGATCTACCGCATTGCACTTCGCGAGTCGTCGAACCAGCGGCGCTGGTGGAAGAGGCACCAACAGCGGGAAATCGCTATGGAGCAGGAGATCGCGGCGGGAGAGAACGGCAGGCCGGTGCAACTGCAGGACATGCTCGTGGATCCGGGCGAATCGCCTTATGAGCAGGCATTGCACGAGGAGAACCGGTTACGGGTGGAGCACGCGCTACTCCAGGTACCGGAGCCCTTCCGCACCACGCTTGTTCTCCGCGATATCGAAGGATTCGTATACGAGGAAGTAGCTGCAATGCAGGGCATCAACTTGGGAACAGTAAAGTCGCGGCTGGTGCGCGGTCGCGCCTGTCTAAAGGCGTTGCTAACGGCTCCCGTGTCCGCGGCACGGACCTCAGAGTTGGCAGGGATGAAGATGTCCCTGGGAGAGGAGACGCAATGAACGGCTGTAGCGATTTGCAGGCCAGCTTGACAGAATATCTGGACGGCCGATTGAGCGGACGCGAGATGCAGGAGATCGACGCACATCTCACGAACTGCCGCGACTGCACGCGAGAGTGGAACTCACTGCGCGAATTGCAGGCGTCGCTGGCCTCGCTCGGTCCTGTGCCGGAGCCAGCAGATCTGCGGTTGCGGATTCGTGTCGCTGTCAGTCAGGAGCGCGCGCGCAGCCGCCGCAGCATCTTCACCGCATGGGAATTGGCATGGAAGAACACCGTGGGTCCATTCCTGTTGCGAGCCGGCGCGGGGTTTGCCAGCGCGGTCCTTCTCTTGGGTACCATCGGGGTCCTGGTCACCATGTTTGCTCAGCCCGAGACGGCCCAGGCTACGCCTGACGAGCCTTTGGGCAACGCAACGGCTCCGCATCTGCTCTATTTCTCCAATGCTCAGGGCAACAATCAGGCAGACGAAATCTCTAGCCCGGTCGTTGTCGAAGCGTATGTGAACAACGAAGGCGAGGTCTACGACTATCGCATCGTCTCCGGCCCCACTGACGCCGTGACCCGCTCTCAGTTGGAGAACATTCTCCTGTTCAGCCGCTTTGAGCCGGCGCGCTTCTTCGGCCAGCCCGTCCGCGGCCTCGCGGTCCTGTCGTTCTCCGGCGTCTCAGTACGCGGTTAAGATTAGGCGCGGATAAAGGCAGGAGGCAACTCGAATCGAGTTCTTCCCTCCCGTTTGACCCTGCCGTTGCGTCTAAATAGACTTGCAGGCAGGGTTTCCTCATGACGCGTCGATTACCGTTTTCCGCTTTCTTCCTTGCCGCGACTTTGTTTCTCTTGGTCGGATTGACTTCCAAATTCACTCAAGCCCAATCTTCCAGCAGCTCCTCCTCTGGTTCGGGGCAGATGTATGTGCGTGAAAAAGCTCCTTCGCTGATCGATCCTGCGGGGCCGACAATCTCGCTCATCAGTTCCGAGCCGGTGTTCGTCATGGCAGCGGCGCTGAACACCTGCGGGTACGACGAAGGTCTTCAGGAAAGCGGGCCCATCCGCAAACACGTCCGTGACGAAATGAATCAGGCGCTCGCCCAAAGCGAAGATGCCCGCACCAAGCGGGACGCGCTCTGCCTCTACGTTGCCCAGCACCGAATGACCGGCTCGGAGCGCGACATCTCGCAGTACATCTCGTTGGCTCTTTACCTCACTCCTCCGCCGGAACTCGAACTCACGGCGGACCTGACTGAAATGCCGCCCGACTCCACCCAGGTGGCCGAAATCGCTCCCTTGCTTCGCTCGTTTGCGGCCGCGGTGGACCTGCACGGCATTTGGCTGGCCTCGCACCGTAGCTACGACGATGAGATTGATACTCTTCACGATCCGCTCTCGCAGATGATCGTCAGCACCAACCTCTACCTCAAAATGCCGGCTTCCACTTACGACGGCCGCAGGTTCATCGTGGTCATCGAGCCGCAGCTCTCGCCCGCCATGGTCAATGCCCGCATCTATGGCACCGACTACGTGGTCATCGTCTCGCCGGTCAATGGAAAAATTCCCATGGCGAACGTGCGCCACACTTATCTGCATTACGTCATCGATCCCTTGCTGTACGCGCGGTCCAACGCCATCGACCACGAGCAGCCGATTCTGAAAGAAATTCACGACGCTCCGCTTGACTTCCGCTTCCGCTCCGACACCGTTGCCCTGACCATCGAGTGCCTGATCAAGGCCATTGAAGCGCGCACCATGGATACGGGCGTTCCCGAGTACAAAATTCCGGCCGGTGTGGATCGCTCTCAGTTGCCGCGCTACGAGCACGAGCGCGAGCTCTACCAGCAGCAGGTGGATGCGGTGAAGTGGGCCGCTGTCGGGCATGATATGCGGCAGGGATATGTCCTCACGCAATATTTTTATGAGCAAATGTTGCAGTTTGAAAAGGACCCTGCCAGCCTCAAGGACACCATCGGAGAGATGGTGTACGGCATGGACGTGGATCAGCAGGTGCACCGCGCGCGCCAGACCGAGTTTGACAAGCAAGGCGACCAAGACATCCTGCAGCAAAGTAAGCCCCGCCCGCTCACAGGCCTCGATCTCGCCGAGGCCAAGCTGGCCAGCGGAGATGTGCCTGCGGCCACGGCCATGGCGAAGAAGGTGCTTGCTGGTCAAGACGACAGCATCGCGTCAACGGCCGATGCAGCTCGCGCTCATTTCATCCTGGCTCGGGTGGATCTGATGACCGGCCATCCCGACGAGGCAGTCGAAGACTTCCAGAAAACCATCGCCACGAGCAAGCAGCAGCGGCTGCTCGCCTGGTCGCACATCTACCTTGGCCGGATGCTCGATCTGGAGTGCAAGCGCGACGAGGCTCTCGCTGAATACAAAGAGGCTTTGGCTGTCCGCGACGGTCAACTCGATACGCGCCTTGCCGCCGAGCGAGGCGTGAAGGCTGCCTATGTGCAGCGCGGCCATGAGCACGATTGCGATGATGAGTCCAGTGACAACGAGCCCGGCTCTGGTACTACCAAGCCGGCACCGCAAACGCAGGACAACGCACCGAAGCCGCAATAGTTCTTAACCGGCGCGTCTCATAACTAACGAAAGCAGAAACAATGCGGCGAATCTCCAAAGTTGCCTGGCTGATTTTCGGCGCCGCAAGTGGCGCGCGGATTGCATCCAAATCCGATAATGGAGCTCAACAGTGAGGCAAGTGTGAAAGTCGACCTCAAAGAGCTCGAGGCAGCGCTCGGGCACGAGTTCGCGAGCCCCGAGCTGCTGGTACGCGCGCTCACGCACCGTTCACTGGCTCACCAGCTCGCCCAAGCCAATGCCGGGAAAAACTCTGCTCCGGCTGACAATGAGCGTCTCGAGTTTCTCGGTGACGCCGTATTGGGACTCGTTGTGGCAGAGACGCTGTTCACTCTGCATCCTGAGTGGCGCGAAGGCGAACTAACGCGCATTCGCTCCGAGTTGGTCAGCCGGCAACACATGGCAAAAGTAGCGGAGGAAATTGACCTGGGCAAGCATCTGCGTCTCAGCAGCGGCGAGGAGAGCAGCGGCTTGCGCCGCAGGGGCACTGTGCTTTCGAATACCATGGAAGCTGTGATTGGAGCGCTCTTTCTCGATGCAGGTCTTGAGCCGGTTCGGGTTTTCGTTCGCGGCAGAGTCATGGGCGAAGCCGCGGAACGGCTGGCCCTCGAACTGCGCTCCGGGGAGGCACTGGGCAACTACAAGTCCGCGTTACAGGAGCGGCTCCAGGCGTCTGGCGCGGGAGCCCCGGTCTACCGCGTGAAAAGCGAAAGCGGTCCCGACCATCACAAACGTTTCCTGGTCGAGGTGCGCCTGAAAGGCGAAGCTGGGCAGAAGGGAAAGCCACTGGCCCGAGGCATGGGGCGCACTAAAAAGCACGCCGAACAGGATGCGGCGCGCAGGGCGCTGAGCATTTCGCTGACCGGAGTCCATCCCCTTGCCGCGGTCGACACAGTCGCTGGCGCTGACAAGAAGCAGCAGCGCGCGCAATGAGCACGTCCGCGCCGGCTCCCGATTCGTTTTTGCAACGGTGGGCTCATGTGCGCGTTCATCTGCCCACGTTTCCGCATGTCCTGGCGTCGCTGCTGCAAACCGTGGTCGTGGCGTTGTTCGTGCTCACCTTTGTTCTGCAGCCGCTTTTCATTCCGTCCGAGAGCATGGAGCGCACGCTGCTCGTTGGAGACTTCCTGCTTTTCAACAAACAGATTTACGCGCCTGCTGGCCGAGTGGGCGGTTGGCTCATGCCCTATCGGCCCGTTCAGCGCGGCGACATCATCGTCTTCCACCATACGCAGCCGCCTCTGCTCATCAAGAGAGTTGTGGGTATTCCCGGCGACCATGTGCGCATCTCGAATGGACGTGTCATTTTGAATGGCGAGACTCTCAAGGAGCCCTACGCAGCCTTCGAACCTGCGCCGCCTAATTTCGCGCGGGACAACTTTCCTGCGCGAATCTACTCCGATCCCGAGGTTGATCCCGAATGGTGGCGTCAGATGCAAAGCCTCACTCATAACGGTGAGTTGGTGGTGCCGCAGGGCCAGTATTTCGTCCTTGGCGACAATCGCAATCACAGCCTGGATTCCCGCTATTGGGGTTTTGTGCCGAGACATGCCATCATCTCCCGTCCCCTGGTGATCTATTTCTCGCTCTCGCGCCCCTCTTCCACTGACGTCGATCACCTCGCGGCGCAGCAGCCTGCGGATGCGCGACAGCCCGCGAATGCGCGACAGCCTGCGGATGATAGACTCGGACACGAACGAGACTTCACCGAACGTCTCGCGGCATTTGCCCGCTGGCGGCGCATCTTCCGCGTTGTACATTAATTCGGCGCTGAAATGCGCAAAGACGCCGTGGACTTTCCCCAAAGAGCGACAGAATGACGAAGAAAAGGACGCGACCAGCAACGGAGCCTGCCGAGATTCGTCAGGAATCGGCTCCGGAACCGGCAAAGGTCGAAGAAACTCCCTTTGAGGCCGTGGCCAGCATCAGCTCGGTTCTGGTGGTCGGTCTGTTCATTCTCACCTTTATCGCGCAGAATTTCGTCATTCCTTCCGGCTCCATGGAAAAGACTCTGCTGGTTGGCGATCACCTGGTCGTCGACCGCATCAATATGGCGCCGCCCACAAGTTGGATGCCGCTGGTTCACTATCGCGAGCCCAGGCGCGGCGACATCGTTGTATTCATCAAGCCCAGTCCCGAGCCGGAATTGGATGCCGACGGCAAGCCTCAATACTTCATCCTGGTCAAACGCCTCATTGGCGTACCCGGCGACCACATCCATCTGCACAATGGCATCGTCATTCTCAACGGCGTCGCGCAAAGCCTGCCGAAAGAGGGAGGAGACGACCCGGGAGCGCCATACGAGCGCGACTACCTGGACGAATTCCCGTCGACTCCGCCTGCGTTAGACCCTAGCGGAAGCGCAACGGAAGCATGGGCCGTGGATGCGCCAAACCATATCGTGGACGGCGACCTCGTGGTTCCTCCCGGCATGTACTTCATGATGGGCGACAACCGTCACGACAGCCTTGACTCGCGCTATTGGGGCTTCGTGCCTCGGCAAAACATCATGGGCCGCCCTCTTTTCAACTACTGGTCATTCCAAACGCCGGATTCTGTCTACGATCAAACCGGATTCGGACCCCGCCTCGCCTGGATGGGCCATGTCGTTCTGCATTTCTTCTCGCAAACGCGCTGGAGCCGCACCTTCCACCTGACGCGGTGAGCCTGTTGCTTGGGAACCGCTCGTATACCCGTTCACTCTGAGGTAACTCGCTATCCATGACGAAGAAGAAAAAGTCGCCGGCACAACGGCCCGAGCCAGGACCCCCGGTAACCAGAGTGGAAGAAACGCCGTTCGAAGCCGTCGCCAGCATCTGCTCGGTGCTGGTGGTGGGTCTGTTCATTCTCACCTTCATTGCGCAGAACTACGTGATCCCCTCGGGATCGATGGAGAACACTCTGCTCGTCGGCGATCATCTCGTCGTCGATCAGATCAATCTGGCTCCGCCCACAAATTGGATGCCGCTGGTTCACTATCGCGAGCCCAGGCGCGGCGACATTGTTGTCTTCATCAAGCCGGTCTTCCAGCCAGGCCTCGATTCGATGGATGCTGATGGCAAGCCGAAATACACCATTCTCGTGAAGCGCCTCATCGGCGTGCCTGGCGACCACATCCATCTGCGCGATGGCATTGTCATCCTCAACGGCGTCGCGCAACCACAGCCGCACGCTCAACCCACCACCGCCGATAATCATCAGGAGTTTCTCGACGAATTTCCCTCTGTGCCGCCCTACCCGGAGCCCGGCGGCGCTACCGAGAGTTGGGCCGTCGACTTTCCCAACAACGTTGTCGACGGCGACCTTGTCGTCCCTTCGGGCATGTACTTCATGATGGGAGATAACCGGCACGACAGCCTCGACTCGCGCTTTTGGGGTTTTGTGCCCCGGCAGAACATTATCGGCCGGCCGCTGTTCAACTATTGGTCGTTCGAAGCCACTGAAGCGCAGCTCGAACAGACGGGATTCGGGAACCAACTCTCCTGGATGACCCACGTGGTGTTGCACTTCTTCAGCGACACGCGCTGGAGCCGAACCTTTCACCTGACGCGGTAACAGGCTCTAGAATCAATATGCAATGACAGAGGTCGCCGGAGGCATGGAACGATTGCGGAGGGGTCTGCGAATAATTCTCGCGGCCGTTGCGATCCTGGTTCTTGTCTTCGTCGTGCCACCGCTCATCAGCGTGAGTCACTTCAAGACCCAGATCACTCAGCTCATCTCTCAGTCGCTGGGCAGGCCGGTGCGCCTTTCCACGGTCGAGGCGCATCTCCTGCCCTGGCCAGGATTTGATATCTCGGATCTGAGCGTTGCGGAGGATCCGGCCTACGGTGCGGAACCTGTGCTTCACGCCAACACGGTCACCGCTTCCATCCGCTTGCTCGCTTTATTCCGCGGCCGCCTTGAGATCGGCAAAATCAGCGTGGATGAAGCCAGTCTCAACCTGGTACGCGCCGGTCCCGGCCGCTGGAATCTGGACTCGATCTTTCGCACCGCCGCCGCGCAGACCGGTTCGACCCCGGGCGCGCGCCATGTAGCCCCGCTGCCGTACCTCGAAGCCACTGACTCTCGCATCAACTTCAAGAACGGAGCGGAGAAGCTGCCATTTTCTCTGGTCAACGCCGATCTTTCGTTGTGGCAGGAAAATCCCGGAGAGTGGCGAATCCGTTTGCGTGGTCAGCCCGCCCGCACCGACGTAAGTTTGTATCTCGAGGAGACCGGCGTCGTGCGCGTGGAAGCCAGCATGCGCCGCGCAGCAGCGCTCAGCCAGATGCCGCTGCATTTGGACATCGACTGGCGCGAAGCTCAGCTGGGCCAGCTTGCCCGCCTCATCACCGGCTCCGATCCCGGCTGGCGTGGCGACTTGACCGGCGAGCTGCACCTCGACGGCACCGCCGACGCAGCGAAGATCTCCACTCGACTTAGCGCCATCGGTGTGCACCGTGCCGAATTCACTCCCGTATCACCCCTCGATTTCGATGCTCAGTGCGGATTTGTCTACCACTACGCGGAGCGCAGCGTCGAAAACCTTGTCTGCGACTCGCCGCTCGGCAACGGCCACGTGCGCATCGCAGGGGAGAAGCCGGGAGAACTTGCTCCGCCACGCTTCTCAGTTGAACTCGATCACGTTCCCATCGCTGCGGGTCTCGATGCCTTGCGCACTCTTCGCAGCGGTCTTGTCCCTGATCTCGAGGCCAGAGGCACCGTAAGTGGAAAGATCGTCTACGAAGTTCGCTCTCAAGGGGACTCCGATCAAGCCACGCCCGCGCCGGCAATGAAACCGGTAATGAAAATCGACCGGAAGTCGGTAGCGAAAGCCTTTGCAGAAGAGGCGGGCCCGCTCACCGGCAGTTTGACAGTCGAAAATCTCATCCTGACGGGCGCTGGCCTCGGCCGGCCGATTCAGGCGCCGAAATTCATGCTCGAGCCGACGCCAATCATATTGGCATCTCAAGCGCAGGCCGACGGGGGACAGGCAGTCGCCGCGAGTTCTGGACAAGCGCTGGTTGGCTCTGTAGCGATCTCCGCTGGTGGTCCTGTTCCGTTGACTTTTGATCTCCGCTTCTCACGCTCCGGATATCAGGTCGCGGCGCGCGGCCAGGCTGGTTTTGCGCGCGCCAGAGAATTCGTACAAGCCTCGGGCATCCCTGTATCTCAGGCGCTGGAGGCCCTGGCCGGCGAACCCATCACAGTGGACCTTACCGCCGAAGGGCCATGGATACCGGCTGAAGTGATCCAACTCAACAATCTTGCTTCCGCCGAAGTTGCGCCTGTGAGCGAAACCGAGTCTTCCGCTTCCACGCCGGCCGTTACTCCCGCTCCCGAACCTTCCGATCACGACACTTTGACAGGAACCGTGATCGTACGGAACGCCAATTGGAATGCCGACTATCTGGCCAGCCATATCGTCGTTGAGGCCGCCACGCTTCACATCGAGAACGGCGTTCTCCGTTGGGACCCCGTCGACTTTACCTATGGCCCGCTAAAGGGCAGCGGGACTCTAACACTCCCTGTCGATTGTGCTTCGCAGCAAACTCTTCACCAACCCTGTCCAGCCCAGTTCCAACTGCGCTTTGGCGATCTTGACGCTGCAATTTTTGAGAGCGCGCTCCTGGGGGCGCGCGAGAAAGGTACTCTGCTCTCCAACCTCATCAATCGCCTTCGTCCGTCTTCAGCGCCGCCCTGGCCGCCGCTTGAGGGCACCGTGACTGCCGATTCGCTTGTTCTTGGCCCTGTCACGCTCGAAGGCGTTTCGGCATCTCTCCGAATTGTGCCCGCCGGTGCCGAAATTTCGAGCCTCGATGCTGGTTTGTTTGGCGGCACTGTGCATCTTGCAGGAAACCTCAGCAAGGCCGCCAATGGTCTTGGCAAACCGGACTACACGCTTGGTGGCGATTTTCAAAAGTTTAACTCGGGCGAAATAAGCAAATTGCTTGGCCTGCGTTGGGAGTGCGGAGCTCTGAGCGGCAGCGGCAACGTGGAACTCGCTGGATACACCGAAAGCGATCTGGCCGCGTCGGCCAAAGGAACTCTGCACTTTGAGTGCCGGCAGGGAAGCGTATCAAATACAAAAACCCAGAGCGCCGCCGCGATCAAGCCTGCGCCAATTCCCGCCGCGCTCGCCCACTTCGACCGCTGGACCGCGGACGCCTCGATCGCAGATCAAGCCATCGACATCGGCGCGAATCAGGTCATATCCGGCTCTCGCAAAAGCTCCGTTGACGCCTCGATCAAATTCGGCGACCCGCCTCAGGTGAACTTTCCAACGCCAAAGGACACGCGTACAGAAAAGAATAAGTGAACCTATTCCAATCCCCGCTTCAATCCCGGCGCCAAGCTCTTATCGAAATCACGCTTCGAATCTATGATGGATTCATGGCCCCATCCATCTCTTCTTCCTCCGTCATGATCCGCTGCAAAGGCATCCTCTTCGATATGGATGGGATTCTGATTTCGTCCATCGGCTCGGTCGAGCGCAGTTGGACGAAATGGGCTCACCTCCGCGGCGTCGATCCCGCGCTGGCGCGCATAACCGCGCATGGCCGTCGCGCCGTCGAGACGATCGCCAAACTCCGGCCAGATCTCGACAGTGAGAAGGAACTCAAGATCATTGAAGACATCGAGGTTGCGGACGATGAAGGGTTGACCGTGTTGCCGGGAGTTTTGGATCTACTCGCGGCGCTGCCTCCGGACCGATGGACCGTGGTCACCAGCGCCACGGAACGGCTGGCTCGCGTTCGCATCGTCGCTGGAGGCATTCCTGCACCGAAGCGCTTCGTGACCGCCGAGCACGTCACGCGCGGAAAGCCGGATCCCGAGCCATTCCTGGCCGGGGCAGCTTTGCTCGGCGTTGTGCCGGCAGAGTGTGTTGTCTTCGAGGATTCTTCGTCGGGAGCGAAGGCTGGCCGTGCCGCCGGCTGCACCGTCGTGGCAACCACGTTCTCCCATTCCGCGGAGTTGCTTGATGCTGCGAATTACATACTGCGCGATCTAACTGGCGTTCGCGTTGAGAGCGTCGGCGATCAGCTCGTGCTGCACTTCACGCCCCTGTCTGCGCCAGCATCGAGAAGCTAGAAGCTAGTAGCCGCTTTACTCGTTCGCTTCAATCTTCCGCCCGCGCGTGTCCTGTATGGGGCGCGTATTCATCTTGAACAGGCTGGTAAAATCGCGCATCTGACTGCGGCTCATGCTCAAGTCTTCCTCGAATACGAACCAGCGAACTCCCTCGGTGCAGGGCGGAGTGACGTCGGAGCCGAGATAAGTCCAGTAGCCGCGGTCGGCGGGTAACAGACCGCCGGCGCTGACCATATCGCTGATTTTTTCTGTTGTGCCTGGCCTCCTGGGCAAGTGCGCCCAAAGCGTTGCCAGCAGCGCATTGGGATCGCCCCGATCCTGATTCAGCCGCACCGCAACGATGGCCGATTTGCCGTCATCGCCGCGGTACACAATGTCCACTTCCATGTCGCTCAGCTTGCCCTTCACCGGGTGCTCGCTCGGGTGATGGAAATCAAGCTCGACAAGGTGGTAGCGAGCCCCACCGGCCACCAATTCGCTGCCCGGATCGACGTGCGCGACGAGACCTCGCCCAGTATTCTCCAGCGTCACGGGGCCGGCGATGAAGTGGAACTCGAGGGGTTCAAGCACCTTCTTCAAATGCGCGCCGCGAATGTCGATGGGCGATTGTTCGCGGCCTTTGGAACAGGCTTCGTATGAAGGGTCGAGCTTGCCCCACACCAGCGGGCCGGTCTTTCCTTCGTACGTCCATTTGGCTCCGGCCTGAGTCGCGGATTGAGTTGCCGAGACCACAGGTATTCCGAGCACGAGAGCAGCGATGATAGCAAGACGCATGAGTATCTCCACTGGAACCAGGGCGTGGGCGCCCCGGAGAATTATAAGGCCCCTGAGAGTTTTAAGGTTTGGATCCGGCAACTCAAAAAGCAATAGGACCCGCGAACAGCGGATCCTATTGATGAACCTTTCAAATTGCCCGATTACATGTCCACTCTTACCGCGCCTTGGCAGTGGCAGCCAGTCCAGCTTGTTCGGCCAATTGGGCAGCCTTGCCTGTGGCTTCCCACGTAAACTCCGGCTCGGTGCGGCCAAAGTGGCCGTACGCTGCCGTCTTCTGGTAAATGGGGCGTCGCAGGTTCAGGTGCTCGATGATGGCTTTGGGCGTGAGAGAGAAATTCTTCCGTATCAGTTCGGTCAGCTTTGCCTCGCTCAGCTTGCCCGTGCCAAATGTCTCTACCAGCACGCTGACCGGCTCGGCCACGCCGATGGCGTAAGCGAGCTGTACTTCAGCGCGGTTGGCTAATCCGGCAGCCACAATGTTTTTGGCGATATAGCGCGCCATGTAGGCCGCCGAGCGATCCACTTTGGTCGGGTCCTTGCCGCTGAATGCGCCTCCACCATGGCGGCCCATGCCGCCGTAGGTATCCACGATGATCTTGCGGCCGGTCAGGCCCGTGTCGCCCATGGGACCGCCGATCACAAACCGGCCCGTGGGATTGATGTGGTATTTGGTGTGCTCGTCAAGCCACTTTGCCGGAAGAACCGCCTGGATGACCTGCTTGAGGACATCGGAATGCAGCTCGTCGTTGCTCACGGCCTCGGAGTGCTGGCTGCTGATCACGACTGCATCGATGCGCGCCGGCTTTCCGTCTTCCCCGTACTCCACTGTCACCTGGCTCTTCCCGTCAGGGCGAAGATAGGGCAGCTTGCCGCTCTTGCGTACCGCGCTCAATTGTCGGCAGAGCTTGTGCGCCAGCGAGATCGCCGCCGGCATCAACTCCGGTGTTTCGTCGGAAGCATAGCCGAACATCATGCCCTGGTCGCCGGCGCCGCCTGTGTCAACTCCCTGCGCAATGTCGCCCGACTGCTTGTTGATGCTCGAGATTACGGCGCAGGTGTTGGAGTCGAAGCCATAGAGCGCGTTGTCGTAGCCGATTGACGCAATCACGCCGCGGACCAGGCTCTGGAAATCAACGTAGGCCTTCGTGGTGATCTCGCCCGCAATTACGACAAGGCCGGTAGCTGTAAGTGTCTCTGCCGCGACGCGGCTGTAGGGGTCCTGCTCAAGGCAGGCATCGAGGATAGCGTCGGAGACCTGGTCCGCAATTTTG
This sequence comes from Acidobacteriaceae bacterium, assembly GCA_003134815.1. GTDB lineage: Bacteria > Acidobacteriota > Terriglobia > Terriglobales > Acidobacteriaceae > Telmatobacter. Next base: position 69,010 of record PLCO01000011.1, on the reverse strand, counting down.
TCGGGGTGGCCTTCGGTAACGGATTCAGACGTAAACAAGAAACGATCGCTCAACTTCAAACTCCTTCTCATCACAGGATTCAACTAAATGGCTGTCTATGGGCGGTCCGGGTCAAGGTTTGGCGTCCAGTTTGCCGCCGATTCTCTCACTCCGCAGAGCCCATTGTGCCGCCGTTCGATCCGGCATGCCTGCATCGGTTGGGTCCAATTTAATGCTGCGCCTTCTATGGTAATTGCGGCTGGGGGCCGGGGGCAAAGAGATGCAGCGGATGGCAGGCAATCGCCATCCAATGGCGGCTAGAGGCCCCTGAGCCGGGTGGCCTAAATCCTGATGGCCTAGATTCTTGAGATCAGGTGTTCAACCAAACCGCGGGCTGATGACAACGCGCCCTGGAACGCGCCGTTGAACGTCCCCTGGAACGCCCCCCGGAACGCCATCGACACGCCGCGCACAGGGAGGAGCGTTCGCCACCACCCCTCGCGCACGCCATAATAGCGCACAGTCAGGAATGCTCCAGCCGACACCGCCAAAAGCAGCAGAACGGCGCCGATCCAGCGCAAACGTACTTCGACAGCTTCCCGATGCAGGATCCGCGCCTTGCCCACATTTGAGGCGAAGGTTGTCCAACCGCTGTCATCCTCGCTAACCGGGCCGGAGGGGTTGTTAGCCGCAAGAAAGCGGTCGGTCCAGTCCTGTGGGTCAAGGCCGATCGCTCCAGCGTAACCGCGCACGATCCCCTTGCTGAGAATGCCGCCCGGAAGCAGGCGGAACTTCTCCTGCTCCAGCGCAACCAGATGCCGTTGGCTGATTTTGGTGACCGCCGAAATGTCTTCCAGCGCAAAGCCGCGCGCTAAGCGCTCCTTACGCAGATCTTCTCCAAAATTTCCCATCGGCTCGCCCGGCTTGGGTCAATGTGGGGTCAATGACCCATGCAGGAATTTCACCTTCACGATAAACCGGCTCTCACCCTGGGTCAAAGCGATTCCTTGCCTAAAGGCTCTCTTTTTGCGGGTTTGAATACACTTTTGTAATAGCGCCAAATCGGTTTTGTCCTTCTTTGCGCCATTCCATCGATTGCGTACCCGGCTGTTACCCTTGTGATGAGGCTTCTTGACGCCGCAATCCGCGTCGCATCCACGCTCGAACATGAATAAGCTCATCTTTGCCAACCTTCTGCACCGCCCCTTGCGCTCGGTCATCAGCGTGCTGGCCGTGGCTATTGAAGTCATTATGATCTTGTCCATTGTGGCCATTTTCATGGGAATGTTGAACGACCAGAAACAGCGCACCAACGGCATCGGCGCCGATCTCATGCTCTTGCCTTCTAACGCCAGCTTGTTTAATGGAGTTGGCGGCGCGAGCATGCCAATCAAAGACGCAGAAGTGTTGCGGAAAATGCCGCACGTTGTTGTGGTCTCGCCGGCCATCCAGAAGATCTCCACCAGCGGAAGCGTGGAGATTCTTTATGGAATCGACTATGCAACCTTCAACGCGCTCAAGCCCTTCGTCTTTCTCGCTGGAGGCCCGTTTTCAGGGCCCAATGACGCAATCATTGACGACGCCTTCGCCGGCCGCCGGAACCCAGCCACCGGAAAGCCCTACGCCGTCGGCGACTCAGTCATGATCATGGACCAGGCCTTTCGTGTTTCGGGCATCGTCGAGCAGGGCAAGGGGGGCCGCAAGCTGATCCCACTTGAAACCATGGGAGATCTCATGGGCGCCGACGGCAAAGCCTCGCTCTTCTACATCAAGTGCGACAGCCCGGCAAACGACAATCAGGTCATCCAGGAGATTCGCAATACTCGCGGCTTCGGCAACAACACATTGACCACGGTTGATGAATGGCTCGAACAGATGACGCCGGACAAGATCCCAGGCTTCAATCTTTCGCTTCAAGTGATCACCGGCATTGCAGTAATCATTGGCTTCCTTGTCATCTTCCAGTCCATGTACACAGCGGTTCTTGAACGCACCCGCGAGATCGGCATTCTCAAATCGATGGGCGCTTCCAAAACCACTATCGTGAGCGTAGTGCTTCGCGAGTGCGCGGTCTTGGCCGCCGCTGGTGTTGTGGTGGGCATCCTGGGGACCTATGGCGTGCAGCTCATCATGGCTCATTTTTTCCCGACAATGCATTTTGAAATCACGCTGCATTGGCTCGGTCTGGGGGCGGTGATCGCGTTCGTAGGATCGATCTGCGGTGCGCTTTATCCAGCCTGGATGGCTGCCCGCAAGGATCCAATCGATGCTCTGGCGTACGAATAGCGAATGCATTGTCTGTCTTTGTCTTGCGGCAATTCTTTATACGATTTTGATGAGTCCGCGTTTAGCCTTTGGTAGTATTGCCTCACCGTAGGCATTTCCAGATACTGCGCTACTTCAGTTGTGCAGGGCCATTTTCAATTTCACGATTCGCTGTAGCCCCTGAACTTAAGTGATTCAAATAGAGGGCTGAGCAGTCGCGAGATTCCATCTGCAGGCGTTTGGTCCCAGAGACTTCGAGCGGACCGCGGAATTGGCTCTATCTGTCGCGCCCTTGATGCACGGCATTGATTTCCATCCTTCTGGAGATGCAAGAGCAACCGATCAGAATTAAAAGGAGAGCCCATGATGAAGGCACAGCATTTCTGTATCTGTCCTCAGCGAATTCTCGCCGCGTTCGTATTGACGGTGTTTTTCGTGTCGACTGCGGGTATATCAGCAGTAGCGCAGTCCACAGGCACGGGCACGATTAACGGCACTGTAACCGACGCCAGTCAAGCAATCGTCCCCAATGCCGCGGTCAAGGTCACCGACACCGACACGGGCATCGTCCATGCCCTTGTATCGAATGGCGATGGCATTTACGTTGCGCCTTTCCTTCAGCCCGGCGACTACACGGTCGAGTTTTCCGCGACAGGATTTGCAGGCGTGAAAAAGGCAGGCCTGGTGCTTGCCGTAGGCGAGACACTCACCGTTGATGCTTCACTGCCGCCTGCCAGCGTCACCACCCAGGTGGTGGTCACCACTGAAGTCCCCGTGCTCGACACCGACAAGACCGAAGTCTCTCAGAGCGTGGACCAGCAGATTATCTCCAACCTTCCCGTCAACGGCCGGCGCTGGGACAACTTTGTTCTGCTTACTCCCAATGTTGCGCCCGACGGTACCAGCGGCCTGATCTCCTATCGCGGCATCTCCGGTCTTTACAACAACAACCAGGTGGATGGCGCTAACAATAATCAAGCCTTCTTCTCTGAGGCGCGCGGCCGGGCGATCGGGTCGCCATACGTCTACAGCCAGGACTCGGTGCAGGAATTCCAGTCGGCGGTGTCAGGATACAGCGCTGAATTCGGTGGTGCGGCCGGCGGCCAGATCAACGCAGTCACCAAGTCAGGCAGCAACAATATTCACGGAGATTTGTTCTATTACCTGCGCTATCCCGCGCTCAATGCCCTCGATCCGCTCAACAAGTTCCAGGGACTGGTCAACCACAATCCTCTGCTCCTCACGCAGCCGGTTCACCAGCAGCAGCAATTCGGCGGCAGCGTGGGCGGCCCGATCAAGAGCGAAAAGCTCTTTTACTTTTTCACTTACGACGGGTTCCGCAGGGTGAATCCCATCTTCTACACGTCGTCTGTTACCGCAGCCACGGTGCTTGGCTACGCGAATTCGACAACCACTTGCCCGGCTCCGCTGACCACGACGCAATGTGCGAATGCAGCGCAGTATCTGGTCAGCCTGCAAAACTCCTATCCGAGAAACACCAAGCAGGACATTTTCTTCCCCAAACTCGATTACCAGTTGAATGGCAGCAACCACCTGAGCGCGTCCTTCAATTGGCAGAACTTCCATGAGCCGAACGGCTACAACACGTCCATCCAGTCAAACAATGGATCGGTGACTTCAAATGGCACGGCCGACTTCCACAGCCGCTTCCTGGTGCTTACCTTGAGCACGGCGATCAAGCCGACGCTGGCCAATGAGGCGCATTTCCAATGGTCCCGCGATTTGGAAACTGACGGCACCAACTCGGGTGGTCCCTTTGTAAGCATCTCGGGACTTTCCGCGTATGGCGAAACCAGCGCCCTGCCTCGCGCCGCATTTCCTGACGAGCATCGTCTGGAATTCGAAGACATCGTATCCGCGACGTACGGCAAGCATACCCTGCGCGCCGGCACCGATCTTAACTTCATTCACGAGGTGCTGATCAATCTGTTCCAGGGCGACGGCAGTTTCTCGTATTCCTCAGGTAGCGCCGCGAGTTCTTTCGCCGGTTGGGTCCAGGATATGTACCAGGTCAACGGCGGAAAGCACTACTTCAGCTTTACCCAGGTCAATGACCCAATCACCCACGTCGGCAAGGACGACTTCTGGAATCCTGATCTAGCTTGGTTCGGACAGGATACCTGGAAGGTTGGCCGTAATTTGACGGTGGACGCGGGGCTTCGCTACGACGTTCAGCTTGTCCCGCAGCCTACCAAGCCCAACACTACAAGCGCCCTTTCGACTCTGTATACCAGCACCATCGATATCAATCGCCGTGAGATTCAGCCGCGAGTGGGATTCTCCTGGCAGCCGATGAAAAACATGGTGGTGCGCGGCGGCTACGGCCTTTTCTGGGGACTCACTTCGAACAGCACCTATTACACCATGCGTGTAGAGAACGGCGTGTATCAGCAGCAATACAATGCATTCCCAGCCACTTCATGGGCGCCCGAAGCTCCAAACGTTCTCTTCCAGCCGCCGGGTCCGGCGCTTGCCGCGCCCTTCCCCGGTGCAGCCACTCCGCAAGTCGTGAATACTGGAGCAAGTCTTGTCGCGCTTGCCTTCCGCGGACTCGATCCGCACTATACCAACCCGTATTCCCATTCCATTGACGTCAGTTTGGAGGAGCAGTTGCCCGGCAACATGACAGTTTCTGTGGGCTGGGTAGCGAACCGAGGCATGCGGCTGCCGGTCTTCATCGACACCAATCTGGCTCCTGCGACCACAACCAAGACCTACGACGTGACCAATTCAACGGGAGTGACGCAAAGTACGATCACCGAGCCCTTCTACACGACGCGCGTCACTGCTGCGGACGCCCAGATTCTAACCGGGTTCAGCGTAATCAACACCTGGTACAACTCGTTGGTATTCACCTTCCGCAAGCCGTTCTCGCACGGGCTTGAGGTGGTGGCGAATTACACCTACGCACACTCCAACGACGGCGGACAAGTCTCCGGCGTAAACGGCACGTTTAACGGCACAGACACGCCGGTGGATCCGTTCAACCTGAAACCGGAGTACGGGCGCTCCGACCTCGACATGCGCGAGCGCTTCGTCGGCAGCCTCGTGTATGGACCCGATCTTTCTCATCTTCCCAGTGGGGCTTTGCGTTATGCGCTCAATGGCTGGATGATCTCTGGCTCGGCCACGGAGCAGACCGGCTTTCCGGTTACAGCAGCTATGGCGAATTCACCGAGTGGCGCTCCGGACGGCGGCGTCACAGGCGGCGAGCTCAGCTTGTTTAACTCGGCCACCGGCGGCCGCGCTCCCCAAGTGCCGCGCAACGCCTTTCCCGGGCCTGGGCTTCGTGACATCGATGCGCGCATTACGCGCGATTTTCCGATCTTCGAGAAGGCCAAGTTCGAGATCCTCGGCGAAGCGTTCAACCTTTTCAACCAGGACAACCGGCTGAGCGTCAACACCACCGCATTCTCGTATGCGGCGGCCGGATCGGGCGTATGCGGCGGCCACACCAACGCCTGCATCTACCCTTACCCATCCCAGCCGTTCGGGGCCACGACCGGGACCAGCAGCTTCCTCTATGGAGCGCGGTTTCGGCGAAGTTCATCTTCTAGACCGGCGCAACACCGCAAATTGCGGGCGGCGGCTTCGGCTGCCGCCCTTTTTCTTGGTCACCAGCGCCGATTACTAATGCGCCAGCGGTCCCATCACCGGAGGAAAATCAGCGATACTTGAATGTGGACTGCAAGGCTGCTCCGCGCAACGGGAACCCGCAAAGGGCAATGTGCTGACTCAAACGCAAAATCTGGTCTCCATCGACGCCATTCGCGCCGCCTCCGCGCGCATCGCGCCCATCGCCATCAAGACGCCGCTCCTCCGCGCAGCGTTTCCCGGCGTGTCCGGCCACGGCACGGCCAGGGAAATCTGGCTCAAAGCTGAGAGCCTCCAGCCCATCGGCGCGTTCAAAATCCGCGGCGCAGCCAACAAGATTCTGCAGCTCACAGCCGGAGAAATCGCTCGCGGCGTCATCACTTATTCCAGCGGCAACCACGCCCAGGGCGTGGCCTACGCGGCGCGCGAAGTCGGCGCCAAGGCTGTCATCGTCATGCCGTCGAATGCGCCGGCTATCAAGCGCGCGGCGACGCTCGCCCTCGGTGCCGAGATCGTTGATGTGGGTTTGGCTTCGAGCGAGCGCCTGGCTGTCGCTGAAGAACTCGTGCAAAAACACGGCTATGTCGTCATACCTCCCTATGACGACGAGCAAATCATCGCCGGGCAGGGAACCTGCGGGCTTGAAATCATGGAGGAGCTGCCAGACGTGGACCTCGTACTCGTGCCCGTCTCCGGTGGCGGCCTCCTCAGCGGAGTTGCCGCAGCGGTTAAACAACTCAGTCCAAAAACCAAAGTCTTCGGCATCGAACCGGAGCTGGCCGGCGATACGGCCGAGAGTTTTCGCGCCGGCGAAATCGTTACCTGGCCAGCGGAGCTAACCAGCCGGACAATTGCCGACGGCCTGCGAACGCAGAGCGTGGGGGTTCGCAATTTTGCCCACATTCAGGCATTTGTCGACGGCATCATCACGGTAACGGAGGCCGAGATTCGCGCCGCCATGCGCGCCATTGTTGCGGCCACGCGCCTGGTCCCCGAGCCCAGTGGCGCGGTGTCGACTGCGGCACTCCTCTTCCATGATCACCAACTGCCGGAATACCGGAAGGCCGTGGCCGTGGTAAGCGGCGGAAACGTCGATCCGCTGCTCCTCGCTCAGGTGCTCACTGAAAGCACACTGTAGCGTCGTTCAACTATGATTTTGCCTGCGATGAACCTGCATAATTGTCGAATCCGCTCTCTCGCCTTCGGGCTTGTACTCGCCTGCGCGGCATCCGCTGCGCACGCCGACAAAAAGCCGCAACAGGACGTGAAACCAATGGCTGGGCCGCGCGCCACGGTCCTGCGCGTCACCTGGCTCTATATTTCGCCAGACACCGGCTCGCAAAAGGTCGAAAAAGTGCAAGTCGGTCGCGAGATGGTCGTGGCAGAGAAGAACGGTGCGTGGATGCGTGTCTTCGCCAACACTGACATTGCAGAGCAACACAGCGACAAAGACACACCCATGGTCGGCGAAGACGAGACGCCGCCGCCAATCTCCGGGTGGCTTGAGGCTAAGGGAATCGTCGAGGAGACCACGCCGAATGGCGACCAGATTCTGATGGGCGCGGCTGCCGATCAGGAATCTCAGGCCTCGAATCCGCGCGGCCCGGCCAACGCCGCCCAAAGTGCGCGCCTCCTGTATCGTCGCGTTGCTGAGATGTTTCCCAACTCACCGCTTGTGCCCGATGCAGCATGGAGAGCCGCGGACATTCAGTGGCAGGTAGAGAAGGCCGACGCCTCAACCATGTCATCCGCGCATGAGCGGGACCCAGTGTTCCGCGAGCAGATGGACGAGGACGCGCTGCACAAGGTAATCAAGAACTACCCACGCACACGCTGGGCGGCGCTGGCTGCATTTGACCTCATTGACAACAAGCTCTGCGGTGATTGGGAAGGTTCGACACAGTGCCCGGAGAAAGAAGCGGACATTTACCTCAAATACTCCGACGAATACCCAGACGGCCCTCGCACGGCGCGTGCTCTTTACGAGGCCGTCTATCGCTACGCCGTCCTCAAGGATATGTACGCCGCCGCCGGGGACGATCGTAAGAGCAACAACGCCCTCAGCCAGGCGCGCACTGTTGCCGCACAACTCAAGGGTCACTTTGCTGATTCCGATTATGCCTTGCAGGCTGGTGCGCTGGTGTACAAATTGGATGAAGGCGTTCCTGTCTACGGTATCGAGCGGGAGTAAGGAGATTAAGGCCTCCCGGACGCGCCATGGCACGCATCCCAGAGAAAGCCAGGAGGCTTATTGAGCCCGTATATTCTGTCCATCCTTTTGGGAATTGTGGAAGGTTTGACCGAGTTTTTGCCGGTCAGTTCGACAGCGCATCTGCGCATTGCTGAAGCATTGATGAAAATTCCGCTGGGTGATTCATCCTGTGCCGTCGGTAACACGGCATGTCTACAGGATGTCGCCTACTGGGATATGTATACGATCGTCATTCAGGTTGGAGCGATTCTCGCGCTCTGCTTGCTGTTTCTGGAACGGATCATCAACTTTCTCCGCACCTTTCCCCGCGGCGATTCCGGCGACCGCACTTGGCTCAATCACCCGATCTCATTAACTCTCATCGCATTCGCATGTACATCAGTTCCCGCTCTGCTGCTGCGCAAATGGAGCGAAAAGAATCTGGGCAGCCTGAACGCCATCGCCATCGCGTTGCTCGCGGGCGGCATCGTGATGTGGGTGATCGATGCTTGGAGCGAGCGCCATGAAGCGAATACTACGCACGTCGAGGAGATGACCCTGGCGCAAGCTGTTTGGATCGGACTTTGTCAGTCACTTTCGGCCATCTTTCCCGGCACGTCGCGCTCGATGTCGACTATTGCGGCAGGCCAGTTGGTCGGCCTCGATCGGCCTTCGGCGCTTGAATTCAGCTTTCTGCTCTGCATTCCTACGATGATTGCCGCAACCGGATGGGATCTCATCAAGGAAGTTCATCAAAGCAAGTCGACCGGCATTGCGGGAGCAGCCACCGCGCATGTCGTAATGAACTCGGAGCGCTGGATTGTGCTGCTTATCGGCACCGTCGTCTCGTTTATCGTCGCGCTCGGGGTCGTCGAGTGGTTTCTCCACTGGGTGCGCAAGCACGGCTTTACTATGTTCGCCATCTACCGCATCTTGCTGGGCGGCGTACTGCTCATTTGGGGCGCAAGATTGATCGGGCAGTGAGGCTGGCGAACTGAGTTCCAATGCGAACCTTCGCTCCTGATTACATCTCTCCTGCGGTCCCCAAGCGCTACTGCACGCGAGTGCCGAAGAATGAGGGCGAACATCAGGGTAATGCCCGAGGTTCCCCCTGACTCCGTTTTGCCCTGTCTAGCCCCTTATGAAGCCGATAATAGAAGTTGCTCTGGGACGATTTGCCTGCTTCCTCAGATAGCCGATCGAGCCTTGCTCGGCTGAAGAAGGACAGGACCGCCTTCGTCATGAAACCCATCCGCATTGTTCTGTCGCCCACTCGCAGCCGCCCCGTCAACATGTTCCTGGGGCTGGTTCTGGTGCTGGTGTCGCTCCTCCTTTTCCTCGCCATCGCAACTTTTCACGCTTCTGACCCCTCGCTGAACACGGCCACGGATTCCGCGGTGGCCCGAAACTGGGTCGGCCTTTTTGGCGCGTACCTAAGTGACGTTTTAATGCAATCGTTCGGCCTGACGGCGTTCTTGCTCCCGCTCTGGCTTGGCGGTGTTGGTTGGGCGTGGATGCAATCGCGGCCCGGCGGATCGCCCATCCTGCGATGGATGGGTACGCTACTCGCTTTGACTTTCTTGCCTGCAGTTTTTGGTCTGCTCCCTTGGCATTGGCGGTGGCTGCACGTCGTTCCGGTGGAGGGTGTGGTCGGGCGTCTGGTAGCCGGCTTCCTGGTCGTCTACTTGAACATTCAGGGAGCATGGTTGGTCGCAACTGCGCTCGCAGCCTGCGGGCTTTACTTTTCCTCCGCAATCAGCTTCTGGGTCATCCGTGAAAGTCTGGCGGAACGTTGGGCTCAGCTTTCCGCCTTGCTGGAAAAATGGCGCGACCGCCGCGAGCAGCGCGCTGAGCTGCGCGAAGAACGCGAGGCGCTGCGGGTTGGACACAATCAGCCAGTGCCTTTCCCGAAGCTGGTTACCGCAAATGGGCCGGACCCCGTCGGGCCGAACCTAGACGGGCCGGAAGTCGAACCGGAGCCTCCTGCTCGCAGGCCGAATCGCTTTCTTGCATTCTTCACCCGGCGTGGGAAGCCACTGCAGGACCCCTTGGACGAAATCCCTGCTTATCAGCGCAGAGATTTGAGACAGCAGTCTGAAGAGCCAACCGAAGCTGCGATTCCTATCACGCAGCGCAAGCCGAGCATCTGGGAGCGCCGCGAGCCGGAATTTGCCTCGGCCGCTCTCAAAACAGTCTCGGCTGCGACACCGGCACCGCCCATAAACCCGGAACCAATCGCCGCCCGGCCGGCGAATTCCTGGCCCGCCGTGAAACCCGAGCCGGTTCACGTTCCAGCGCAATCCCACGCGGATGAGATCGCGATTCACAATCGCGCCGATGCCGGCCTGCGCACGGTCACGATTGTCCCCAAGAATGTGAGCGGCTTCAAGCTGCCATCGAGCACCCTGCTCAGCGAGGGGGAAGCGCCGCAATCCGTGCGCGAGGATGAGCTTCGTGAAGAAGCAAAAATCCTCGTGGAGAAATGCGCCGAATTCGACGTGCGCGGCCAGGTGGTGCAGATCAACCCCGGGCCCATGGTCACCACCTTCGAGTTCAAGCCGGAGGCCGGCGTCAAGTATTCGCGCGTCACAGGCTTGGCAGACGATCTGTGCCTGGCCATGCGAGCCGAAAGCATCCTCATTGAGCGCATGGCCGGCAAAAGCACCGTGGGAATTCAGGTGCCCAATCACGAGCGCGAAACCATTCACCTGCGCGACGTGATCGAAAGCGAGACCTTCGTCAAGGCGCGCTCGCGTCTGACGTTGGCGATGGGCAAGGACATCAACGGCCGCATCGTCACCGCCGATCTGGCGTCAATGCCGCACATTCTCATTGCAGGATCAACCGGCTCGGGCAAATCCGTGGCCATTAACGCCATGATTATGAGCCTGCTCTACCGCACCACGCCCCATCAGGTGCGGCTCATCCTTGTCGATCCCAAGCGCGTCGAACTGGGCATGTACGAGGGCATACCTCATCTCTTCACGCCCATCATCACCGAGCCCAAGCTGGCCGCCAACGCACTTCGCAATGCAGTGCGCGAAATGGAGCGTCGCCTCAAGCTGCTGGCCAGTCGTAGCGTGCGTCACATCGACCAATACAACAAGCTGTTCGAGGGCTCCATGCCTTCTCTCTTCGACGAAGGGCAGCAAGAGGAGCCGCTGCCCTATATCATCATCATCATCGACGAACTGGCCGATCTTATGATGCTCGACCGCGCCAACGTTGAAGAGTCGGTCACGCGCCTCGCGCAAATGGCGCGCGCCGTCGGCATTCATCTCATCCTCGCCACGCAGCGGCCGAGCGTCGACGTCATCACCGGCCTCATCAAGGCCAATGTGCCCACGCGCATCAGCTTTCGCCTTGCAACCAAAGTCGATTCGCGCACAATCCTTGACACCAACGGCGCCGAGGCGCTCCTCGGCCGCGGTGACATGCTCTTCCTGCCGCCGGGAACCAGCCGCCTGATGCGCCTGCACGCTCCTTACGTCAGCGAAAAAGAAACCGCGGCCGTGGTTGATTTCTGGAAATCGCAGGGCCAGGCAGAGTACGTCGAAGGCTTCCTCGAGTCGCCCAAGGACGAGCGCACAGCCTTGGAAGGCGGCAACGAAAACGCCAACGATGACGATCCGATGTTTGACGACGCTGTTCGTCTCGTCTTTGAATTCGGCAAGGCCTCCACATCGCTCTTGCAGCGGCGCCTCCGCGTTGGCTACGGCCGAGCCGCGCATTTGATTGATCTTATGGAGCGCGACGGGCTCGTCGGCGCTGCGGATGGTCCGCGTCCCCGCGAGCTCCTCAAAGCGCCCAACTGGCTGCACGAAGTCGCGGTCGGCAACGACTAATTCCAGCTTCTGCATCCCCGTTCCGCGCTAAACAGGTCTGGTCCGCGAGTTATTCCATGCCAATCCCGGTGTGCTAAACTCCGTTTTGGAAACGCTTACTCAAACTACGCCGACAGGATCTTTCCGGACCGGCTCCTCACCGCGGAAGCTTCCAGCACGATGCGGTACGTCTTGCAAAGGCCCACTCTGCTTGACAAGTGTTCGAGTAAAGCAATTTACTTAGGTGCGAACGTCTAGCGGCCTTTGCGGACGCTTTTTCGCCGGTACAGGTGATTTCCATGTTTGGGTTGGTCTCAGCTCCCGTCACCGGGGGATTTGTCGGCTCGCTTCCGTCCTTGCTTGCGTTCAGTGCCGGCCCGCTGGCCCGCCTGAGCCCGCTCGATATCGCCGTCATCGCCATCTATTTCGCCATGGTGATTTGGATTGGCTTCTACCTCAAGAAGCAGGCCAACACCAGCGAAGAATTCTTCATGGCCGGGCGCGAAATGACCGCGTGGATCGCGGGCTTGAGCTTTGTCTCCGCCAATTTGGGCTCGTTGGAGCTGATGGGCTGGGCGGGCTCAGCCTATCAATACGGCATTCTCGCGGCGCACTGGTATTGGGTCGGGGCCATCCCCGCCATGCTCTTTCTCGGCATGGTGATGATGCCCTTTTATTACGTCTGCAAAACTCACTCCGTGCCGGGCTACCTCAAGCTTCGCTATGGCCCGGGCGCGAGCATCGTCTCTGCGTTTTCCTTCGCATTCATGACCGTGCTTATGAGCGGTGTAAACATGTTCGCCATGGCTGAAGTGATGAAGGTTGTGCTTGGCTGGGATCTCAACTTCTCCATCATCGTCTCCTCGCTGGCCGTGGCTGCTTACGTTGCTCTGGGCGGCCTGCGCTCAGCCATCTTCAATGAAGTCCTTCAGTTCATGCTTATCTGGGGTGGCGCTTTGCTGGTGCCGATCCTGGGCCTCGTTGAGGCGGGCGGATGGGACGGCCTGAAGGCCAAGATTGCCCATAATGTTCAAAGCGGCCTGGTTCCGCCCGGCGACTATACCCATATGTGGCGTAGCATGGGCCACTTTTCCGACAATCCCATGGGCATTCATTGGACCGGCATTGTCTTTGGCCTTGGATTCGCCATCAGCTTCGGCTACTGGACGACGGACTTCCTTGTCGTACAGCGCGTACTTGCGGCCAAAAATCTTCGCTCCGCCCGCATGGCGCCGGTCATCGGCTCGTTCTTCAAAATGGGCGTGCCGTTTATCGTCATCCTGCCCGGCCTTCTGGGGTTGGTCGTGCTGCAGAATCCCGACGGCAGCCTCATGCACCTGGTTGGGCAGAATCTCGCGACTCCCGGCTCGGGCCTGCACAGCTACAACGAAGTGCTGCCGCTGATGATGGTCCGCTATATGGCTCCCGGCCTGCTCGGTCTCGGCATCACCGCGCTGATTGCCGGCTTCATGAGTGGCATGGCAGGCAACGTCAGCGCTTTCTCGGCGGTGTGGACTTACGATATTTACAAGCCGCTCATTGTCAAAAGTGCGCGCGACGAACACTACGTGACCGTAGGACGTTGGGCTACAATTCTCGGCGTCATCATCTCCATTGGAACGGCATACATGGTCATGTCCGCGGCCGGCATCATGGATTATGTGCAGGCGCTGTTCAGTTTCTTCATTTCGCCGCTGCTGGGCGTGGTGTTGATGGGCATGTTCTGGAAGCGCGCCACGCGACAGGCCGGCTTCTGGGGCCTGCTGATCGGCACGCTCACTTCGATTGGACTTTATGCATGGGTCAAGGTCGATCCCTCGGCCGTGCGCTATGTGGCGTTTTCGCCGCTAGCTCAGGCTCTGGCTCAAGACATGTACCGCGCACTGTGGTCGGTCACCGTCACCGTCATCGTCACTTTCGTAGTGAGCTTGTTTACCAAGCCCAAGCCGCTGGCGGAGTTGGATGGCGTAGTCTACGGCGCGACGAAAATCCCAAAGGAAGATCCAGTGCCAATCTACAAGAACGAGTGGCTCTGGGCCGCGCTTGCGATCGTCCTCTTTCTGGGCCTCAATATCTACTTCTGGTAAGGAGACTGCGCATGCGTTCCGGACATATTTCAATCTGGTTCTTTATCGGGGTGTTGTTGACGGTTTATGGCGCAATGATCTTTGGCGATGGGGTCTTCGATCTCGCCACCGGCCACGTCCCCACTGTGATTTTGGCCAACCTGCACGCCCCGGTGTGGTGGGGCGGCTTGTTGTTGGTTCTCGGCCTTTTTTATGGCATTCGGTTTCGCCCGGGCCGCAACGGTTAAGCAGTGATTGCGGAATCAAGGAGCACGAAAATGGCAGCGCAACGCAAAATGACTTTTGGAATTGTAGTGGGAAATCGCGGCTTTTTCCCCGGCCATCTGGCCAAGACGGGCCGGGAAGAAATCATCGCCGCGTTGGAAGCGGTGGGCGATAAGGCCATCGTGCTGAGTCCGGAAGAATCGCGACACGGCGCGGTAGAAACCTACGCTGAGTCGCAGCGCTGCGCCGAGCTCTTCAAGAAGCACGCCGAAGAAATCGACGGCATCATCGTCACGCTCCCCAACTTTGGCGAAGAGCGAGGCATCGTCGATGCCATCCGTCTCTCTGGCCTGAAGGTTCCCGTGCTGGTCCAGGCCACGCCCGACCGATCCGACAATATGACCATCGCAGTCCGGCGAGATAGTTTCTGCGGAAAAATGAGCGCCTGCAACAACATGATGCAGTACGGAATTAATTATTCGCTCACCACGCTGCATACTGAGGCGGTAACCTCACCCGAATTCAAGGCTGACCTTGAATGGTTTTCGCAGGTCTGCCGCATCGTGAAAGGCCTCAAGAATCTCAAGATCGGCGCGATCGGCGCGCGTCCTTCCGCATTCAATACTGTTCGCTACTCCGAGCGCATCCTCGAGACATCTGGCATCTCCATCGAGCCTATCGATCTTTCGGAAATCTTCGGCCGCATCAACCGCATGAAAGATAATGACGACGCGGCGCAGGCCAAGCTCGCGGCAATCAAAAAGTACGTGACCACTGCGGGTATTCCTGAAGCTGCTCTGCTCAAGATGGCCAAACTCGGCGCGGTCGTCGACGGCTGGATGAAGCAGACCAACTGCACCATCAGCGCCGTGCAGTGTTGGACTTCGATGGAAGAATTCTTCGGCGTGGTGCCCTGCACCATTATGAGCATGATGTCGAACGAGCTCATCCCCTCCGCCTGCGAGGTCGATGTCCCCGGCACGCTCAGCATGTACATGCTGGCGCTGGCCAGCGGCACGCCTTCGGCCTTGCTCGACTGGAACAACAATTACGGCACGGACCCCAACAAATGCGTATGCTTCCACTGCTCCAACCTGCCCAAGCATTTCTTTAAAGAGGTCAGGATGGACTTTCAGCAGATCATCGCCGGAACGGTGGGCAAGGAAAACACCTATGGCACATGCGAAGGCATCATCAAGCCCGGCGCGATGTGCTTCGCGCGCTACTCCACCGACGACCGGCGCGGCGTCATCCGCGGATACACCGGCTCGGGCCGATTCACCGACGATCCGCTCGAAACCTTCGGCGGCGCTGGCGTGGCCGAAATTCCGCATCTGCAGAAACTGCTCAAGTACATCTGCCGTGAAGGATTCGAGCACCACGTTGCAGCGAACTTCAGTGACGTATCGAAGTCCATACATGAGGCCGCGCGGTATCTCGGTTGGGAGAGCCACTACCACCCCGAGCTCGAAGACTAGTCGACTTGCCTCACGTTCTCTCTCGAACAGAAAAGGCCCCGCAAGGGGCATTTTCGTTGACTCAAGCGTGTGCCCGCGGCGGGTGCCCCCGGTCCCTCGCATTCGGGGACCGGGGAAGCCCCGCGCAATAGACAGAAGACGATCAAGCCGTTCCGAAGAACAAAAGGCCCCACAGGGGGCATTTTGCCTAACTCCGCTGCTCCACCGGCTCCAGCGTCAGTCGCGCCGCCAGCACGACAAGCGCGACCCAGAGCAGGTCAGCGCCAAGCAGGTGCGCAATCTGAAGCCAAACCGGAGCTAGAAACACCACATCGAGAACTCCCAGCACGAACTGAGCGGCCAACAGAATCAGGATGACTGCGGAGAGCTTGCGGTTGTCCCAGTACTTTGAACTTTTAGCGGCGCGAACCAGCAGCCATATAAGAAAGACGCCGGCCACGAATGCGACGGCAGGATGCGTCCAGCGCCAGCGCAAAAGCCATCCGCTTGTTGCCGCGAAATCCTGCGCCAACGCCGCGCCTAACGAACTTGCCGGGTAGAGAGTATCGCCCAGCGCAGCCAGCGATCCGGTAACCGCGACGATGAGCACAGCCACGATCGATGCGACAACTCCAAACGGCGCGACGATGTGAATCCTGCCGCGCAGAAAGCCGTTTCGACGGCTGAACAGGTGCGCCGTCAGCGTCAGTGCGGCCAGAAGCAACATTGTGTTAGTAAGGTGCAGCGCCAGGTAGGGCGCGCGCAGCGGCGACCGGCTCTGTGCGGTAAGCCCAAGTTTGACCAGGAATGCTCCCAGCGCCGCCTCGATCAAAGTGAACAAAACCGCCACAATCGCCGCAGGACGCGCAAGGTGGCCGCGATCAGTGCGTGCGAATGTCCACGCGAGCAACGCCACAACGGAAAAAAACGACAGCCCGCTCGTAATGCGATGCGTAAACTCGATCATCGTATCGATGCGCGCTGAGTGCTGAATCATCGTCCCATTGCACAACGGCCAGTGATCTCCACAACCAGCCCCCGACCCCGTTGCGCGCACCAACCCGCCCCACAAAATGACCGCAATAAAGTAGGCCAGCACTGCCCAGGCGAACCGCCGCAAGGCGAGCGAAGGAAGGCGATGAATCTGTGCCGGTGCGGCAGTGACGGTCATACGAATCTCCGAGTCGAACCCTTCAGTTTAGACCAAACACGGCGCGCGAGGTTCATTCGGTGCACCTCGGCGTTTAACGTTGCTGAGCGCCAGGAAGCTACTCGCCCAGCAGCCTCACCACATGATTCACGATCATGAGATCTTCAAGCGGAGGGATCACTCGCACAACCACGGCGGAGTTCTCCGCGGAGATCACGGCCGCGCCGCGCACGTTGTTGCGCTTTTCGTCCAGCACAATTCCCAGCGCACTCAGCCCTGCACAAATCTCCGCCCGCGAATCAATGTCGTTCTCTCCAATGCCGCCGGTGAATACGAGCATGTCCAGCCCGCCAAGCTCAGCTACATAGCTTCCGATCCACTTCTGAATCGTCCACACAAACTTGTCCACTGCCAGCCGCGCTTTCGCGTTGCCTTCCTTAATCGCCTCGCGCAGGTCGCGCATGTCGTTCGAAAGATCGCTTACGCCCAGCAAACCGGCCTTTTTGCTGGCGACTGCTTCGAGCTGATCGGCCGCTGCGGACGCGCTCTCAGTCGTCTCCGCAATCTTGCGCAGAATAAACAACAGCACGCCAGGATCGATATCGCCTGTCCGCGTCCCGCTGATGATGCCGCCCGTTGGCGTGAGGCCCATCGATGTGTCGATACATTTACCATAACGAATCGCCGAAATCGACGCGCCGTTCCCCAGGTGCGCCGCAATCAGCCTCTCCGGCACGTTGGGTTGCAACTGGTACACAATCGACTCGTACGAGATCCCATGCGCCCCGTATCGCCGCACGCCCATCGCAGAGTATTCCTCCGGAATAGGCATGTGCTTTGCCACCTCCGGCATCGTGCGATGAAAATACGTGTCCAGAATCACAAAATTCGGAATTCCCGGAAACAGCTTCAGCGCCTCGCGCATGATGTATATGGCAATCGGCGTGTGCAGCGGAGCAAACTCCGTGTAGCTCTCCATCTCGTCGATCAGTTCCGGCGTGATCCTCTGGTTCTCCTGAACGGTTGGTCCGCCGCTCACCATGCGATGTCCGACAGCTGCCGGCGCAGAGAACTTTCCCGATTTGAGTGCGTCGGCTACAAGGCTGAAGGCGACTGCGCGGCTGGGCACCGGCGGCGTCTGATCCACAAGCTTCTTTCCGCTGGCGTCTTCGATCCAGAACTTCCCTAGATCGGTGCCGATGCCATCGACGGCGCCTTCGACAAGCCGTGTGCGCGCTCCATTGCCGGCTTCATAAATCGAAAACTTGATGGAAGAAGAACCGCTGTTCAACACCAAAATCGAAAATGAGGGCATGAATCAAGAACCTTTCAAGGTGTCGGCCAGGGAAATTAGCAAGCTGGCGAGTGATTGAACGCAAATGTGCCCGTTACCGATCATTCACTGAATGAAGTTCACCGCGGATCCCAGGCACGAAACAGCTTGCGGTGATGTCCGCGAAACCTAGTGAACCATCTGGGTTCAATCGTAGCAGCCACTTCGAAACGCCAAGGGTGACTGATGTCACACGCCAATGAGCTGCGATCCTAAAAGTAGCGCTTCAGCTTGAGAATCTGCGATTCAAATCCGTACCAGAGCACAGTCGCCACTACGGTCGTCGTCACAAAACGAAAGGCCACAACCGCCAGATTTCCCGCGATGCCGTACGAATCCATCCGCGCATCGAACCAGCCGAAGTAAATAAAGACCGAAATGTGCGTCATATAAAGCCCGTAGCTGATGCGGCCATAAAAGGCCAGCGGTCCTCGCCGCAGCGCCGCGCTTATCGGGTTGCGCGCGCCGCTCGATGCTACGGCCGCCAGCATCGCGCCGGCAAAACCCACCGCCAGCGCCGAATCCAGCAGCGATGTCCCCCCCGCGATGGTCGCCGCAGCTCCGATCCCCGACACAAACGCGACAAGGCCGATCACCAGCCATGCCCGCCGGCCGAGCTTCAAAGTGTAAAATGCGAGCGCCATCAAACTGCCCAGAGCAATCCCGTCCAGATGGATCAGCGTGTTTGTCGGTGTCATCCAGTGCAGATTCGCGTGACGCAGCATCGGCGATGCCACCAGCGCAGCCGTCAGCAACGCGGCCAGCATCCAGGGTCGGCGAAGCACGTGCACCACCGGTGCCCACACAAAGTAGAACTGCTCTTCAATCGCCAACGCCCAGGTAGGCGCGAGCGCCGCAGGCAAGGCCAGATGAAACAGGTTTTGCACGCAGAATATGTAGGCTAGCCACGGCGCAGTCCTGATCGCGTCCCACACGCCGGGGCCAATGAACCATGGCGCGTTCAGGTAAACAACCGCCAGGACAAGCAAATACACCGGCCACACGCGCAGCGCCCTGCGGCCATGAAAGTTGTGCAGGTAATGCGGCTTGTCTCTTGTTCCCAACAGAATGCATGTAATCAAAAACCCGCTGAGAACAAAAAACAAAATGACGCCCGCCCATCCCCACAGGCTCGCGTAATAGAGCCACGTACCCTCGAGGCGCAGTTGGCAGTGGTAGAGGACCACCGCCAGAATCGCAATGCCGCGCAGGCCGTCAAGTTCGGGTAAGTATGAGGGAAGCCAGTTTGGACGTTGCATGGGCGAGGCATTTCGTCGCGGAGTGACGGAATCAGCGCGGTTTCATTCCGCCGCCAACTGCCGCGCTCGCTCAGTGGCCCGCATCACCGCTTTGATCAGCGTTACGCGCAGCCCACCTTCCTCCAATTCCAGAATGCCGTCGATCGTGCATCCCGCGGGCGTAGTCACAGCGTCTTTCAGCAGCGCCGGGTGGTAGCCAGTCTCAAGCACCATCTTGGCAGCGCCGTAAGCGGTTTGCGCAGCCAGTTGCGTAGCAATGTCGCGCGGCAGGCCTACCTTCACCCCCGCCTCGGCCAGCGCTTCAATAATGATGTAGAGATACGCCGGACCGGAACCCGATAGCCCGGTCACCGCATCCATATGCTTCTCATCCACAAGCACCGTGCGGCCCACGGTCTCAAATATGCGCTGTGCCAACTCCATCTGCTGATCGGAAACAAAACGCCCGCGGCACAAGGCAGCCGCACCGGCGCCCAGCGCAGAGGGTGTGTTGGGCATGGCGCGAACCACGGCAATTTGCATCCCCGCAGCGTCCTCAATGGAACGCGTCTTAACTGACGCCGCAAACGACACCAGCGTTTTGGCCGGCGTAAGCGCTGGCTTGATCTCAGCGATCAGGTCCGAAACCTGAAACGGCTTCACCCCAACAAGAATCAAATCCGACTGCCTCACGGCTTCGAGGTTGTTGGTGCTCACGTCCACGCCCCATTGCGTGCTCAAAGCAAGCGCACGCTCAGCGTGGCCCACGGTCGCATGAATCTTGTCTGCGGCAAACAGGTTCTCCTTCAAAAACGCCTGCAACAGGATGCCACCCATCTTGCCCGCGCCCAGAACCGCCACGCGGACCTGGGGCAGCTTCGCAGGAGTTTGCGGTGCCTCCACGGCGATCTCGGCCATTGTCGCTTTTCCCTTCATTCAGATTGATTCCGGCGCACGGTGAGTTTTCAGCGCGCCACCCGACCTGCATCTCACAAGAATACTCGCATGAGCAGCGTGCCCCCGTGCCCCTTAACCGTAAATCGCCGCCTGAATTCGTCATTCAGAGTCCGCAGCGCCAAGATTGCCGCAGTTCCGTCTGCCGCAGTTCCGCGTCTGCGTGCGCTTGCCTTTCGCGGACGGTGGTCTAAGCTGCTGCCCGTCCGCCTACTGGCTCAGCGCTGCTTCGTTATTCAGAAAATCTTTCAGTACGGCCGTCATCTTGTCAGTGCGGTCGGCGACGGACCAATTGCTATCCCAAATCAGGTACCCGCCCGGCAGCGTCAGAAATTTCTGTCCAGCAAACGCCGCTCCCACTGACGTCACCACCCATGCGTCGGACTCAAGAGCATAGGCCGGTGCGGCTTCGTTTCCTTTTGCTGGATCTCGCAATTCGGTCACGTGCTCACCCATATGAAGCACGGCCCTCGTCAGCGAATCTCCCTGCAGGCGATCCGAGTTGAATGTGCAATTAAACTGCACTCCGTCCGGTGAGTCCTTGGCACCCAAATTCTCATCATTCGGCGAAGCCTCGTTCGCCGGCCCATTGGCGACAAAGACCCCTGTCGAGTGCTCACTCGCCTTTCCGTAGACCGATGCCGCCTTTTCCGCAGCGTCTTTGGCGGGGCTCGCAGCCATAGCGTCAGCGCCTTTTTGTGCAGCGGCAACTGCACCCTTCAGATCGATTCCGTTTCCCCCTCCCCCTCCCATGCCGCCGCCGTTGTAGCCCGCGCCGCCGCCATACGGGTTGGCCCCGTAATCGTTTCCTCCTCCCTTAGCACCGCCTGTCGTCTCGGCGTCGCTTTTAGAAAAATCAATCTCCTTCGGCGTCACATCTGTAACCGATTCAAGCACCAGTCGCGCGGGATAAGCGTTCATGTTCCCAAATCCGCCAAAGCCCACAATCTTCCCCGCGGCATCGCGCTTCAGTGTCGCATCGGCCACGCTGTCCAGCCTGCCTACCAGCGTCGCTGTCACCTCGTAGCGCGTGCATCCCAGGCACATGTCCAGGCCCTTCTCGTGCTTTTGCGCCAACAGCGAATCGAATTGCTTAAAGTCCTTACCCTTGTCCCCAGTCCTGTCCAGCGTCACCACAGCGCGCGCAGGCGGCGTGATCTTGCCAGTGAAACCCTTCGCCGGCTGTATCGTCAGCAGGGCTGCCGGACCCGCTTTGCCCTTCGTTCCTGTCGGATAATCGAGCCAGATCGCATTCACGGTGTATCCGCAGTTGGGATCCGTCGCGTCCTTGATCGCAAACTCGTCAAATCCGGCGAACACGGTGCCTTTAATCCGCACAATCTTGCCGTCGAACGCTTCCGGCTTCTTCACCACATCGCACACCGTCGTATCCACGGGCGCTCCGGCTTGCGGGGCCCCAGCCTGTCCGGCCCCAGCCTGTCCCCCAGCCTGTCCCCCAGCCTGTCCCCCAGCCTGTGCGGCCCCAGCCTGCGCGTAAAGCTCGCAACCGAATCCGAACGAAATCATGCAAGCCAAAATCAAATAACGCTTCCCACTTTTCCCACTCGTCATTGACCTTCTCCATCCGCTGCATTCCGCAGCGGCATTCAATCCCTATCCGCCCAAATCCGCGACGGCATTCGATCCCGCAGCGGCATTGAATTTTGCCTGCGGCACTCGCCGCCGCTTGCGCGAACCCGAATGGTTGCGCGAACTCGAAAGAATATCACGCCGGCACTCTCGCCTTCTTGCATCGGCAGCGCCGGGTCAGTTTGAAAGAATTCGATGCTTTGAAGGGGCGCGGCTTTAGCCGTGCCGTAAGAGCAGCAAATTGAGTTCGGCTTTAGCTGGGCAGAAAATGGCCATCAATCTGGAGCGTGTTTCAAAAATTAGCTTTGTAACAAGGGCACGGCCTTAGCCGGGCCGAAAAAGGCAACAAAAATAGGGGTTTCAACCCCTGAGGGATAACAACCGGATTCTATAGGACCATTTTTGAAACACGTTCCATTGGCGCAGTACCCGCTTCGTCGATTGAACGAGACGCCGGAACCCTTCGCGCGATATCGGCGTTTGCTGGTACTGACCCGATTTTCTTCGGCTTCAGCAGGCTTGTTGCTGATCCTCGCGAGCTTTGTTACCGTAACGGCCTTTAGCCCGCATTCGCCAGACGCTGGACAGTTGCCTGCGACAGCTTATAGCTTTGCGGCGCGCAACCTCAGCGCATTGGCGATCACCGAAACTGAGCTGAAGCTCATTGCAGCTGCAGCGATCATCGGGTTTAGAAGCAGACCGAACGCAGGGTAGAGAACGCCTGCAGCCAACGGGACACCAAGGGCGTTGTAGAAGAAGGCAAAGAAGAGATTCTCGCGAATGTTATTCATCGTGAGGTGACTCAATCGGCGAGCCTTCACAATGCCCCGAAGGTCACCTTTTATCAGGGTGATCCCACCTGTCTTCATCGCAACATCCGTCCCAGTCCCCATAGCAATCCCGACATGAGCCTGTGCCAGGGCTGGAGCATCGTTTACTCCGTCTCCGGCCATGGCAACAGTCGCACCGGCATTTTGCAGCTTTTTCACGACCGCTGCCTTTTTGTCGGGCAGCACATCGGCTTCAAAGTCGATGCCAAGCTTCCGTGCGACTGCCTCCGCGGTCGCATGGTTGTCGCCTGTAACCATAACGACCTTGATGCCTTCGCGCTTCAACTGCTCGATGGCCTCCGCTGTCGAGTCCTTAATTGGATCAGCGACGGCGATCAGACCGGCGAACTTCCCTCCCAGCGCAACGTACATGACCGTCCGGCCCTCTTTCTGAAGAGCTTCCGCTTTGTTCCGCAATGATTCAGGAGAAGCGCCGAGATCGGTCATGAGCGCAGCGTTGCCGATCGCAACCTGTTTGCCCCCCAGAGTGCCTTTGACACCTTTACCCGTCACCGATTGAAAGCTATCGATTGCAACCAGCTCGATGTTCTTTTCCTTGGCAGCCGCAAGGATCGCTGCGGCGAGCGGATGCTCGCTTGCCTTCTCGAGACTGGCTGCCGCTTGCAGCAGTTCGGCGTCTTTCACGCCTTCGGCGGGAATCAACTCTGTCATCTTCGGTTTGCCCAAAGTCAACGTGCCTGTCTTATCGACAACGAGGGTATCAACCTTCTCCAGGATTTCAAGCGCCTCGGCGTTGCTGATGAGGACACCTTCACCGGCTCCCCTTCCCGTCCCGACCATAATCGCCATGGGCGTTGCAAGCCCGAGAGCGCATGGGCACGCAATAATCAGCACCGCCACCGCATTGACTAAGGCATGAGCGTAATGCGGCGGCGGCCCATAGATCGCCCATACGAGAAAGGTGATGACTGCGGACAGGAGCACCGCTGGCACAAAGTAGGAAGCCACTACGTCTGCCAGTCTCTGGATTGGAGCGCGGGTACGCTGGGCCTCGCTTACCATCTTCACGATCTGTGCAAGCAAGGTGTCGGCACCAATGCGCTCAGTCTTCATCACGAAGCTGCCTGTCCCGTTAATCGTTCCTCCGGTGACCTTGGCATCGACAGTCTTCTCGACCGGAATGGGCTCGCCGCTGACCATCGATTCGTCCACGGAGCTGCTGCCTTCAATAACCACTCCGTCGATCGGTATCTTTTCGCCCGGACGGACACGGAGCTTGTCGCCGACCTTGATGGCCTTCAGGTCCACGTCCTCATCAGTGCCGTTGGGGGAAATACGACGCGCTGTCTTGGGTGCGAGTCCAAGCAGGGCTTTGATCGCGCCGCTTGTCTGGCTCCGCGCTTTCAGCTCCAGAACCTGGCCGAGGAGGACAAGCACTGTAATAACGGCGGCTGCCTCGAAGTAGAGGCCGAGCTGGCCCGACATATCCCGAAACGATGCGGGAAAGAGCTGTGGCAAAAACACTGCTACAACGCTGTAGAGGTAAGCCGAGCCTGAGCCAATCGAGATCAGCGTGAACATATTCAGGTGGAGGCTTACGATCGAAGTCCACCCGCGCTGGAAAAACGGCCAGCCTCCCCAGAGAACTACCGGGGTTGCAAACGCAAACTCCACCCATCCAAGACTCCGGCCCGCGAGCAGATGCTGAATCGGATGACTTGGTAGTAGGTCTGAGATCATAACGGTGAGAAGCGGGAGGGTGAGGCCGATGCCGACCCAGAGCCGTCGCGTCATCCTGTCGAGCTCAGGATCGGCTTCGACGACAGTAACCGTCATTGGCTCAAGGGTCATCCCACAGATGGGGCAATTCCCGGGCTGGTCGCGCACGATCTGCGGGTGCATGGGACATGTGTATTGAGAGTGGGTGATGGGCGCGCTGACAGTTTCCGGCTCCAGAGCCATTCCACACTTCGGGCAACTGCCACCTTCGGTCTTGTGGACGTCCGGATGCATCGGGCAGGTGAACATGGGCATTTCACGATTTTGATCCTCCGGGCCGCTCCGCTCTGTGTTGTTTTGCTCACACGACAAAAGCTTTGAGAAGTGTAAAAGTAACGGTGTGTTTTGTGACAGGACGACCGAGCCGTCTGCAGTTGGGAAGTCATGCCAAGTGAAACGTTCTCGATTAACGCGAAATCCTCGCGTCTCTTGTCGAGAACTAATGGATAACGGTAAGTCGGCCAGGGCCCGCCAATCTGCCTCCGTAGGTTTCTCGGTTGACGGTAACAGGCCTGTGCGCTCACCCAACCCATTGGGCTGCCGCCCGAGCGGCCCGCAGGTAATGAGGAAGCAGAAGTAAGCGAGGAGTCGGACACGTAACATTCAAAACTGCGCATGGTTATGGAGTTTTGCTACTTGGCATAAATGCGTACATTTCGCTGTCTTTTGTAGGCTTATAAGTGCTCATTTCGCGAAAAACGCACATTTATATGCGCACATTTGGGCGACTTGGACGAAAATTGCGGGAAATGTAGGCATATATGCCTACATTTGGAACGCGATTTATTCGCTTGAATGCATCTATTTGAAACGCGAATTGTCCGCATTTATGCGGTCAATTTGCGGCAGGTGCGCGCGGTGCCTGAGACGCTATCCCTGACCCCTATCCCTGTCCCCTGATCCCTGATCCCTGACCCCTGATCACTGATTTTCCGCCGCGATCCAGGCGTCGATGCGGTGCTCGAGGACGTCGAGGGGCAACGCGCCGGAGTCGATGACCTGGTCGTGGAAGGCGCGAATGTCGAACTTGTCTCCGAGTGCTTTCTTCGCGCGGTCGCGGAGTTCCAGAATCTTGAGCTGGCCGATTTTGTAGGCCAGCGCCTGGCCGGGCCATGCAACGTAGCGGTCGACCTCGGCCTGCATGCTCGGCTCGTCAATGGCGGAGTGTGCACGGAAGTAGTCGACCATCTGGTCGCGGGTCCAGCCTTCGCTATGTACGCCGGTGTCGACGACGAGGCGGATGGCGCGCCAGGTTTCGTTCTCTAGGCGGCCATAATCGGAGTACGGGTCCTGGTAAAGGCCGATGTCCTTGCCCAGATGCTCGGAGTAGAAAGCCCAACCCTCGACGTATGCCGTGTACTGCTCGAATTTGCGGAACTCGGGAACGCCCGTCAACTCCTGCGCGATGGAAATCTGCAGGTGATGGCCGGGGATGCCCTCGTGGTAGGCGATCGACTCCACGCTGTAGAGGTTGCGATGCTCTGCGTCGTACGTGTCGATGAATAAACGGCCGGGGCGGGAGCCGTCGGGCGTGCCCTCTTCGTAGTACGCTGGCGCCGAAGTTTTGGCGGCGTAGTCGGGAACCTGAGCAACTTCAAACGGAGCCTTGGGCAGTGTGCCGAAGAGCTCGGGCAGCCGAGCCTGCATGGGCCCCAGGTAGCCTTTGTAGGCCGCGACGAGCGCATCAGCCGAGGCCGGGTGCAGCTTGGGATTCGTCTTGAGGCTGGCACGGAAGCTGGCCAAATCCTTGAAGCCAAGCTTCTGCGCGATGGCCAGCATCGTGGTCTCATCCTTGCCGACCTCGTCGAGGCCAATCTGGTGAATCTGAGCGGCGGTCAGGTCGGTCGTGGTGGTGCGCTTGATGAGGAACTGGTAGTACTTTGCGCCGTCAGTTAGGGCTGCGATTCCCGGCTGATCGCGGCCGGCGGGGATGTAGCTGACCTCAAGGAAGCGCGCGAAACGAGTGTAGGCCGGCAAGACTTCCTTCGAAATCGCGTCGAGTGTTTCAGTCCTGATGCGCGCCTGTTCCGTAGCTGAAATCGAAGCGGGGAAGTTTTTAAGCGGCATGGCCAGAGGCGAGTCTTCCGGCTTCTGAATGGCGAGTTGTTTCACCTGATCAAGCGCTTTTAAGAGGAGATATTTGGGCGGCACGCGGTGATCGTCCATGCCGATCTCCATATTCGCCGTGACCTGATCGAAGGCGTGGGGAATGGCGTGCAGGCGCGCGATCCAATCGTCGTAGTCCTTTACGGTGTTGAAGCTGAGCTCGGCGACCAGGAGGGGATATTCGGAGTAGATGCCATCCATCTGGGTGAGGGGCATCTCCCACTCCTTGAACTCCGCAGCCTCCTGGTTTTCCTCGAGATCGCGAACCAGCAGATCCTGGCTGATCTTTTCCTGATTCGTAAAACCAGTCGGATCGATGGCTGCGAGGCGGAGCAGGAATCGCTGCTCGCGGGCCAGCTTATCGTTGACGGCTGCGACGGAGTAGTCGTCGATCTGGTCGTTGTAGCGCAGGTCGCCGATGACGGAGGCGAACTCGGGATCGTGCTTAAGCCGATCCTCCCAGTAATCGTGGAAGACGTCGTTGAGGGCCTTGCGGCGGTCTTCAAGCGAGGTGGTGGGCGAAGCTGGAGCGGCCGTGGCGGAAGAAGCTGGCGCCGGGCTTTGCGCGCGGAGACCAAGCGCAAGCGAGAGCAACAGGAGCGCGGAGATAGCGAATGTACGGGAGTAAGGCCGTTTCAATGGAGGGTCCTTTACGGGGGAAATCACCTTTCTGACGAGTGTAGAGCATGAAAGCAGCGAGTCAGCGAGTCAGCGATCAAGTCAGCTTTCAGTTTTGACGGAGCGGGGAGCGGATTGGAATGCAGGGAACGAGCTACCGAGAGAACAATGGGCGGGTGAAATGGAGCAGAAGGGCAAGAGGGTAGGCGTTCTAGGATTTTGTTGGCGTTTCGCGGACCACGGAACCGCTGACCGGGCACACGAGAAAAGTGAAGGCTCCGAGTCCTGACGTATCCAAATGGTCAGAACTTTGGTGCTGCGCGAGCGGCACATTGTGGACGCCGCACACATGCGGCTTCGAGCCCTTTTTAATGAAGCATGGTTCCGCCATGCCGATCCCCCGGGTTTTGGATTTTTGCAGCATACCGGAAACCATGGAATTGAGGCAAGAGCCTAGTTGGCATTTCGCCTCCAACGCGGCTGGGGGCGATTTGGGGGCGAAATAGGGCCGCTTTAGTACAAAAAATCGCAAAAAATCGCAAAAAATCGACGAAAATCGGCACGGTTTTTGAGGCAATTGTGTTGATGCTGAAAGGGTTAAGTGCAATTTGCACCGAGAATAGGGCACACATTTTTATTTCGGAAGTATGCACTTTACGCAAGGGGGCTACGAATCCGCCTCTGGCGCTATCTCGACGTAGAGTTTGCAGCCAATAGTGGGCAGCAGTTGCTTCAGTTCCTCTACCCTCTTCGCAAAGTCATCAACCGTAATCTGGTAGGTGCCCCCCTCGAATTGAAGCCACGGCTTTCTGCACTTCGGGCAGCTTAAGAGGGACTTGGCCAGACCGAAGCCGATAGGCAAGGAAAGGGACGCTCCGCATTCCTTGCAGTCACAGCGAAGCGAGAGAATATCGCCCATCTCAATGAATTGCTTGGTTTGCGATGTCACTTTTGCGCTACCCCCTACGCCTATTGTTGGGGACATCGTACAGGAAATCCACAATCCGACAAAGCCATTATTCTTATTTTTTACTTGACACAACTTGCGTCAAGTAGCATAATAAAAGCATGACAAAGAGAGACCGTAAACATCAACTTTCGGACTCGGCGGTAATCGAACGGATACCACTTGCCTGCTCGAACGAACTCGCGGCTGTCGAGTTTTTGGAGCAGCAAAGATGGGGCGCGAATCCTTGCTGTGTCCACTGCGGGAGCGTGAATGTCTACAAGATGGTCGATGCCAAGACTGGCGAACGCAATAGCCGTTACCTATGGCGTTGCCGGGATTGCAAGCAGCAATACACCGTCCGCATTGGCACAGTCTATGAGGAATCGCGTATCGACCTCCGGCATTGGTGCTACACGTTCTGGAGAGCGGCTACATCGAAGAAAGGTGTCTCGGCTCTCGAAATCAAGCGGCATTGCCAGATCAGCTACAAATCGGCTTTGTTCCTGATGAATCGGATTCGCTTTGCGATGGCTCCGGATGGAACGGAAGCGCCTCTGACTGGTACGGTCGAGGTCGATGAAACATACATTGGCGGCAAACCCCGCGTGAAGGGGAGCAGTAAGCGCGGGCGCGGAACAAGCAAGACGCCAGTATTCGCGGCGGTCCAGCGGCAGGGCGGAATCCGTCGTCGGGTCGTAGCGGACGTAACCGGCGCGACATTGAAACAGGCCATCCGCGAAGAAGTAGACAGATCAGCCAGGATTTGCAGCGATGAATGGCGCGGCTATAGTGGCATTGGCGCGGAGTTTGCGGGCGGTCACGATGTGGTAGAGCATGGAGTCAAGGAATATGTTCGCGGCGACGTTCACACAAATACTGCCGAAAGCAGCCATGCTCTTTTGAAGCGCAGCATCGTTGGCATCTATCACAATGTCAGCACCGAATATCTCCATCGCTACCTGTGGCAAGCGGATTTTCTCTGGAATGCTCGGAAGCTGAATGACGGAGAGCGCACGGTACTGGCAATTAAAGCAGCCGAGGGCAAGCGCATGATGTACAGGCAGTCAACCGCGAATTAAGGGAGCGGTTCAAAATGGCAACGAAGAAAGCGGCAAAACGAATTCCCGCTGCAAGAGCTGGCACGAAGCGCGGCCCCAAGCCGGACGTGTTGAAAATTCGTGGACGATGGCAGGACGCGATGAAGCGATCACTGCAAAAGAAGAAGCCCGCAGAAGGTTGGCCGAAGTGACAGTACAGCGCACGAATACCAGCCGAGTCATCAGCGACGTAAACCAGATAGCGATGGCGTGGGCGCAAGAACATGCTGGCGAACGGCTAGGCACGAAATGGTACGACGGCGAAACGAGCATGGAGCCGAGCGAGAAATGGCCCGTCTCAGAGTTAGTACGGCTGGCAATCCGAAAGATCATGACAGAGGCATTCAGCAAGGAAACATCAATGTCAGAACTTACGGAGAGTATCCGTGCGGCGTCAGGATTTACTAAGGAGCAATCGCGGACCGTCGCCGAAACGGAAGGCAGCTTAGCAATGTGCCACGGCAATCTGGCAGCATGGAAGCGCACGGGCATCGTTAAATCTATCAAATGGCGGAAAAGCAGCCTGCATAAAGGGCGAGATGTATGTGATTTGAACGCTAATGCGGGGTCAATCCCGTTGGGCCAAGC
Source organism: Acidobacteriaceae bacterium (assembly GCA_003134815.1). Taxonomy (GTDB): domain Bacteria; phylum Acidobacteriota; class Terriglobia; order Terriglobales; family Acidobacteriaceae; genus Telmatobacter. Next base: position 39,195 of record PLCO01000011.1, on the reverse strand, counting down.
ATTTCCGTCCGGAGATGAGGTTCCCCCGGCGCACATTGGTTGCTGCTGCTGCCCGTGCATCGCGGAGCTTAACGAGCCGAAGAGGACGAACAGCGTGTAACAGTTACGAAACCTTTGCCCCTTTGTATTTTCCCGCTATTATGTCCGCAAGGTGGGGAGACAAAATGGCTGGAGAAGGTGGAACCCTGAAGGCTCAGGAGATCATGAGAGAGTTGACGCTGGACGATGCACGGCTGTCCAAGCGGCAGACAGAGGACAACATAATCACTTCGGATTCACCGCTGTTCTTTGAGTCTCTGAAGAGCCTAACGGGAGATAATCTCGAATCGTTAAATTCAGAGATGCGCCTAGCCGGAGATCACGCTTTCACCTTTACGCCCGCAGGTTGCGAATTCTCCTTTGGAAGAAAACTGATGCCGATCTTCATGCGCAAAGTTATGTTCCGGAAGGCGTCTAAGGAAGTCGTTGTGCGGACGACGATTATCCGGGGATATACCTCTCAAGAGGTCAAGGAAAAGACTTGGCGATTCACAGTCGCGCACAGTGATCTAATTCTGGACGGTAGGAACGTCCTAGAATGCGCGAATGCGATGATGGACGGCATCGAGGCGGCGTTCCGATAGCCCCCTTGCGTAAAGTGCATACTTCCGTTTTATTTTTGGAGGGAATGGACGACGCGCGGCGGCGGTTGAGGAAGCGGTTCTGGCTGGGATTGTGATTCGTGGAAGAGGGTGATGGAAGTGGATCATGGAATGAGTATGCGCCGGAAGGGGCAAATGATCGGCAAACTTGGCGGACAGTTTTTGGAGAGTATTTTCAATGGTTTGCGCGGGTTTGGGGCGGTCGCGGGGCTTGACAGAAAGGCGGGGACTAAGGGGAAAAGGGGCCAGGGGAGCAAGGGAGCGAGGCGGCGGAGAGTGGTGTGGGCGGTGGTGGCGGGCGAAGAATCGGTCTTCATCTCGGTTCTTCGCCGGCAACCACGGAGAATCCTTGTGCTCGCCATTCGGGAATGCCGTCCTCGAGTCGGACAGCGCGAAAGCCTTTGGTTCTCAACATTTTCACGGCCTGCGCGGCGAGGACACAGTATGGACCACGGCAATAAGCCACAATCTCTTTGTTGCGCGGCAGCTTTAATAATCGCAGGGTCAGTTCCTTCAAAGGAACCGAGACGGCGCCTGGAATATGCGCGGCCCGATACTCCTCCACAGGGCGAACGTCGAGGAGGATGACATCGCCTTTGCGGATTCGGCCCACGAGCGCCTTCTTCTCGACGGCCTCCAGGGAGCCGGGAGATTCCCTGAACAGTCGCAGAATCGATTCCACTTCAGCAAGCCGCTTTTCGGCCAAGGAGCGCAGGCTTTGGAAAAACTCACAAACTACCGGGTCTGCGAGCCGATAGGTCACAAACAGCCCCGCCTTCTCAGCTTCTACAAGTCGCGCGCTATGCAACACGCGAAGATGTTGCGAGGTGTTCGCCACGCTAAGCTTTGCCTCGCGCGCCAACGCTTCAACCGTCCGTGGCCCCTGGCACAGAAGATCGAGCAATTCGAGGCGAGAGGGACTGGCAATGGCTTTGCCCAGGCGCGCGAGCTGTTCGTAGATATTCTTTTGCATGGGAACGATTGCACCTGTTTAGTATTCAATTGTACAATTGAATACTGAATGAATGTTTGTCAATGTTTGCCAAGGTGCGATTGAACCGAATGGATAACCTGGCCTTATTGAATCACCCGCTCAGTGAGCCAACTGCGTTTACACCGGAAGCCCTGATTGCCGCCGTGCGTGCCGAGCGCGGGCTGGCCATCGAGGCGCCTCCATCCGTCTGCGTGCTGGATTTCGACGGCGACCTGACAGATGGCCTTGTGTTTGCCTGCCGCGCGCGAAACTGGAGGCTCTGGCCCTGTTTTCATACGACCATGTTCGCCTTTTCGGTTGATGGACTCGAATGTGGGATCATTCCGCGAACGATTGGCGGGCCATACACGGTTCTGGTGGCGGAACAACTTGCGGCTGCTGGAGTCGAATTAATCCTGGGCTTGACCTCGGCTGGGCGAGTACTCGCCGATCTCCCGATTCCGAGCCTTGTGATTGCGACGTCGGCTGTGCGCGATGAAGGAACTTCTTTCCACTACCTTCCTCCCGGCGAGCGCGTTGACGCACCTGAGTCTGTTCCGGACTGGATCGAGCGCGAGCTGAAACAACTTGACGTTGCCGTGACGCGCGGTCTGGTTTGGACCACAGATGCCCCTTATCGCGAAACGCAGCAGCAGTTAGAGAGTCACGCGGCAGCTGGAGTTCTTGCCGTCGAGATGCAGGCCGCCTCGTTGTTTGCCTTCGCTGCGCGGCGCAAATTCCCGGTTGGATTGGTCGCTCAGGTCAGTAACGCAGTAGGCTACGAGAGCCGGTTTAACAAAGGATCAGAACAAGAATCCGTACGACTATTGGAAGCGATGTGCAGAGCGGGACGGCATTTCATTCGGCACTCTGCGGCGCCCGATACACAAGATCGCCGATGAATGAGCAAGGGGCAGGGAGATAACTCAGCGATTAACGGCGCGGAGAACGGGGAGTTCATGAAGGGACGCGAGAGCGGAATGCCGGAGGAAACGGTTTGGGCGAGCTTTTTTGATGCCGACGCCGCTGTCGAAGTGCTGCTCGGCAGGGACGGTGTTGCCGGCGATTTGGTTGAATTGGGGTGCGGCTATGGCACCTTCACAGTGCCTGCAGCGCTGCGCACGCAGGGAATCGTCACAGCTCTGGACATCGAGCCGCGAATGGTGGAACGCGTGCGGCGGAGGGCGATGAGGCAAGGAGTGCGCAACGTCGTTGCCACAGTACGAGACTTCGTCGCGTCAGGCACAGGACTGGACGATGGAACCCAAGCTCATGCGATGATCTTCAACCTGCTGCATTTGGAGCAGCCGGTGAAATTGCTGCGGGAAACTCATCGTGTGCTGCACGACGGCGGAAAGATTTCTGTCATCCATTGGCGCAGCGACATTGCGACGCCTCGCGGCCCCACATTGGCGATTCGCCCGACGCCCGGGCAATGCGCGGGATGGATGGTCGAGGCCGGTTTCCACGACATTGAATCAGTGAATCTGCAAAGTTGTTGTCCGTTTCATTTCGGGCTTATTGGCAGACGTTAATTCAGCTCTATCTGGAGACCTAGGGCACCCATTTTCGTGGCGGATGAAGCGCCCGAAAAGCAAAAGCAGGTCCCTCGGCTCCGCTGAAGAGCGCTTCGCTCGGGATGACACCGCGAAAAAACAGGTTCCTGCTATCCCACCTTAGCTGGAAGAACAAAGGCCCGGCGAAGGTGGGGCACCCCATTTCTTTGTGGGAGACTGAGAGGGGCGAGTTTCAAAAAAAAGCTCTATTCGTAGCGGAGGGCTTCGATGGGGTCGAGGTTGGCGGCGCGGATGGCGGGAATCATGCCGCTGACCAGGCCAGTGATGACGAGAATCAAAGTGGACACGATGATGGCGGAAGGAGTGATGATGAGGCGGATATCGGCGGCCTGGCCGTTCTTGGCGATGGCGCTGTAAAACGTGATGTTGCCCACAAGAACGGAGACAAGGCAGGCGAGGGAGATGCCGCCGATACCGCCGACGCCAGTGATGGCCAGGGCTTCCGCGAGAAATTGAATGAGGATGTGGCGTTTGCGCGCGCCGAGAGCTTTTTCAACGCCGATTTCGCGCGTGCGCTGCTGCACGGAGACGAGCATGATGTTCATGAGTCCGATGCCGGCGATGCCGAGCGTGAGCGCTCCGACTAGAGAAAGAAGAACCTGCAAGGCGACGGACAGAATCTGGAACTGGTGAAGCTGGGTGCGCAGATTGGCGACGTGCAAGGCATCGTGGTCGCTGGGGCGGAAGTGGTGTTGGGCGCCAAGAGTGTCGCGGATGGTCTTTTCGATCTTCTGGTAGTCGCCTTGATAGCTAATCCAGATACCGTCGAGGTAGGTGGTGTCTTTGAGGTCGCTCATGGTATTGAAGGGGATATAGACGATGCGGTTGATGTTGTCGTTGCCCTCCTGCATTTTGGGCTGGAGGACGCCGACGATGGTGAAGTTGATGCCGTTAAGGCGAACGGATTGACCGACGGCCCAGGCGCCGGAGAAGAGCTTGGTTTTGGCTTCAGAGCCGAGGACGCAGACGTGGGCGCGCTGCTCATCCTCAGCGCCGTTGAAGAAACGGCCCTGATCGGGAATGAGCTTGATAATGTCGGTGTAGGAAGTGCGGGAGCCGACGACGGTCCATGTGTAGGAGTGGAGGTCGTTCTCCACAGTGGCGTCGTAGTACTCCGCGGGCGAGATGTGGGTGATTTCAGGCACGGCTGCGCTCACGAGATCGAGGTCGTCGAGGGTGAGTCGGACTTTGACACCGGCCTTGTCGCCGCCGGCCTGCTCGCTAGTCTTGCCGGGGAAAAAGCCGATGGTATTGGTGCCCCACTGAGCAAAGATGGCTTCAATGGCGTGCGAAAAGCCATTGCCGTAGGCGAGCAGAAGGACGACGGTGGCAATTCCCCAGGCCATGCCGATGGTGGTGATGGCGGTGCGGCGGCGGTTGTAGAGCATCGCTTCCCAGGCCTGAGCGAGAATGTCTTTCAGCATGATTCAGCTCCTTGGGCTGATGTTCATTGTTCCTTGCGCAGAGCTTCGATGGGGTCAAGGGCCGCGGCTTTGTCGGCGGGGTAGAGCCCGGCGGCGATTCCGCAAAGAGTGAGCGAAAAGAGAGCCAGCGCCGCCGACCAGGGCACGATGCGCGGCGGATCGAAGCCGGGAATCTTGTCAGTGAAAGCGGCCTGCATCAGGGCCATCAACACCCAGGACCCGGCGATGCCGATGAGGCCGCTGATGCCGGTGAGCAAGAGCCCCTCCCAGAAGAACTGTGCGATGATGCTGCGTTTGGTGGCGCCAACGGCTTTCATGACGCCGATTTCGCGGGTGCGCTCGGTGACCGAGACCAGCATGATGTTGATGATGCCGACGGCACCGAGGGCGAGAGTGACGACGCCGACGCTGCCAAGAAAGATGTCCATGGCGGTGAAGATGACGCCGATGATATTCGCTTCCGTAATTGTGTCGAACTCGTTGAAGGCGTCGGCGAGCGATGGATCGAAGCCGTGGCGCTGGGCGATGACGCGATGCACGGCAATGTCCGCCGCGGTATTGTCATTCTTTTTGGTGGGATTGTACTGGATGGAGTTGAGCGCGTCCTGGGGAATATTGTCGCCCTTGAGGGGAAAATACTCCTGCATGGTGGTGATGGGGATGTACATTTTTTCGTCGTCGTAGGTGTTGTTGCCGCGGCCGACTTTCTCACCGACGCCGATTACGGTGAAGTCGACTCCGTTGATGGAGATAGTCTGGCCGACCGTGGGGCGGCCCTGAAAGAGGATGGAGGCGGATTTTTGCCCGATAAAGACGACGCGGCGCGCATCCCGGACGTCTTCGTCATCGAGAAAGCGGCCGGCAGCGATGGGAAGGTAGCGGACGACCGCGTAACTGGGTTCATTTCCGCCTAGATGAGCTGAAGTATTGCTCCACTGGCTGACTTCGTAGAGGTCGGAGCGTGCGAGCTCGCCAGTGACGGCGCGGACCTGTGGCAAGTTGCGAATGGCGGCTTCGTCGCCGAGCGTAAGCTCGTAGGGACGCATGCCGGTGTGCTGGTTGGCGATGGCGGGGATGGTGCCGTTCATGACCATGACGACATCATTACCGAACTGCGAAAGCTGCTTGCGCTGGCCCGAACGGAAGCCTTCGCCGAGGCCCACCAGGACGAGCAGCGAGCCGACCCCCCAGGCGATGCCGAACATGGTGAGGAAACTGCGCAGCTTGTTGGCCAAGATGGCGCGGAAGACCTGCCCGAGAGTGTCAGAAAAGCTGCGCATGAGAATAAGACGGCCCGGAAACGGCTTGGCTTGTCTCTAATAACCGAAAACGGCCTGCTTTCTCCTTTATATGAACAATACGACGAAGTTGGGGGAGAGGTTCCCAAGGAAGGGGATGGCCGGATGCATGGGGCCACGTTTCGTCCCGCGAGCGGGCCGGTTGGACCCGGTGCGGGGTGTTTTGCGTCTTGCGGCTCGTCCCATACCGTGAAGCACGGTAGGGTGATTTGGGTCACCGGGGAACCGTGATGCAGTGCCTTGCGTAGTACAGGCGAGCAGGTTACAACGGTGCTGAGGCCCCGTCTGAACTTGCAGGTCATTTTTATGTTCTGGTCATGTTCCAGCAACGTAGGCTGGGAGAGCAGCGCATATTAGGCACTTTTTGGGGAGGAAATTGTGGCAGCGTCGCGAAAGAATAAGAAACTGTGGATTTGGGTGGGCAGTTTGGGCGGACTTGTGGTGATTGTGGCAATTTTTGCCGCGATTCGAATCGCAAAGGGAGACACGATCGACCCGAACCGGCTGGCCAAGGTGAGCCGCGGCGACGTTGCCAAAAGTGTGGTGGCTACGGGCGATATCCAGCCGATTACGAAGGTTGAGGTAAAGGGCAAGGCGTCCGGGATTGTAGAAAAACTCTACGTGGACATTAACGACCGGGTGCACAAGGGGCAGCAACTGGCGCAACTCGATCAGCAGGAGATTTCCGCGCAGGTGGACGCGGCGCGCGCGCAGCTGGCCAGCGCCCAGGCCAACGTGACAACGTACGAAGCCAACATCGAACAGGATCGAGTGACCGCAGCGGCTCCGGACCTGCCGATGTACAAGGCGACGCTGGACCGGAACGTGGAGATGAATAAGGAAGGGATCGTGAGCAGGCAGACGTTGGACGACGCGAATCGCGATTATCTGGCGGCGCTCACGCGGCGTGATTCAGCCAAGGCGCAGATTGGTGTGGACACGGCGAAGCTGAAGCAGGCGAAGGCGCAGGTGCAACAGAGCCAGGCCAGTTTGCAACAGCTTGAGGAGCAGTTGTCTTATACAACCATTGTGGCGCCGATGGACGGCGTGATTCTGTCGCGGGACGTGGAGATCGGCGATGCGGTGAGCTCGATTCTGGTGCTGGGGTCGACGGCCACGCTGATCATGACTGAGGGCGATACGTCGGAAGTGTACGTGCAGGGCAAGGTGGACGAAGCGGACATTGCGCATGTCTACATGGGGCAGCCAGCGCGCATCAAGGTGGAGAGCTTTCATGACCGGCTGTTTTACGGAAAAGTGACGAAGATTGCGCCGATGGGAGTGGAAAAAGACAACGTGACGACATTCGAGGTTCGCGTGTCGATCAACAATCCGGGCGGCGAGCTGAAGGCCAACATGACGGCCAACGCGGAGATTCTGCTGGACGAGCACAAGGGCGTGCTGACGGTGCCGGAAGACGCGGTGATCTACGACAACAAGCAGAATGCGTCGGTGGAGGTTCCAGACAGCCATAAGAAAGAGGGCTTCCGCAAGGTTCCGGTGACGGTGGGGCTGTCGAATGGATCGGTGACGGAGATCCAAAGCGGCGTGAAGGAAGGCGACCAGGTGGTGCTGCAGCAGTAGGGGCGGCAAGTCGCCATTTCGACTCCGGCTGACTGACCGATTGGGAACGCGCGCCGGTGTGATGATTGATGTATGATGTTTGATGTGGAAGAGTGGTGCTGATGCGGACGACACTGGCGATCGATGACGACATTCTGGCGGCGGCCAAGGAGATGGCTGCGAGCGAGGGGAAGAGTGTGGGCGAGGTGATCAGCTCGCTTGCGCGCAATGCGCTGCGGCCCACGACCACCAAACGAAAAAGCCGCAACGGTGTCCCGCTTCTCCCAGTGCGTGCCGGCGCGCCGAGAGTGACCTCGGACCTGGTGCGGCAACTTCAGGAAGAGTTGCAGTGAAGGAAGAGTTCGAGTGACGCGCTTTCTGCTGGACGTGAACGTGCTTATCGCGCTCATCGATCCTGTACACGTGCAGCACGACCGCGCGCACGAGTGGTTTGCCACAAAGGGGCGCGATGCGTGGGCCACGTGCCCGCTGACGGAAAATGGAGTGCTGCGGATCGTTGGGCATCCACGCTACCCGAGCTCGCCCGGAACTCCCGCGGCGGTGGCGGAGCTGATGACCGGGCTGCTTGCACTCGGCGGCCATGAATTCTGGCCGGATGATGCGACGCTTTTTGATACCGAGAGCGTGGACACGTCGCGGCTGCTGGACTCGAAGCAGGTGACCGATACATATCTTCTGGCCTTGGCGCGTGCTCATGGCGGGAAGTTGGCCACGTTCGACCGCCGCATGGTGACGGCGGCTGTGACCGGCGGGGCGAAGGCGCTTTATTGCATCGAGTGAAGTCGTGCCCTGATACAGAACCCGAGGTTGGGGTTCCTGCGATCCCACCCTAGCCGGAATTCCAAGAAGCAGATCCTTCGACTTCGCTTACTCCGTGATCGCGCCACGATCACGGGGCCCCATGCGCTTCGCTCGGATGACACCGCGAAAAAGATGCGACCGTGCTATCCCATGTCCCGGAAGCGGGAGATCGGGCACCCACTTTCGTGGTGGATCTGTATCGCGAAAAGCAATCGCAGTCCATTTAGATTGGGGAATTTTGGAGAGCGCTAGCGAGCGAGGAAGGTTTCGTTGGCGAGGATGCGGTAGAGAGTGGAGCGGCTGATGCCGAGCTGGCGGGCAGTGCGGAGCTTGTTGCCTCGGTTGAAGTCGAGGACGAACTGGACGTGGTGGTTAATGATCGTGTCGAGTGCGAGGTCTGCGGCGCCAGCGGAGGATTGCGGGTCAAGCATTTGGCCGTTGCCGGTGGAGGGGTTGGACCAAGGATTAAGTTGGGGATTAAGTTGGGGATTGATATGGGGATTCGCGGGCGCGGTGGAAAGGCTGTTGAAGGCGGAGCTGGAGACGGAGTTGGAGGTGAGCTGGGGGTCGAATTGCGAGTTAGGGATTTGAGGCAGGCCTTCCGGCAGGGCCAGGTCAGAAGCGCGGATGACGCCGTTTTCGGCCTGGAGAAGGGCGTTCTCAAGGATGGCGGCCATTTCGCGCACGTTGCCAGGCCAGGAGTGCTGGAGAAGGCGGGCGAGCGCGCCGGGTCCCAGAAGGACCGGGCGTTGCTGATAGCGGGCGCAGATGCGGTCGAGGAGGAACTGGACGAGCGGGGCGATGTCTTCACGGCGCTGGCGGAGCGGCGGGATGAAAAAGCGAATCGAAGTGAGGCGAAAGGCGAGGTCAGGAAGGAGCAGTCCCTGGCCGGCCATGAGGCGGAGCGGAGTTTGCGAGGAAGCAATCAGAACGGCGTGGCCGGGCGGACGGTCCTGAAGGTTTCTGAGAACGCCAAGGAGCAGTCCCTGTCCCGGAGGGGCGAGAAGGTCGACGCGATCGAGATAGGTGAAGCCGGAAAGGGTGGATGCGTCGGCGTCTGTGGCCAGCCACTCGCGAGCGTCGCGGCGCTGAAAGTTGCTGGTAGAAAGGGGCGAACGGCTGAACAGATAGCGCGCGAGAGTGTGCTTGCCGGTGCCGTGCTCACCCTCAATGGTGGCGACCTGGACTTGAGGTGCGACCATATCGGCCTGCACGAGGAGCTTGCGCCAGGCGGCACTTACGCCGACAACCTGGACGGCGTCAACGCCGGGATCGAACTCGACGAGGCTGAGGCCGGATGGCTGCGGGTGGAATGGAGCCGAACTATGCATGGAATCCAACTTGCCGCGCCTCGAACGCAATGGTGATATGCGAAGCCATCAATGGTTTCATCGGCGTGGCGGGGAAAAACATGAGGAAGACAGGGAGCAGGGAGTAAGCAGTAGGGAATAGGGAATAGGAAATGGATTAGGAATCCTCCAGCTTCGCTCAGGACAGGATCCGGGACTGGGCACTAGAGGCTAGGGACATAGAGAATAGGTAGGCAGGGTGCCGGGGAACGGGAAACGAGCCGTTTGGAGCGCGATATACTCGGGGGAATTCACGCTGAAGCCAATTCCACGACCAAGTTTGCTTCAAAATCCAGCATTGCTCATTTGAAGAATCTGAGGGAACAAGAATGCCAGCGGAGTCTCCAACTGAGGAGCGTTTGGGGCACATTGGTCGAGTGCGGGAGCGTGCAATGGAGGGGCACAGGCCGCGGACAGGACGAGAGGGCGGGATGCGGCGCTGGGGCCTGACGGCGTGGGTGCTTGCGATTGCGGGATTCGCGGCGCTGCATGCGTGGCACCTGAGGGCCGATTTTCCCAACGGATCGCCGTGGATGATGGACTGGGCCAAGTACACCGACGAGGGCTGGTACGGGAATGCGGCGGCGCGCGCGCACCTGTTTGGGAACTGGTATCTGGCAGGGGATTTCAATCCCGCAGTGATCGTTCCGGTGTGGCCCTTTGCGGAGTGGCTGCTTTACTTCTTTACCGGCGTGAGCGTGCAGGCGGCGCGCGGGCTGGCCGTGGGGTGCTTTTTCGCGAGCCTGGTGCTGTGCTACCTGTTGTTGCGCAGAAGCGTGCCGCGTTCTCACTCCGCGGATGAAGACCTATCCGCCGGGATTCCCCGCTGGGCTGCGTTGCTGGGAGTGACGCTGGCGGTGACGAGTCCCTATGTTTATAGCTTTAGCCGACTGGCGATCCTGGAGCCGCTGCAGACGACTCTGCTGCTGGCGACGCTGAATGTTGCGGTGCGTTTGCCGCGGATGAAGCGGCCAGTGCTGATGTCGGTGGGGATCGGGTTGCTGTATGCGGTGATGGTGCTGACGAAGACGACGGCTGCGTTTCTGATGCCGGCTGTTGCCTGGGCGGTGTTGATGCCGCTTTGGGGCCAGCGCAAGCAGGCGATTAAATGCGCGCTGGCGGTGGCGTTGAGCGCGATGCTGGTGTACGGCGCGTGGCTGGCGATGGTTGTCCGGTTGGGGTTGATGCCGGATTACAAATATTTTTTGGTGGTGAGCCACTTTACGCTGCCGGATGGATACACCTGGCCGCTGGCGGCATTCTGGTGGTCGTTTCACGGGCTGTTGTGGATTGATCAAAATTCGTTTCCGCTGGGCCTGGTGCCGCTGGCCGGAGCGCTGGTACTGGGGGCGGTGCTGATGCGGCGCGCGGAGTGGAGTAAGAAGCTCTGGCGCGATCCGGTGTTTGGCGCGGCACTGCTCGGTGTCGCAGGCATGGTGATGTTTATGACGGTGCAGGACCATCCCCAGCCGCGATACATACTGGCGGCGTCTTTCCTGATTTTCTGCGTGGTCGCAATGGGGGCGAATGCGCTTGTGGCGCAGGGAGGATGGACGCGAAGGGCGAGATGGTGCGTGATTGCGGTGGCTGGCGGCGCGACGGTGGTTCAGGCGGCGAAGACGATCGAGTACGCGACGCATCCCGAGTACACGTGGGTGAACGCGGCGGAGAAATTGACACAGTATATTGATGCGCACCCGAACGGGAAGCGGGAACTGGTGTCTGTGAGCGGCGACGACATTACGCTGATGACGCATTTGCCGACGATTTGCGACGAAATCAGCTTTGATGATCTTGGGGAAAAAGTGGGGCGCGAGCAGCCGGGCTGGTACGCGTCGTGGAATGGGATCGATCCGGTAATTCTGGCGGAGCTGCACACGCATGAATCGCTGGAACAAGTGGCGAGCTTTCCCGCGCTGGACGATCCAGATCGCAATGTGCTGGTGTTGTTCAAACTGCATCCGCTCGCGGACGGGCAGGAACGGGACGAGGATGGCCCGGGAATGACGGCTCCGCTCCCCGGCGACAAGATCGATGTGCCGGTGGAGTAGCGGCGGAGGCGAGCGTCACCGGGCCGCTTTCACGGTCCGGAATGGCACGAAATCAAGCCGAGAATCTGGTACACGCACATCGTGACAGGGGTCACTCGACAGCGGTGTATTCGGATGATAGCCTTCCGTTGGCAATTCCCCGGCGGATTTTGGTGGCCGGATGAGCGGCTGTATGTGCGGCGAGTACAAAACTTTAGATGTGGAGGGTATGTGACTGCACTGGGTTGGATGAACTTCTTTCTCTGCTTGAGCGTTTTGTCGCTCATTGTTGCCGCGATTTTTGGGCGGCAGGTTATCGGGTGTGGAATTGGGATGACAAGAATGCGGAAGATGGCAGCGGCGATTAAGGAAGGCGCATGGCCAATTCTGAGGCGGCCGTACAAATTCGTGGCGATGGTCGCGGTGGCGGCTTTGGGATTGCTGGTGCCGGCACTCGCAAACGCCCAGACGGAACACGCGGGCGGAGGCGAGGCGAACCTGACTCTTCCGGATTTGTCGACAGTGAGTTTTTTCGGCATGAACGGGCACGCGCTGCTGATGATCGGATTGCTGTTTTGCGCGGGCGGGCTGTTGTTCGGGCTGGCGATTTATGTGCAGTTGAAGAACCTGCCGGTTCATCGCACGATGCTCGAAATCTCCGAAATGATTTATGAGACGTGCAAGACGTATCTGGTGACGCAGGGCAAGTTCATTCTTTTTCTGTGGGCTTTTATCGCGGTGATTATCGCGCTGTACTTTGGCTACCTGGCGCCGGTGCCGGGAAAATCGGTTGCGCTTACGCTGCCGATCATTCTGGGTTTCTCACTGGTGGGTATTGCGGGCAGCTACGGGGTGGCGTGGTTCGGAATCCGCGTGAACACCTTTGCGAACTCGCGGACAGCGTTCGCAGGATTGCGCGGCAAGCCGTATCCGGTTTACGCGATTCCGCTGAAGGCCGGCATGAGCATCGGCATGCTGCTGATTTCGGTTGAACTGCTGATCATGCTCTGCATTCTTTTGTTTATCCCGCGGGATTATGCGGGGCCTTGTTTCATTGGTTTCGCGATCGGCGAGAGCCTGGGCGCCGCGGCGCTGCGCATTGCAGGCGGCATCTTCACCAAGATCGCCGACATTGGCGCCGACCTGATGAAGATTGTTTTCAAGATCAAGGAGGACGATGCGCGCAACCCGGGCGTGATTGCGGACTGCACGGGCGACAATGCGGGTGACTCAGTTGGCCCGAGCGCCGACGGCTTTGAAACCTATGGCGTGACTGGCGTGGCATTGATCACATTCATTCTGCTGGCAGTCAAGGATCCGACGACGCAAGCGCAACTGCTGGTGTGGATCTTCACCATGCGCATCGCCATGCTGCTCTCGAGCTCGGGCGCGTATTTTCTCAACAGCGCAATCGCTCACGCGAAGTACGCGAACGCCGACGAGATGGACTTTGAGACACCGTTGACATCGTTGGTGTGGATCACGTCCATCGTTTCCATCATCCTGACCTACATCGTCACGTACCTGATGATTCCCAATCTCGGTGACGGAACGCTGTGGTGGAAGCTGGCATCGATCATCTCCTGCGGAACGCTGGCAGGCGCGATCATTCCAGAATTGGTGAAGGTGTTCACGTCAACCAAGTCCGCGCACGTGAAAGAAGTGGTGAAATCGGCGCAGGAAGGCGGGGCATCGCTGGGGATTCTGTCGGGATTCGTGGCCGGCAATTTTTCGGCCTACTGGCTGGGATTGAGCATGGTCGCGCTGATGAGCATGGGCTATTACTTCAGTACGGGCTTGTCCATGGCGGCTCTGATGCTGGCTCCAGCCGTCTTCGCGTTTGGCTTGGTGGCGTTTGGGTTTCTGGGCATGGGGCCGGTGACAATTGCTGTGGATTCCTACGGTCCGGTTACCGACAATGCTCAATCAGTCTACGAGTTGTCGCTGATCGAGAATGTTCCCGGCATCGAAGCTGAGCTGAAGAGGGACTACAAATTCGACGTGAAGTTCGAGCGCGCAAAACATTTGCTCGAAGCAAACGATGGAGCCGGCAATACCTTCAAGGCTTCGGCCAAACCGGTGCTGATCGGCACCGCCGTGGTGGGCGCGACCACAATGATCTTCTCGATCATCATGGCGCTGACCGGCGGGCTGACCCATGACGTGGAGAAGCTCTCGCTGCTTCACGCACCATTCCTGCTGGGGCTGATCTGCGGCGGGGCAATGATCTACTGGTTCACCGGTGCTTCAACGCAGGCGGTGACAACGGGCGCGTATCGGGCGGTCGAGTTCATCAAACAGCACATCAAACTGGACGGCGCGGAGAAGGCATCGGTCGCGGACAGCAAAAAAGTGGTGGAGATTTGCACGAAATACGCGCAGAAGGGAATGTTGAACATCTTTCTCGCCGTATTCTTCGCCACGCTTGCGTTCGCGTTCATGGAGCCGTTCCTGTTTATCGGCTATTTGATCTCGATTGCGATCTTCGGCCTGTACCAGGCGATCTTTATGGCGAATGCCGGCGGCGCATGGGACAACGCGAAAAAGGTCGTAGAGGTGGACATGCATCAGAAAGGGACGCCTCTGCACGACGCAACCGTGATCGGAGACACGGTTGGCGATCCGTTCAAAGACACTTCGTCGGTGGCATTGAACCCGGTGATCAAGTTCACGACACTGTTCGGATTGCTTGCCGTGGAGCTTGCGGTGTCGCTCAACGCACAGAACCCGGTGCTGACAACTACGCTGGCAGTCGCATTCTTTTTGGTGTCAGTATTCTTCGTGCACAAGTCGTTTTATGGAATGAGGATTGATAACAAGGCAGGCAACTGAGTTCTGGATTGTTCGAGTAGTGTTCTCCCAAGGGTCTGTTGGCTCGGAAGAGTTGGCCGACCCACGAATTCGGCCTCACATTCGAAAGTGTGCGGGGCCGATTTTCGTTGGGGCCTTTGGAGGCTGGAGCGGCACGCGAATCGCGACTCGCATCGATTCGCAACGGAGATCGAACCGATTGGCAAAGTATGCCAAGTCATCTACAATGGAGATGAGGATCTCGTATGCCGACGCGCAATGTGAATCTGCCCAAAGCACTCGACCGGTTTGTTGCCACCAGCGTGAAAAAGGGGAGCTATTCCAATGCCAGCGAGGTGATGCGGACAGCCTTGCGGCTGCTGGAAAAGGAAGAGCGGGAGTTTGAGGAGAAGATGGCGGCGCTGCGGACTGCAATCCAAGTGGGGGACGGGGGCGGCGCAGTTGACGGAGAAGGATTCTTCGACGAACTTTTCGATTCTCTCGAAGGCGGAGCAAAACAGAAGGACAAGAAGATTGCCTAAGTATTTCCTATCCGATGTCGCAGGCTCCGATTTGCGCGGCATCGTCCGGTACACCAATACCCGATGGAGTGCGGAGCAGGCGCTGCGATACGGCGCGGGACTTAGGGAGTGTTTTCGGATTCTTGCCAGGAATCCCGGGATCGGTCGTGCGAGCGACTCCATCAGCCCGGGCTTACGCCGGTTCGAATATGAGAAGCATGTTGTGTTTTATCGCATTGTGACCGGAGGAATTCGCATCTCCCGCGTGCTCCACCAGCGGATGCTTCCGGGGAAGTCGCGCTTTGAAGCTTAGCGGCGCTTCCGGCCCAGTCTGGTCCAAATGTCCACAACTTGAACAGAGGTGCCGGGGAAGTGCACCGGTTCTGCGTCTTGTGCCGGGGGTCTGTCGAAGGCTACGGTTAGGGCTAGAGTTGAGGCATGGGTCGGGCGACGGAATTGGGAATTTTCGGTTGGGCTTCATATAGCCCCGGATTTGGGGCAAATTCGACCCTGGAAACCCATGACAGGCAAGGCTGATTCAAAGTTTCCACAGGCAAATGACGGTGTTTAAGGACCAGATGCCCAAAATGTTACGAAAATACTAGATGTTGTGGTTTGTTCTTGACACGCACCATGGACAGCGGTAAGTTTTCATCTGCGGCTGTAAACAGGCGGTTAAAAAACGCCGGTCAAAACCGAGCAATTTCCGAGTCAGGTGTTCTACCCAGCGTGTGGGGCCAGCGTCTCGTTAGAGGGTGATCTCAGGAAGGGATTTCCAGGCAGCGAGGACGAGTAAAGAGTAAGGCGACGAGGAAAGAGCTGGATGTGACCGAGAGCCGCCGATGATGCAGGAATTCGCGGAATTTTCGTAGCAGTTTTCCTTTGGTTTCCAAAAAGTTGCGGGTGGTCCCGCGATCTGGCTTAGCGGCCAGGCATAGGGCATTTTATCCCTGATTTTTGACTCAGGATGAGTGGCAACAAGAGTAATAAGGAGAGGATTCAAGATGAACGAGGCTTACCTTCAAACTTCGATCCCGCAGGGCGGGACCTACCAGTCAACGCCTGGCAAGCAGGGCCTGACATTTTCCCGGCGCTTTTCGAAGGAAGGCGCCTCCCCCTACGACGAGATGCAATGGGAGAAGCGGACCGCATCGATCACCGACACCAAAGGGAACTCGATCTTCGAGCAGAAGGACGTAGAGGTTCCCGTGGACTGGTCGATGACGGCGACGAACATTGTGGCCTCAAAGTATCTGCACGGGCAGATGGACACGCCGGAGCGCGAGACGGGCGTGCAGCAATTGGTGAGCCGTGTAGCGGAGACGGTGCGCGACTGGGGCATGGCAGGCGGATATTTTGCCACGGAGCAGGACGCGGGGATTTTTCACGATGAGCTGGCGCATTTGCTGTTGACCCAAAAGGCGGCTTTCAACTCGCCTGTGTGGTTCAACGTGGGCTGCGACCGGCTGGAGCCGGATGCGGACGGGCAGAACTGGCACTGGGATCCGGTGACGGGGGGCGTGCAGTACTCGGCGACGGGCTACAGGAACCCGCAGTGCTCGGCCTGCTTTATCAATGCAGTGGACGACTCGCTGGAGTCGATTCTGACGCTGGCGAAGACTGAAGGGATGCTCTTCAAATGGGGATCGGGCACGGGGACGAATTTGTCGTCACTGCGCGGGTCAATGGAATTGTTGTCAGGCGGCGGGTCGGCGAGCGGGCCGCTGAGCTTTATGCGCGGGTTTGACGCGTTTGCGGGAGTGATCAAGAGCGGCGGCAAGACGCGGCGCGCAGCGAAGATGGTGATCCTGAACGTGGACCACCCGGACATTGTGGACTTTATCGAGTGCAAGTCAAAGGAAGAGGCGAAGGCCTTCACGCTGATTAAGGCGGGCTACGACGGAAGCGGGCCGGACTCAGAGGCTTTTTCGTCTATTTTCTTTCAAAACGCGAATAATTCGGTACGGGTCAGTGACGAGTTTATGCGCGCTTACGAGGCCGACGAGGAGTTCACCACATACACGGTGAAGGGCCATCAGCCGGTGCAGACATACAAGGCGCGCGACATCATGGGCAAGATTGCCGAGTCGACGTGGCTGTGCGGCGACCCGGGAATGCAGTTCGACGACACGATCAACAAGTGGCACACGAGCAAGAACACGTCGCGGATCAACGCGTCGAATCCGTGCAGCGAATACATGTTTCTGGACAACTCGGCGTGCAATTTGGCGAGCCTGAACCTGATGCGGTTCGTGACGCCGGCGGGGACATTCGACATTGCGGCGTACCGGCACGCAATTTCGGTGTTGATTACGGCGATGGAGATCCTGGTGGACAACTCGGGCTATCCGACCGAGGCCATCTCGAGGAATTCGCACGACTACCGGCCGCTGGGTCTGGGCTACGCGAACCTGGGCGCGCTGCTGATGTCAATGGGGCTGCCGTATGACTCCGAGGCCGGACGCGACATGGCGGGGTGCATGACGGCGATCATGTGCGGACAGGCGTATCTGCAGTCGGCAATTATTGCGGCGCAGTGCCCGCCGCTGAGCTCAGCGACGCCGCTGACGGCGAGCGTGGAGCACCAGGGCGGAGCGTGCCCTGGGTATTACGTGAACCGCGAGCCGTTTCTGGATGTGATCAGGATGCACCGCGCGGAAGTGAACAACATCGGCAAGTCACGGACAGCGAGCGAGCCTTTCATGGTGCCGCAGCTTGAGTCGTTGATTGACGCCAGCCGCGAGTGTTGGGATATGGCGCTGCTTTACGGCGAGCGCTTCGGCTACCGCAACTCGCAGACCACGGTGCTTGCGCCGACGGGAACGATCGGCTTCATGATGGATTGCGATACGACGGGGATCGAGCCGGATTTGGCGCTGGTGAAGTACAAGAAGCTGGTGGGCGGCGGCATGATCAAGATCGTGAACAACACCGTGCCGGCGGCGCTGTTCAAACTGGGCTACGACAACGAAGAGGTGAACGCGATTGTAAGCTACATTGACGCGACAGGGACGATTGAAGGCGCGCCGGGCATCAAGCCGGAGCACCTGGCGGTGTTCGATTGCAGCTTTAAGCCGGCGAAGGGCACGCGGTCGATCCACTACATGGGGCACATCAAGATGATGGCGGCGGCGCAGCCGTTTCTTTCGGGCGCGATCTCGAAGACGGTGAACCTGCCGCACGAGGCCGGGGTGGACGAAGTGGCCGAGGCCTATGCGGAGAGCTGGCGCCGGGGGATCAAGGCAGTAGCGATTTACCGCGACGGGTCGAAAGGAACTCAGCCGCTGAACGTGAGCATGGATGCGAAGAAAGAGCCCTCGGCAATGGATGCAGTGGGCGGACGCTTGCTGGGAAATCTGGCGGCGGCGCAACCGGCGGCTGAAGCGGACGTGAAGCTGCTGGAGGCGCACGGGGCAGAGAAAATTGAAATCAGCGCCAAGCAATTGCTTGCTGTGTCTCAGGCATTCCAGAAGGCGCTTGAGGAGATTGCGGCGGCAGCAGCGGTGCCGGTGCTGACGGCGACGCAGACACCGGCGACGGATGCGGCGAGCGAGATTGTCCGCGAATCGCAGGACCTGAACGCGCCGCCGCGCGCGATCCGGCATAGGCTGCAGGAGGAGCGCGCGTCGATCACGCACAAGTTCTCGATTGCCGGGCACGAAGGCTACATCACGGTGGGGCTCTATCCGAACGGCCAGCCGGGCGAGATTTTCATTCGCATGGCCAAAGAGGGATCGACGGTTAGCGGGCTGATGGACGCGTTTGCGACCTCGATTTCGCTCGCGCTGCAGCATGGCGTTCCGCTGAAGGTGCTGTGCGAGAAGTTCGCGCACACGCGGTTTGAGCCTTCAGGATGGACGGGGAACGAGCAGATCGGCTACGCGAAGAGCCTGATGGACTATATGTTCCGCTGGCTGAGCCTGCGCTTCCTTTCAGGCCAGCAACTGACGCTGTTCGCCGGGTTCGCGCCAGCGGCTCCGCAGCTTGCAGCGCCACCGAGCCTGATGCCGGAGAGCGATTTGGACGAAGATGGACCGGCGGCTGCGCAGAGCCAGATGGCGCGGCTGGTGGAGGAAGTGGCCAAGCGGCTGAGCCATGTAACGACAACGCAGGTGGCGACAGCCGGGACGGCGACGACGGGCGGGCACTCGGGCGGCGGAATTGCACCGGAGCCGCAGGCGCACTCGGGACCGGAGGCAGGGCCTTCGCACCCACCAAGCTTGCAGGATCGCGGTCTGTATCACGCGGCCGAAGCGATGCGCGGGATGTACGACATGGGCGACGCGCCGAGTTGCGGAACGTGCGGGGCGATCATGGTGCGGAACGGGAGTTGCTACCGCTGCATGAGCTGCGGTTCGACGTCGGGTTGCAGCTGAGCGACAGCGCGAGTGAGACAATTTGGGGACGATTAAGGCCAGGAGGTTATTTCCTGGCCTTTTTGTTTTTGGTCTCGATTGAGGCGAGCCAGACTCAGGAAAATTGCGGTAGAATCCGGGACAGTAAGTTCCCCCCCCCCAAAGAAAATCAAGAGCACGGTGAGAGTTGCCATGACAGAGCGAAAACTGGTCGGCATAAGGGCAGCAGCCGCAGCGCTGGCGCTGATTGCGTTTACGACTGCGGGCGCGCCTGCGCAGGAGCAGCCATCGACGACGCAGAAGCCGGTGACGCTGAAGGGCGGCATTACCTACGAGGACCAGTCCTCAGAAAGCTGCGAGAAGCAGAACGAGAACAATCCGTACACGGGCATGGACCCGTTGACCTGTTACGGCGTGATGGCTCCGACGGATTCGCGCGGGCAATGCAGCCTGGGCGGCATGAAGGTGTGGAAGCAGCAGGGGAATACCTGCTACTACTGCCAGGCGATCAATCCGCCGATCGATGGAATTATCGTTCCGATGGACCAGGTGGGCGCGGCGGACAACCAGGGGTTCCGGTGCGGCGAGGATCAAGCCGATGCATGCATGGCGATCTGCAGCGGGGGGAGCACGTACAGCCCACCGCCGGGGACGAAGGTTGAAGGCGGAGGGCCGGGATTGCCGCCGACACCGGCGCCGAAGCAGGGAGGGCCGCCGCCGAATTACGCGCCGCGAACGGGGCCACCGCCGGTGGCGGGCGCCAGTAATCCCTGCTTGCCGTTTGGGCCGGGCGGATACGACTACTGCGCGAATCCCCCGGGGACGCAGCCGGCGGGATGCCAATGCAGCAAGCAAACGCCGGGTGAGCCGCAGAGGCAACCCGCGCCTGGGCAAAGTGCGGCTGCTATGAACCAAAAGCTGCTGGCGGATGCGCAGACGATCCTGCTGAACGCGGGAAAAATTTCGAAAGAGATGACGGATGCGATGGACGTGACGAAGCATAACAACGTCGGCATCGGGGTGGCGGTGGGCGCATATTTTGGCGCGGCGGGCAAGCTGATGGGAGTTGTGGCGCAGGAATACAAGCTGCTTGCCGCGGCCAAGGCGATTGCCGCCGCGCAGAAGGCGCCGATTGTGCAGATTGCGGATGAGGCCGCGGCGGAATCGGGAACGCTGGTGAGCCAGGCCGAGCAAACCATCGCGCAGGCGGGGAAGACGGGCGCGACGCCGACAGGAACGCCGGGAGGACTGCCGTTGGGGTCTGGCGCGCCATCCGGGATTGCCGGCGGAACGAACTACCAGACGGGGATGGTGTTGAAGGGCGTGGCGGGCATGCCCAGCCAGGGCGAGCTGCCCATTTGCGGGGTGCTGAGTTGCGCCCGAGTGGCGCAGATTCTTCAAAAAAACGTTCCGTCGTTGCGCGTGCTTTCCACGGGGATAGGGCCCGAGGGGCTGACTCCGCAGCAGATTGCGGCAGCTTTGCAGAGAGTGGGAGTGAACGGGCAGGTGGGGTCGGGAATGACGAACATGATGAACCAGGTTCGCGCGGGAAAACCGGTTATCGCCGGGATCTACACGACGGGTTCGACAGCGTCGCCGCTTCACGCAGTGGTGATCGAGGGGCTGGAAAAGCAGGGAGGCGTTGCAGGCGTGAATATCTACGACCCGGCGGGTTGGTACTACTGGCAGCCGATCAAGGCGTTCCAGACATATTTCACGGGCGATTTCGTAAATCCGCTTTAGCGAGAGCGCGCGAGGGATGATGCGGCAGCCGACCCGGCCTATGTGGCAGAGGATCTGGTTGATCGCGGGCATCCGGAATTGAAGCGGCTCGAAGGTGAGGCCACTGGTGGCGAGATGAGGGCTGGCGTGGCGGGAAGCAGTAATGCGGAATATGGCGCGCCTGGACGACGGAACCGGCCGTTGCGTTGGCCAATTGAGAGCGTGGTAGGATTTGCGGAGACTGCGAGGAGTTGATGGCTGACGCTGCTCCGGACGAATCCCGGATACCAAGAGGGATCCGAAACGTCAAGCGGGTCAAGATCACGCGCCGGGAATGGATCGTAGTTCTTCTTCTCGTTCTTTCGGTGGTGATCAACTACGTTGACCGCAGCAACCTGGGGCTGGCGATGCCGTTGCTGGAGCGGCAGTTTTCGTTTTCGGCTCTGCGCGCGGGAGAACTGCTGTCGGCGTTTTTCTGGACATACGCATTGGTGCAGCTGTTTGGGATTGCGGGCGAGCTGACCGATCGCTTTCCCGTGGGCTGGGTGCTGATGCTTGGGTACCTGCTGTGGTCGACGGCCACCGCATTCATGGGCATGACAACGAGCTATGCGGCGCTGTTCGTGCTGCAGCTTGTGCTGGGACTGGGCGAGTCGGTCGCGTACCCGTGCTATTCGCGCATCTTTGCCGCGATGCCGCAGGAGCATCGCGGGCGGGCGAACGCATTCATTGACGCGGGAACCAAGCTGGGACCGGCGGCGGGCGCGTACGTTGGCGGGCTGGTGCTGGTGCACTGGAGCTGGCGCATGCTGTTCGCAGTTTTCGGTGTGGGCGCGCTGGTCTGGATGGTTCCCTGGTATTTTGCGATGCCGCGCGGGGGGCCGAGTGCGAAGGCAGAACGAAGAGCGGCGACGGCGGCGTCTGGGGCGGCGGGTTCGACCGGGGCAACAGGATCTATCGCGAAGATGGTGCGCTTGAGGTGCGCGTGGGGAACGACGATTGGGCACTTTAGCGGGAATTACTTTTACTATTTTTTGCTGGCGTGGCTGCCGACGTACCTGGTGCAGGAGGAGAAGCTTTCGATACGAAACATGTCGAGGTTGACCGCGGCGATTTTTCTGTTGATTGCCTGCAGCACACTTTTTTCGGGGTGGGTCTCCGACCGGCTGATCGCGCGCGGTGCGTCAGCGACGTCAGTGCGGCTGAAGCTTGTGGTGGGCGGACAGGTGATTGCGTCGAGCCTGCTGGCTATCGCGCTGGTCCACGGACATCCGTTGATTGCGTTGGGACTGCTGGCGATCGCCTGCATCGGGCACGGTGGATACGCTTCAAATCATTGGGCGATTGCGCAGACGCTGGCGGGGCCGGCGATGGCGGGGCGATGGTCGAGCCTGCAGAATGGCGTCGCAAATTTTGCGGGGATCACTGCGCCGTGGGTGGCGGGGATGATTGTGCAAACGCGAGGGAGTGCGCGCCTGGCGTTTGTATTGGCGGGCGGAGTGGCGCTGGTTGGGGCGTTGTCGTTCACATTCCTTGTGCGGCGCGTGGAGCCGGTGAATTGGGAAGCGGTGTAACGAGGCTGCGACCGGCAAGGGCAGTTTTCTTAACGAAGCGCGGCGCGCGCTTCCAGCTTGCGAATGGATTTGAGCATTTCGGCGAGATTGGATTTGCCGATCTCGCTCTCGAATTCGCTTTGCATGCGATCGAGTGCGGCGATAACGCGCAAAGCGCAACGCTTGCCATGCGGCTTGAGCGTAAGCAGATAGGCGCGCGCGTCCTGTGGATCAATTTTGCGCTGCAGGAGGCCTTTGGCCTCAAGCGAAGAGATGCAATGGCTGAGATTGCCGCGCGTGGTCGAGAAGGTTTCGGCGAGTTGAGAGGGCTTGACCTGGCGCGGCGCTTCAAAAAAGAGAGCCGCGAGGACGAGGGCTTCGAGGAAGCCGAGGCTGTCGGCGGCAAGCACGCGCGAGGCGAGCGCCTCGAAACGACGCGCTGCACGGTTGACGGCGAACATGGGGCTCTCGCGGAGAAAGGCATCGATGCGCATGGCGGGCGGAGTTAGTTTAGCACCTCAACTATTCACGATGATACAAAATCGTTGTTGCGCGGAGTTGGCGCGAGAGACGATGCTTTAACGGATGCTCCGAAAGCAAGTTTTCCGCCGTTCTCGAGTTGTTTTCTTTCTGCTACTGGCCGGGGCACTGCGAGCTGCCACTGCGCAGAATGGCGCGGCGCAGACTACGCAGGTTGGTAGCGCCGCATCCGTAGCGCCTGTCAGAGCGAATCCGGAAACCATGGTCGTGCTGGGCACGGCGACGCCGGTGCCGCTGGCTGAGTCGCAACGGTCGGTGGAGATTCTGCCGGTGAAGGGAGAATCGCTGGCCGCTGAGTCGCCGCAGGATTTTCTGCGGGATGATTCGTCGGTTTTTCTGGAGGAGCGCGGCGGGGGTGGAGGACAGGCGGACCTGGTGCTGCGCGGCGGCAGCTTTGAACAGACGCTTGTGCTCGTGAATGGGTTCCGCATCAACGACGCGCAGACCTCGCACCACAATCTCGACCTGCCGGTTCCGCTGGAGGCGATGAGTTCGATCCAGGTGCTGGAGGGCGCCGGCTCGACTTTGCACGGCGTGGATGCGCTGAGCGGTGTGGTCGATTTTCTGACGGCCGCGCCGGACCACGATTCGATTCTTCTGCGCGGCGGCGAAGGCAGCTTCGAGTCGAACGAGGAGACGCTGCTAGCCGGAGCGACGCATGGGCGATGGAGCGGACGCGCGACCGCGGAGCGCAATTTTTCCACGGGGTTTGTGGCCACACCGGCATACACCGCTCCAACATTCGCCCCTGGATGTACACCACAGCAGATGGATCGCGATTGCTTGAATGACCGCGATTACCGCAACGAGGACGCGTCTGCCGAGAGTTGGCTGGGGACGCGGCTCGGCGTGACGGACTTGCTTTTTGCGACAAGCGACCGATCGTTTGGAGCGAACCAGTTTTACGGTTCCTATAACTCGTGGGAGCGGACGAAGGGGTGGTTTGGCGGGGTGCGGCAGGAGTTGGGCAGCCAGACAGAGGCTGCGTTCGCCTATCGGCGGCACACGGATGATTTTGTGCTGTTGCGAGACGATCCGGCGATTTACGAGAACAACCATATTGATGGGTCGTGGCAGGGTTCGCTGCGGCGCACGGAGAATCTGCCGGCGGGGACGCTGCTTTTGGTGGGGCTGGAGGCAGATGGGGACAGCATTCGCAGCAATAACCTGGGGCTTCATGCGCGGAACCGTGGCGCGGGCTACGTGGACGTGGACCTGCGGCCGGCGAAGAAACGCTGGAGTTTGTCGGCGGGAGCGCGGGAGGAGATTTTTTCCGGGGGCGCGCAGGTGGTGTTCTCTCCGGAGCTGGCGGGAAGTTTTCGCGTGGCTAGCAGCCTGAAGCTGCGCGCGACCGGAGGGTACGGATTCAGGATTCCGACGTATACGGATCTCTACTATTCCGATCCGTCGACGCTGGGAAATCCGAATTTGAAGCCGGAGTCGGCTTGGACCGGGGATGGTGGCGTGGATTGGGTACCTTCGACGAAGGTCACGCTTTCAGCGACGGGATTTTATTCGCAGCAGCACGAAACCATCGATTATGTGAGATCGGCCACAGTTCCGAATTCGTATCTGCCGCCTTCGTGCATGAAGAATGGCGCACAGGTTGCCAACATGTGGTGCGCGGATAACCTGAATGGGCTGCACTTTGTTGGAGTGGAATCGTCGCTGACGTGGATTCCGAATAAATCGCAGACGGTGCGCGTGGAGTGGACTGCGCTGCACGGTGCTCAGACCGCGCTGCACGGGCTCGAATCGGAGTACGTGTTCAACTATCCGGTCGAAAACATTCATGCTTCATGGAGCTGGGCGATGGGGCATGACGTTGTCCTGACGAATGCCGTGCAGCTTGCGCAGCGGTATCAGCAGAGGATTTATCCGGTGTGGAACGCGACGCTGACGCGCGATGCGTGGAAGGTGCGGCCGTATCTGCGATTCACAAACGTGAGCAACACCGGCTACCAGGAGATTAGCGGCGTGAACATGCCGCCGAGGGCGATCATGGGCGGGGTAGCCGTGCAGGTGGGGCAATGAATGACAGGGGTCAGGGAACAGGGAACAGGGAGTAGGACTAGCGGACAGCTCTATACGGGGGATCAGCCGAGTCTGCTAAATTGTTTTGGTACCTCGGCAGCCCGCGCCGTAAGCCGAGAGCGGTTCCACAATTTATGTGCTATTGCCATCGTCTTGCAAGGTGGCCTTTACTTCCACCCCGCACTCGAAGACCTGTCTACGGGGACTCCGGTTGGGGAAAAAGCCACTTGAGTGTGTGCTTTCGGTCTACAGCAATTCCGAAGGCGCTGTAGAATTCGCGGCACCTTCCCTCGCCCCCACGCAGTTCAACGCAGAGGAGATGAGCTATGAGCCAGGCAGAAAATCACCACAGAATCAATTACATTGAGTTCGCGGCGACGGACGTGGCGCGCGCGAAGCAGTTTTATGCGACTGTTTTCGGCTGGAGCTTCCAGGATTGGGGGCCCGACTACATCGGCTTCGATGCGGCAAACGCTGGCGTTCACGGCGGGTTTCGCACAGCCAAACAGGAAGAGACTCGCGGCGATGCTGCGCCCCTGGTCGTGCTTTACTCCAAAGATTTGAAGGCCACAGAAGCGGCAATTGTCGCTGCTGGCGGGACAGTTGAGGTGCCGACGTTTGAATATCCCGGCGGACGGCGATTCCATTTCTCCGATGGAGTGGGGAATGTGCTTGCCGTCTGGTCGGAGTGACAGAAGGCAGGGTTCGGGATCAGGTTTCAGGGATCAGCACGCGCTGATCCCTGAGGTTTCCGGGAACTTGAACTCTGAAAAGCCTTGAGGCGCTCAGGCTAGATGCTGCTTGAGAAATTCGAGTGAGCGCTGGCGAGCTTCTTTAGCCGCCGCGGCGTTGTAGCTCGGGCGCGGATCGCAGTTGAAGGCATGTCCGGCGTCGTACCAGAAGATTTCAACTTCAGGGTGCGCGGAATGGACCTTCTCGACGTCCGCGGCGGGAATGTGCGTGTCCTGACTGCCGAAGTGGAGCATGACGGGGCAAGTGGGTTCTTCGCCGGCATAGTTGCCGATGCGGCCAGCGTAGTAGCCAATGGCTGCCGCGGGCTGCAGGCGCGTGGCGGAGAGCCAGGCGATTGTGCCACCGAGGCAATAGCCGATGACGCCGACCTTCGTGTGTGTCGCGCCGGCGGCAAAGTCGACGGCCGCGGCAATATCGAGGATCGCTTTATCGATGTCGAATTTCGGAATCAGGCTCATTGCGGTTTGCATGTCGCCGGGCCCATAGCCAAGCTCGATGCCTGGACGGATGCGGTCAAAGAGCGCGGGAGCAACGGCGAGGAAGCCATCGCGAGCCCAGCCGTCGGCGACGGAGCGGATGTGGGCGTTGACGCCGAAGATCTCCTGCACAACGACGAGGCCGGCGACTGGCTCGCCTGACGGGCGAGCAACGTAGGCGCTGAAGGCGTGCCCATCGGCAGCGCGCAGAGTTACAGACTCAGTCATCCTTAGAAATCCTCCGGCGCTTCCAGTATCCACGGCGCAGAGGAGGGGAATCAAGGGACGGGCAAGGCGAGGATGTCTCACCCATTCGCGAAGGACGCGAATGGATGGGGCAACAGGCCATTGATGCTTACGACAAAATGATCTAGTTGACGCGGGGCGGGAGCTGGAGCGGCTTGCGCGGGCCAAGGTCTTCGCGCACCAAGGTGAGGCCGAGAAGCAAGCGCTCAAAGCTCGAGGAGAGGCGCGCGAAGAGCGGCGCTTCCTGTTCGTATTCGAAAAGATTGAACTGGCTGACAATGAAGTAGCTATGCTTACCGACGCGAATGAGCTCGTCAAGACTCGGGTGGGCGCTCGGAGTGGGGCTCGGACGGGAGCTGGGACGGGGGCGGCGGTGACGGCGGCTGGAGCCGGTGGCCTCAGGGTACATGCCGGCGACGAAGAGGGAGTAGTCGCCGATGTATTTGCGGAGCGCGCGCTCGGCGTCAAAGGACGCGGCGGACCCGTGGACGGGATCAGCGGCGCGCTGCATTTCTTCGAGCTCCTCGATGGGGTGGCCTTCCGCATCGCGCATGCTGTAGAGCTTGTCGGACTGGGAAAATTCGCAGAGGAGGCGCGCGACGTAGGCGGTGACGTCGGGATCGTGGAGGCCCAGTTTGCCTTCATAGCTGTTGCGCACGATCTGCTGGAAGAAGGGTTCGAGCGGATGAGGCTGGGCCTGCATACACACCTCCCAAACGGAGCCGGAAAAGCAATTGGCTCCTAAACCAAAGCGGCTGTGCGCCTGCAGCCGGGTCTGCTGCTTGAGTCCGCTGCTGTTCCACTTTGTGCTGCGCGGGGAAGACGCCAGCGGCGGCTCGATTTACAAAACTGTAACACTGAGATTAGCCGAAGAGTTGCGTTTGGCAAGAGGGGAACCCGAGTTTGTTGGCAGTGGCAAGGGTCGAGTGCGAAGAGTGGAGTAAACAGGGATGGCTGAGGCGGGTGTATCCCCGGTCCCCAAGTGCCAGGGACCGGGGGCACCCATTTTCGTGGTGGATGAAGCGCCGCGCTTAGACAGTGGCCGGGGTGCGCGATTCGAGCTCGGCAAGGCGCTTGGCGAGCAGGGTTTCGAGCTTGACCAGCGCGGCGGAGAAGCCCTCGATGCCTTCCTTGAGCTTGTCGGAGGCCATGGGGTCGGCGGCGTGCATGCGGTCATAAGTGGCCTTGTCGACGACGATTTTTTCGATCTGCATGGTTTTGGCTTTCTCCGGATCTAGCTTGCGCGGCAGATCGGCCTGGGTGGACTCAAGCTCGCCGAGAAATTGCGGCGAGATGGTGAGCAGGTCGCAGCCGGCAAGCTCGGTGATTTCGCCGATGTTGCGGAAGCTGGCGCCCATGACGACGGTCTTGTAACCAAATTTCTTGAAGTAGTTGTAGATGCGCGTGACTGATTGCACGCCGGGATCATCGGCACCCTGGTAATCCTTGCCGGTGTCCTTCTTGTACCAGTCGAGGATGCGGCCGACGAAGGGCGAGATGAGGGTGACGCCTGCGTCGGCGGCGGCAATGGCCTGATGTATGCCGAAGAGCAACGTCATGTTGCAGTGAATATTCTCCTTCTCGAGGACTTCGGCGGCGCGAAAGCCTTCCCACGTGGAGGCGAGCTTGATGAGCACATGATCGCGGCCGATGCCCGCAGCGTCGTACTGCGCGATGATGCTGCGCGCCTGCTTGATGCTGGCTTCGGTGTCATAGGAGAGGCGTGCGTCCACTTCAGTGGAGACGCGGCCGGGAACGATGGCGAGAATCTTTTTGCCGAAGGCGATGGCCAGGCGCTGGAAGGCGAGATTGGCGACGGCCTGGTCGGTTGCGCCTTCGCCGAGTTCCTTTCGCGCATCCATAATCACGCCGTCCACGACGGGCTGGTACTGCGGCATCTGCGCGACGGTGGTAATCAGCGAGGGGTTGGTCGTCGCATCCTGGGGATGGAATTTTTCCATCGCTTCCAGGTCGCCGGTGTCGGCCACAACGACGGTGAACTTGCGCAACTGTTCAAGTAAATTCGGCATGATTCCTCCTCAAACTCGGAAAAGGGAACGCGGGGTTTCGGTGGGCGTCCTACGAAACCAGTGTACCCCTACTTGTTTAAGATGCGCTAAACGCGCGGGGGGTGCGCTGCGTAGGCGTTAGCCGGCCCCTACTGTGTTCAAGAGCACGCCGAGGTCGGGAATGGAAACTTCGACGCGGTCGCCTGCCGAGAGCGGAGCGATGCCGGATGGCGTGCCGGTGAGCAGCAGGTCGCCGGGCTCGAGCGTGAAGACCGACGTGATGAAGACGAGAAGCTCGGGGAGCGAAAAGATGAAGTCGAGCGTGGAAGCGTGCTGGCGGACTTCGCCGTTGAGGCGCGTCTCGATACTGAGTCCGGCGTCGAGATCGAGCTCATCGCTGACGATGGGGCCGATGGGGCAGAAGGTGTCGAAGCCTTTGGCGCGCGTCCACTGATCGTCTTTGTTTTGCAGATCGCGAGCGGTTACATCGTTGGCGAGAGTGAAGCCACGCACGACGTCGCGCCACTTGGCGCCGGGTTTAAGGTTGCGCGCGCGGCGACCGATGACGACGGCGAGCTCACCCTCAAAGTCAACACGCTTAGAGACGGCAGGCATGCGGATTACGCCGCCGGGCGCGAGCAGCGACGAAGGGGGCTTCAAGAAGATCAGCGGTTCCGTGGGCATTTCATTGCCCAGCTCGCGAACGTGCGCACGATAGTTGCGGCCGACGCAGACGATTTTGGACGGCGTGACGGGCGGCATCAGTTCGGCGGCGCTGAGGGGCAGGGGCTTGAAGTTTTCCGCAGGGGCCTCTTCGAGCGCCAAGCGATACGCCAGATCCTCGGCAGGCGCGGGCGCGAGCGCGGCGATCCAAAGCTCGCCGCCGCGATCTTCTACCGATCCGTAGTGGGTTTCATCGTTAAGTTTGAAGCGGCAATATTTCATGAGCTTGTGACTCCCTGGTGCTGAAATTCGTTAAGGGCTTTGATTCACTAAGGGCCGGGGACGGTGTCGGACGCTTCGGCGGAGCGCGCGCTCTCAAGTCCCTGCTGGTCGATGGCGGTGACGGAATACGCGTAAGTGTG
Source organism: Acidobacteriaceae bacterium (assembly GCA_003134815.1). Lineage (GTDB taxonomy): Bacteria > Acidobacteriota > Terriglobia > Terriglobales > Acidobacteriaceae > Telmatobacter. The sequence goes on along the minus strand of PLCO01000011.1, from coordinate 9,434 downwards.
GCCGGGCTGCACGGTGGCGTCGCGATAGCCGGGCCCGACGACGGGCTGCGCGGGAGAGATGCGTTGCCAGGTGCTGTCGGTGGAATCACGACGATAGACGATGTATCCGGCGAGATTGGCTTCAGTGCCGGGGAGCCAACTGAGATCGATTGCGGACGCGGAGCCGTTTTCTCCGGCGGTTGCGACGGCAGCAAGACCTTGAGGCGCGCCGGGAGGAAAGACATTGATGGCGTTAATGCGCAGAGGAGGCGAGAGCGGTCCGGCGAGTTCAAGTGTTGAACCGCCGATGGTGACGCGGGCGAGGCGCTGGGCGCGATACTCGTAGGTTTCGCCGAAACGAATGCCGGTGTCAATACAGGTGTTGAGGCTGGCGCCGGGTGCGCGATCGGAGTGAGGGCTGGATTCGACAATGAGGGTTTGCTCAAGCGGCTCGGCGGGCTGCGCCAAGGGGCCTTGGCCCGATTTTTGATCCGATTTTTTGGCGGGCGTGCTGAGAAGCCTGCGCAGGAGACGGATAGAGAGGGGTGAGGATTCGGCTGGAGTGGGCGCCCAGTGAAGAAGCACGCCGTCTTTGCTCATCTCCGCGGTGAGGTTTTCGATTGCGGGTGGCGCCTCGCCGGCAAGGACTTCTGCGCCGTTGGAGAGCCCGGCAGAGCGCGACTTGCGATTGACGAGCTCGACAAAATAGATGAGCGCGCGGGGAGGGCCCGCGGCGAGAGCTGGCGGAAGCGCTTCGGTGAAGGCGGCGGCTGCTCCGGGGGCGAATTCGAGCGTGGCGGCTACGTTGCAGGGTGCGGCGCTGGTCTGATTGCGGCAAACGCGGACGGCGATGTTGCCCGTGAGCAGAACTTTGTCCGTAGTTTTTTTCGGCATGGTCCAGGCGAGGGCGACCTGATCTCCTGTGCGCACGGCGGAGAAATCGTTCACCGGAAGAGGAAGGTTCAACGAGGGCGGCAATGGCGCGCCCGGCATGCCGCAGCCGGCGAGGGCTGACGCGGCGACGAATGAGGCGATGAATTCGCCAAAAAGCGGCGCGCGCCGCCGACGAGCGCGCAGATTTCGGACAGGTTGCATTGCGCTTTCAGTCTACTGGAGACGCGCACGGCCGGGCCATGGATGAAAGGCGCGTGCTTCGCCCAAAAAAGGCCGCTGAGTTGCGCTCCGCAGCGAAATCGGGTTGACTGCGCACTGAGCGCTTGGGAGTATTGTGAATGAGGGCTCCTGCGCAAGCCATGATGCGAGGCCGACGCGCCAGAGCGGACAACTGAAGTGACAGAACGGCAGCGAGCCGCTGCCACCCGCGGAACGAGCCGACAAAATGCGCCAACGGGCAAAATGAGCCGGCGGGCAAAATGAGTTAACAGGGAAAGAGCGAAGACCATGGCCTTTTTTCGTGAATATCTTCAGAAAAACAAGATTTTGCACGATCCAAGATTTGACGAAACCGACGAAGATTTTCTGGTGCAGGCTCTGCTGCAGGCGCGGATGAATCAGTCGAAAGGCAACATCGTGATCAAGACCGGGTTTTTCGGCAAGAGAGATCTGGAGCGCGAGCTGAAGACGCCGAAGGCCCAGGATGCTCTGCAGTTTGTGGCGGGGTTTTTTTGTTATCTGGTCGCGACACCGATTACATACGGCCGAGAGATGGAGAAATTCAAGATGTACTTTACCCCAGGATTCGCGGCTGACAATTCGAAGCATGAGCAACTGAGGCGAGGCTTGCGCGCGGGCTACTTTGACGCGACTCTGCAGAGCCTGGAGACGACCGAGACGCTGGACGCGCTGTTTGACATTGCGGAGATGAGCGCGAAAACCGGCTCGTAATGCAAACCGCGGCAGGATTCTGGCCGGACTGCGCGGAGCCGATCAGATCCGGCGCAGATTCGCGAATTTTTCCATCAGCTTCTTCATACTGTGACGGACGAAGAGCACGGTAAGCTTAGCGTCTTCGCCATCGCCTTCGCGCATGAGCACGGTGCCCTCGCCATACTTCGCGTGCATCACGCGCTGGCCTTTTCTCAGACCAGTAGCCCCATTGGCTGCGGGAATATCCATGGTGGGGCGGGCGAAGGAGCCCGCGCGGCCCTGACTTCCTCCGAAGAAGCGAGCGATGTTGTCGATACTGCGCTCTGGTGGCGCGCCTGCGCTTTGACTTTTTGGCGCTCCCGCGCTTTCAGGTTTTGGAGCAGATCCCTGGCGAGATGAGAACGACGGGGCCGCCGCGTGAGGAGTTTCCTGGCTCTCGTCTTCGTAGTTGAAGTGCGCGGCTTGGGAGCCTGATGCGCTGCCGGAACGGCGACTCGAACTGTACGCGGACGAGTACGCTGGCGTTGACCAGGCCGGATTTCTGCTGCCGAGATTTTCGATGAGCTGCGAGGGAACTTCTTCAAGAAAACGCGAAGGAACGCTGGCCTCAGGTACATCCGCGCCATAGCGGCGGCGATAGTGGGCGCGGGTGAGGATGAGCGTGTTCATGGCGCGCGTCATGCCGACGTAGCAGAGGCGGCGCTCTTCTTCAAGCTCTTCAGGGCTCGAGAGCGTGCGCGAATGCGGAAAGAGGCCCTCCTCGAGGCCGGCGAGAAAGACCAGCGGAAACTCGAGGCCCTTGGCAGCGTGGAGAGTCATGAGCGTAACGCGGGAATTGGGATCGAACTGATCGGTGTCAGAGGCGAGAGCGGCGTGGTCGAGGAAGTCGGCGAGGGTTTCGCCACGCTCTTCGGCGTCGTGCGCGGCATTGGCCAGCTCCTTCAGATTCTCAATGCGGCTGAAGGCCTCGGGCGTGCCTTCGGTTTCAAGAGCTTTGATGTAGCCGGATCGGTCAATGATGAAACGGATGAGCTCGGGAAGTGTGGCGGAGTCGCCGGGAGAGCGGAAGGCGGAGTCTTCTTCTGAATCTGGTTTGCCGTCGATGGAGCCATCGTTCCCTGGTCTCAGAATCGAGACCAGGGGCACCCCTACGTTTACGGTTTGAGACGGCAGAGCTTCGCCGAAGTCGAAGGTGGTGTTTGTGGCCGCGTTGGCCGGTTCTTCGGGCGCGACTTCGCCGAAATTGAATCCGGTGTCGGCGTTTGCGGACTCGGCGACGTCGGCGGAGAGCTTGCCGGCGAAGTCAAGGTCCATCATGGCTTGCGCGTCGAGGATGAGCTGGCGGAAGGATTCGAGCGCCATGAGTGCGCGCGCGGGGACTAGGCGGTTGGCGATGGCGGAGGTGACCGCGTCCCATGTGGACTGGCCGGTTTCAAGAGCTAGGCGCTCCAGAGTTTCGAGGGTTGTTTTGCCGATGCCGCGAGCCGGCGTGTTGATGACGCGCTGCAGGGCCATCGAGTCATGGGGATTGCGAATGAGGCGCAGATAGCCGAGCAGGTCCTTGATCTCAGCGCGCTCGTAGAAGCTGAAGCCGCCGACCATTGTGTAGCTGATGTTGTAGCGGCGCAGCGCCTCCTCAACGAGGCGTGACTGCGAGTTGGTGCGATAGAGGACGGCCGCCCCTCCTCCGGGGTTTTGGTTTTCGGAGGAGTCTTGTGCCTGGCGGAGAAATGCCTGAATTTTGTCGGCGATGAAGAGGGCTTCATTTTCGCCGTCGGGCGCTTCGTAGTAGCCAATGAGCGAGCCCCCCTGGCGCTCGGTCCATAGCTTCTTTCCTTTGCGGCGAATATTGTTGGCGACGACCGCGCCGGCGGCTTCAAGAATGATCTGCGTGGATCGGTAGTTCTGCTCGAGGCGAACAATGCGGGCATTGGGAAAATCTTTCTCGAACTCGAGGATGTTGCGGATGTCCGCGCCGCGCCAGGAATAGATGCTCTGATCTTCGTCGCCCACAGCGCAGATGTTCTGGTGCTCACCGGCCAGAAGCTTCATGAGCTCGTATTGAGGGCGGTTCGTGTCCTGGTACTCGTCAACCAATACATATTGATAGCGGCGCTGGTAGCGCTGGCGCACTTCGGCCGAGGATTTGAGCAGGCGAACGGCTTCAAGCAGCAGGTCGTCGAAATCCATGGCGTTGTTCTTGCGGAGCTCATCCTGGTAGGCCTTGAAGATGTGGGCGACGCGCTCGCTGGAGGGATCTTTCGAGCCGAGGAAGTATTCCTGCGGATCAACCATGTGGTTTTTGGCCCAGGAGATTCGGCTGAGCACGGTGCGCGGCGTGAGTTGCTTGGTATCGAGCCCCATGCGCTTCATGATCTGCTTCACGAGGCCGGACTGATCGTTCTCGTCGAAGATGGTGAAGGAGCGGGTGAGGCCTTTGTCGCCGACTTTCAGCGCCTCGATGTCGCGGCGGAGAACGCGAACGCAGAACGAATGAAAAGTGGCGATGAGTGGCTTGGCGAGCGTGGAGTGGCCAAGCAGCTCTTTGACGCGCTCGGCCATTTCGCCGGCGGCTTTGTTGGTGAAGGTGACGGCCAGGATGGAATCGGGCGCGATGTTTTTCTCCTGGATGAGCCAGGCGATGCGATGGGTAATAACGCGCGTTTTGCCGGAGCCGGCGCCAGCGAGGATAAGCAGTGGGCCCTCGGGGGCCTCAACTGCGGCGCGTTGCTCGGGATTGAGATGGGCGAGAAGGGGATGCAAAGCGTCGAGTCCTGTGGGGACAGGTTCCTGGGTCCAGTGTATCGTTCGGGCGGGAAGATGGCTTGGAGCGTGCTTCAGCTTCAGAAAATGATCATTTTGAATAAAATGATCATTTTGTACAAATTAGACAATTACGATAGGCTATAGCAATGACGACAGTTTCAGCAACCCGGGCGAAACAGAAGTTCGCTGAGCTTCTCGATACGGCGCAGAGGGAGCCGGTGCGCATCCAGCGGCACGAGCGGGATGTGGCCGTGCTGGTATCGGCAGAAGAATACGAGCGGTTGCGCGAGCACCGTTGGGCAGAATTCAATCGACTGGCGGATCTGGCCGCGGAACAAGCGAAGGCGCGCGGGCTCACAGAAGAACATTTGCAGCAGATTCTTGCGGAACGATGAATCGGCACGAGCGTTTGGTTCTGGATACGAATGTTCTGGTCAGTGCGGCGCTTCACTTCGGCCTGCCGCATCAGGTTCTTCTTAAGGCGCGCGGAGACGGTATTTTGCTGGCTTCTGAAGCGACACTGGCAGAATTGCACGAAGTTCTTCTGCGATCCAAATTCGATACCTACATTGAGCACGCGATTCGGGAAGGGATCGTTGAGGAGTATGCGCGCAACTGTACGGTCATTTCGATTGCCTCGCCGATCCGGATTTGCCGCGATCCGCGCGACGATAAGTTTCTGGAGGTCGCCGTGCACGGCCGAGCTGATGCGATTGTGACGGGCGATCGAGACCTGCTCGCCCTTCATCCGTTTCTGGGGATAGAGATCCTGACTCCAGCCGACTATCTCAAAAAGAAATGAACGGCTGCGCGATGTTTCAGATTCGCTGCGATTCGTGCATTGTAAGCAGGGCGGCGGCGGAGAGGCTAAGCAGCGGACCGGCAATATTAAAGAGAGCGCGAGAGGTGTTGCCCTGCGCGTTGTTGTAGGCGCCGAGGAGCAGGCCCATGACGGACGTGGCAGCGACGGCCCAGACCCAGCGTCGGTCCATTTGATTGATGCGCGGGAGACCGAGAGGGAACAGCCAGATAAAGGTGAACCAGAGCTCATGCGCCATGAGGCAGCGGATCAGGCCATGAAAAAAGCCAACTCCTGAATATACAGCCATGGCAGAGGCATAGTGCGCGGTGCCTGAGAACAATCCTCCCGACGACGCGAACTGGAATAGAACTGCGACGCAGGCGAGAATGCCGAAGGCAGCGATCCAGAGTAGCTTGCCGACGCGCAATGGCCGCTCAGTGAGCCACCAGACGATGGCGAACGTGAAGGCGAAAGGGGCAAAGGTCTCTTTTGAGAGAGTGCCGGGGATGGCCCAGACAGGCAAGAGGTACCAGCGCGCGGAGAGTAGCGACCAGGCGACGAGCGTGAGGAAGAGTGCCTCGCCGGAATCGACGTAGGCGGCGAGATTCCAATTGGGCACGGCGAAGTTGACGAGGAAGAGCAGGGCTGCGAGGAGCGAAGTGGCGTAGGAAAATCCGCAGCGAAGGCCAATGGCGATGATGGTGACGGCGGTGGCGGCGGTGAGGATGGATGCGGCCATCAACATGCCGAAGAGCGCGGGATTCCAGGTGGCGATTCGGCCGCTGGCCATCCAATAAAACGGCTTTGCGAGCGCGGGGACCAGAGGGCGGTAGGAGAAAACGCTCAGCGGGCTGGTGACTTCATTGCAATATTCCGCCGCGTCGGAAGTGCCGGGGAGCTTGCCGGGGTCGTAGCGATTGAGGATGGGGTAGCCGAGACCGGCGCAGATGAGGAAGAAGAGAAGGCCAAGCAGGAGGGCATTACGAATTGAGATCGCGTCGTGCAAAAGCGGAAACCTCCGGCCGACCCATGATCGAGAGATCGTGATCCAGCTCTGAATTCGATTCTGAGATCGGCCTGAAACCGGACTGAGGCCGGTCTTGTCAGAGCCAGAGTCAGATTACCGCACCGGTCTGGCAGCGATGCTCTGGGTTCTCATGCGCTGCGCTTTTCGGACTCGACGTAGGCGCGAAGGACGGCGTTCATGCGGGTGAGGTGGCCTTTGCCGCGCGCCCTGAACCACTCCACTACATCGCTGTCGAGGCGCAAGTGAACGGAGGTCTTGCCGGGCGGCATTACGACGCGCGCGGACTTCCAGAAATCCGCGCCGAGAGATTCGGCGCGCGGCGCGTTGTGGCGCGTTTTGTCGAGGCCACGCTTGCGAAGATCCTCAACTTCGCTAAGGGAATATTTCACGATAGTAGATTTCTTCTTCATCGTTGTTTGCCCTCTGGGCGCTGACGATGCGGACAGGATTTTCGGTCCGCCATGTGTAAATGACCCGATACACCTCGATGTCGACGCGGCCCAGCGCAATCCAACGCACTTCGCCGTAATCCTCGCGATCGTCGACTCGCTCCAGCCTTTCGTTCTGAAAGATGGCCGCCGCGGTGAGAAACGAAACGCCGTGCTTTTCCATGTTGCTCTTGGCCTTGGCTTGGTCCCACTCGAACTCGAGTTCGGCCATCGCGCACCCTCATATGTAAACACAATTGTGTACACAAGTCAAGGGGCGTTGTGTTGGCCCCGCTGTTTCGTGGTTTCCCGGGTCTCGGGACCAAGGCATGGGCATGCCTGTCGTTGACCGGTCGGCATCTTGGAGCCCGGGTCACCCGCCAAGTACGGACGATTGCGGCTAGTCACTGCCTAGACGCAAGGTCGTTGTGGGCGCGATCTCTCTTTGTCTTCAATTCTTTAATCTCGTCATCTAGGCTCTCCGCACTCTCCTCCCAGCGGTTGATCGCATGGTCGCCTTTTAGGCCGGATTCTAGCAATTCATTTCTTCGTTTTTGCTTGGTCTGGATCTCTTCTTCGAGCAACTTTATGTGCTGTAGAGTTGCTTGTATTGATTTAGACTCAGGCATTTTCTACTCCTTTTCATTGGCTCGTTCGGTATTCGAGTCGATTGTAAACATCGGACACTTCTGAATTCGTAATATAAAGTAAGATCGCTCACAGGAGGGCTAACGATGGCGAGGTTTGGTCTTTTCCAGGCAGGCGGCTCAACGCCGATTGCAGAGTACGAGGGAGACATGGTGCGGCCGGACAAATACTTCATTCATGTGGTGGAATATGGCACCGTGGACAAAGGAAACTACAACCCAAGCGGGACTATCGTGGTGTCTCTCCGGCCCAAGGTAGGCCAGGAGGTAAGGAAGATATCGGACTGAGCTACGGAGCTCAGTGCTGGCTCTTGGCTTGGACCCAACGGTCGCGCATTTCAACAATATTTTTGCTTGAGCGCTTCTATGTCCTGAGACAATTTCTCGATGCAGCGGGGTTCTCCGGCGTCCCTGAGTTCGCTGCGGCTATATTTATACACATACACACGGATGGCCGTGTAACTCATGAGAACAAATTCCACTTCTTTGCTTGGCCGACTATTCCAGTATCTCGAAAACAAAGTACACACATCAAGAGCGCGCTTTGCGAATTTGATTTGCCCTTGTTCAAAGAGAATAGCTGCAACGCCTAGCATCGCCCATGGATTTAGTCCGCTTGCCCATGCCTTGAGGTACGTCGAAACCCGAGCCGTCCAAGGCGCTGAATCAATGTTCTCGGCGGCTTCCATTCGCAGAGCGCAGTCTGCCAGAGCGCGCATAATATACGCCCAGTATTCGGGGTGGTAGGATATCGTTTCTGCCCCTCTGCTTTGGGCATCTGCATTTGATCCTTCTTGAAAGCTGCCCAATATTTCGTCCAGATACTGATCGTTTGTCGCGCTCGGTGCGGGGCGCCCGTTCGCCCAGCCCGGCAACGAGAATTCACTGACGAGAACTTGGGTTAGTTCATAACCAGAATGGACGTACTGCTTTGGATGGCCGCCAAACATGGATTCCAACATACCCGCGATTTCTCCCCGAACGAACCTATCCGCTAAGAATAGCGGAAGGATCAGAGGACTCGACCCGGTTCCGAGGCCCGCTTAGGCATAACTCAACCTGGCCGCGTTGGGTTTGCATTCCTTTTGCCATTTCGTTATGATCGATGGATACGCGCGGGGAGTTCTCTGCGCTGTCAATAGCACCACGGCTTTTGGCTCCGGATTTGGAGTCCCCGGAGAGCGGGGCTGGCAAAGGCGGTGGGAGACGAGGGAAGCATGTCGACTGGCAAGAATATTGCGAAGGCGCGCGCCGCTGTGAACAAGCCGGCGTTTCCGCTGCCTGAAGCAGTGAATCTCCTGAAGCAAGTGAAGTACGCAAAGTTCGACGAGACCGTCGATCTGACGTTGCGCCTGGGCGTGGATACGCGCCACGCAGACCAGATGGTTCGCGGCACGGTTGTGCTGCCGCACGGTTTGGGCAAGACCAAGACTGTGGCGGTGATTGCGAGCGGCGACCGGCAGAGAGAAGCGACCGAGGCCGGCGCGGATTTTGTGGGCGGCGAGGAGATGGTCGAAAAGATCCAGAAAGAAAACTGGACCGATTTCGACGCGCTGATTGCTACGCCGGACATGATGAAGGTTGTGGGCCGGCTGGGCAAGGTGCTGGGGCCGAAGGGTCTGATGCCGAATCCCAAGACCGGGACGGTGACCGTGGATGTGGCCGCGGCGGTGAAAGAGATCAAGGCCGGCAAGATTGAGTTTCGCGCCGACAAGACCAGCCTGGTGCATGTGCCGGTGGGCAAGCTGAGTTTCGATCCGCAAAAGTTGATCGACAATGCGACGACCGTGATTATTTCGATCGTGCGCGCCAAGCCTTCGGCGGCTAAGGGCAAGTACATCAAGAGTCTCACGCTGAGCTCGACGATGGGGCCCGGCGTTCCGCTGGATTCGGCTGTGGCCGATGCGGCAGTGAAGAAGTAGAAGTACAGGGAATAGGGAATAGGGAATAGGGAGTAG
>PLCO01000039.1:38819-38949 GCA_003134815.1 Acidobacteriaceae bacterium | reverse complement strand
GGGGTGGGGGGATGGGGTACTGAACGGTAAACAAGCCACATTGACTCGCCAACTCGCGAACCCGCCAACCCGCCAACCCGATAACTTGCCGCGGCGCAAGGCTCCGGGAAGCTAGAGGCTAGCAGCTAGA
>PLCO01000039.1:0-38758 GCA_003134815.1 Acidobacteriaceae bacterium | reverse complement strand
CGAGTAGCCGTGCTTGCTCACGAAAGGCAAAAAGATCGCGGCCAGCGTAGTTGACACAAGCTGATTGATCACCAGCGCAATGCTCATGCCGTTCGAGCGGATGCGCGTGGGCATCAGCTCGCTCAGAGCGAGCCACACCACAACCCCTGGCCCCAGTGCATAGAACGCCATGAACACATAAAGCCCCAGCGCCACCAGCCAGCCGTTTCGGGCTTCAGGCACGCGGCCGACAAGCGCTTTTTGAATCACGAGCGGCGCCGTTCTTGCCGATTGAAGATCGGCGAATGGATTCCGGAACAGCGCTTCGATTTTGTTTGCCGGCACGCAGCTGGCGCGCGTAATTTCGATCGGCGCGGCCGCCACATCGTCGGACCGGACAAAAGTCGTGGCCGCCATAAACCCTCCGTAGGAGTAAATGATCGCCAGCGACGCGCGATTGCTTTCGATTCCTTGCCCCGCATTGCCCATGGGCTTATAGTTCTGACCCGCAAGCAGCCGGCTCGCCATTGCTGGATCGAAGCGCAGCGCCAGCTCCTGGCTGGGTGAAACCAGCGCCTGGACTGCGTCGCGGCAGTCCACGCTCAGCTTTTCTGTCGTTCTGAACAGCAGCGCGACGCTGGCCAGCGCGACAATCGCCCCGCTGGTCCCGATGACGAGCAAGAATTTGCGACCCTTGCGGTCCACGAGCACAATGCCGATCATGGTCGCCAGAAAGTTCACCACGGTGAAAATCACGTAGCCCCAATGCGCGCGCAGGTCGCTCAACCCGCTTTGCAGCAAAATGCCCGTGTTGTACTCGATGATCGAGTTCACGCCCGTAGCTGTGTTGCAGAACAGAATCACGCACGCCAGCAGAAATGGAATCGCATATTTGCGCCGCAGCAGCGAATCGCGCACTAGTTGCCCTGTCCTCGCTCGCGCCCCATGCGCAGTCGCCTCCATCTCCGCAAGCTCCAACGTGGCCTGCTCAGCGCTTTGCGACTTGAGCAACGCGGCCTGCGCTTGATCCTTTTGCCCACGGCGAAAAAGCCACCGCGGCGATTCCGTAACAAACAAACTGCCCAGCACAAACACAACGCCGGGCGGCAGCGAAACCCAGAAGATGCTGCGCCACGCGTGATCTTTGAAGCGGAAGAGCGCCGCGGCGTCGCCCAACTTCGCCACCGCATCCACGCGATAGCTGAAGTACATGCCCATAAGCGCCGCAGACACAATGCCCAGCGTCAGCATCCACTGGAAGATCGCGGTGCCTTTGCCGCGACTCGACGCAGCGAGGCACTCGGCCAAGTAAAGCGGAACCACAACACCGATCAGTCCGCCGCTTGCGCCCTGCAGCAGCCTTCCGAACAGCAGCGGCCCGTAGCCTTGCGACAGCGCAATCACCGGAATGCTCACGACGAATGCGCATCCACTTACGATCATGAGCGGCTTGCGGCCCATCCAGTCAGCCAGCAGACCGGAGAATAGCGTGGAGAACACGCTGCCCAGCAGCACCGCTGCCACGATAAACGAAAGCTGTGACGCGGTCAGCCCCGATGTGGCCTGCAAATACGGAACCGCCCCGCCGATGATGCCGACATCGATGCCATAGAGCAGCCCTCCCAGGCCCGCCACCAGAAGCAGGAACACGTTGTAGCGGCGCGTCGCGGCAGGTGTAGTCGCGTTTGGGAATCCGGCGGAGTTCACGGGAATGTCTTCCTCTCGCTCATCGTCATGCGACCAGTCCGCTCCCTCTCACCGCAAGCAGATTCGCGCGATGCACCAGTCTACAATGGTCGCATTGCATCGAATGGCTCAAAGTTATGAGCCGAAGGCGGTCTTGAGTTGCAGAGCCTCATCCTGGTTGCTTCTCGTTCTCTGCCGCGCGTGGCTCTCGTCGCGCTTTTCGCGGGTGCGGCTCCCGGTGTCGCGCAAACGGTCGCCGCGCAGGCGAAGCTTGCCCTCATTCCCGCGCCGCGCGAAGCGAACTTCGGGCAAACCACTGAATTGCCGGACAAGATTCTCGTCGCCGTCCCCGGCCCAAAATCGGAAGAAGGGGCGGAAGACGACTTTGCCGCGCGCGATCTTGAAGACGCGCTGAAGCGGATCACGCCCGCCGCCGGTGAATCACACCCCGCGCAGCCGCCCTATCGCATCACGCTTCTCCGCAATGGGTCTGACGCGGCGAAAGGAATTCTAGCTGCCAACAACATCGCCTTCGATCCAGCCATGGAGCCCGAAGGATACGCGCTGGTGATCGGCCCGCACGAAGCAACCATCATTGGCGCAACCGGCTCCGGTGTTTTTTATGGCGTGCAGACTTTCAAGCAGTTGCTCCCCTTGCCGGGAGCGCCGCGCGTGCTTCCCACGGGCACTGTGCGCGATTGGCCGGCCATGCAATATCGTGGCATCAGCGACGATCTCTCTCGCGGCCCGTTTCCCACGCTCGAGTTTCAAAAACATCAAATCCGCATCTTCGCCTCGTTCAAGATCAATATCTACTCGCCGTATTTCGAGAACACGCTCCTCTATCCGGATCATCCGTTGGCAGCGCCCGCGGGCGGCTCGCTCACACCGGCACAGGTTGCGGAGCTAGTTGCCTACGCGCGCCAGTATCATGTCACCATCGTCCCGGACCAGGAGGCCTTCGGCCATCTGCATCACGTGCTCAAGTGGGAGCTATACCAGGATCAAGCCGAGACTCCTCACGGGTACATGCTTGCGCCCGGCCAGGCCGGCACGCTGCCGCTCATCAAGGATTGGTTCACCGACGTGGCGCAGGAGTTTCCGTCGCCCTTCATCCACATTGGCGCCGACGAAACCTTCGACCTGGGCCAGGGCCGGACACACGACGCGGTCGCGCAGCAGGGTTACGGGCCGGTTTACGTCGCCTTCCTCAAGCAGATTCACGACGCGCTGGCGCCGCTCAATCGACGGCTGCTCTTCTGGGGCGACATCGGCGACGAAAACCCAGACGACCTCGCCGGAATTCCCAAAGACATGATTGCCGTGCCCTGGAACTATTCGGATCAGACAGGCCTCGACAAGCTGATCGCGCCATTCGCGAAGAACGGCATCGAAACCTGGGTTGCGCCTGGCGACTCGAACTGGAACGAAGTCTATCCAGTCAACACGAGAGCTTTCTGGAACATTCAAGGCTTCATCGCTGCCGGGCAAAGTCTGGGATCGACCGGCGCGCTCACCACGGTCTGGAACGACGATGGGGAGGGCCTGTTCAATATGGATTGGTATGGTGTGCTGTTCGGCGCTGCCGCCGCGTGGCAGAGCGGTCAGAGCTCCATCGCCGATTATCAGGATGCATACGGCCCTGTCTTTCATCTTGACGCAAGCGGCAAAATCGGCGCCGCCGAAAAAGAGCTGATGGCCGCGCAGGCTGATCTGGTCGACGCAAAAGCCGGCCTGCCCAGTGATGCCCTGTTCTGGCTCGATCCATGGAGCGCAGAAGGACAAGCAGTTGCAACCAAGCTCCTGCCCGCTGCGCACGATCTTCGCGTTCACGCTGAACAGGCGATCGTTCTGCTGGCCCAGGCGCGTCACGACAATCCCAAACTCAGCGAGCCCGATGCGCTCGCCGCAATGGATCTCGGCGCGCGCCGCCTTGATCTGATCGGCCTGAAATTCCAGCTCGCGCAGGAGATTTCCGCAGCCTACGCTCAGGCAATCGTCCAGCAGCACGACAAAACGCTGAGCTCCGCTATCAACACGCTGCTGAGCGAAATCAGCGGCGCCAATGGCCGCTGCCAGGATTTGCGCGACGCCTACTCGGCGTTGAAGAGCGAGTACAGCCAGGTTTGGCTCAGCGAGAATCGTCCCTACTGGCTCAACAACGTGACCGTCCGCTACGACCTGGAGATCGAGCGGTGGCAGCAGCGCGGGGAGCAATTTGCGGCGGCCATTTACAGCTTGCAGAATGGCCAGGATTTGCCCCCAGCCACGGCCTTGGGATTGCCGGCGCCTGCGGAAAATGCGCACTGAGAGCGTCAAGCGGGATTCCAGTGGCGATGCCCGCCGAGCCCGTGCCAACGGTGGCTGAACCAAGACGATTACCACTCTGCATAATTCTCTCCTCACCTGAGCGCGGGCGATGCAAACTAGATGCATGCTGCAGCGCTCCGCCGAAAGACGGTTACCTGTCGTCCTGCTGATTGACGACGATCTGGTCAGCCGTGAAGTAACGGCCACGGTGCTGACCATGGCGGGATTCACCGTCCACACGGCGGTGGACGGAGATACGGCGCTGGAGATGCTCGCCAAGGCAGCGTTCCGGCCCGGCGTGATCCTGATGGATGCGCAGATGCCGGGCCTCAGCGGTGAGAATTTGATCGCAGCGCTGCGCAGCCAATCCAAGGCGCGCATTTACGTGGTCAGCGGCAGCAACGCACCGGCTGAACTTGCCGATGCCGCGGACGGGTTTCTGCTGAAGCCTTTCAGCATTGAAGGGCTGCGCAAGCTGATCGAGGGCTTTCAACCGGAAGCTGTTCCGTCCCTTCTCGATCCCAATGAGCCCGTTGTCAGCGTCGAAGTTCTTGGTCAGTTGCGCAAAGTCATGCCCGAGTCCGCAATTCGGCAAATCTACTCGGTTGTCGTCGCCGATCTCGCCACGCGCATCGATGCTCTGGCAGCCGCGATCGCCAAAGGCGACAGGGGAGAGATTCGCCGTATCGGCCATGCCATCAAGGGCGGCTGCGGCATGGCTGGCGCGATCCAGGCCGCCCGCCTCGGCGCTCTATTAGAGGTCGTAACGGTCGACTGGAAGGATAACCAATTGGATAACAGCGCCGTTCTGCTCTCCGATTTGCGTGCCGCCGCCCAAGGGTTGAAGCGTATGCTGGATGCTGAATTGCCCGCCTGATCCATCGCGTTTCTCTGCGACGTGGGCTGGGCCTCTGGGAGGCGTGTGGCAGAAATGGAACGACCCATTCGAATCGTGCTGGCGGATGACCATCCGGTTGTCCGCATCGGCGTACGCAACATGTTGACCAAAGCCGACGGCTTTGACGTCGTGGGCGATGCCACCGACGGCGACGAGGCCATCACGCAGACCCTCGAGCTCCAGCCTGACGTTCTTCTGCTCGATGTTGCCATGCCGCGCCTGCCCGGCCTTGAGGCCATGCGCGCCATCATGAGCGGCCCTTCCACGGCCAAAATTCTACTTCTCACCTCCACCATCACAACGCAACAGATCATTGAGGCTTTGCAGATCGGCGCGCGCGGCATTGTGCTCAAAGACGCTCTCGCCAACCACCTGCAGACCGCGATCCGCACAGTCCATGCCGGCGATTACTGGATCGGCGGCAAGCGCGTCGTTAATCTGGTCTCCGCACTCCACGAGCTCATGCAGCAGGCCGCTGTGCCGGCGCGCAAGACCTACGGCCTCACGCCGCGCGAACTTGAGGTTGTTGGCTGCATTGTCGAAGGCTGCAGCAACCGCGATATCGCCAAGCAATTCTCGCTCAGCGAAGAAACGGTCAAGCGCCATCTCTCGAACATCTTCGACAAGACCGGCGTCTCCACGCGCCTGGAACTCGCGCTCTTCGCCATTGCGCACCATTTGATCGCGCCGCAGTAGCGGGATTTCTCTTCGGCGCCAATCGCCGGAATTCGTACGCGCTACGCTCTTGCTTTCGCTCGGCCCCGTCCAGCAGAGGCCTTTCCCAGCGCCGGTAACGTCCCGCGCGGGAATCCCGTCGACCGGCGCACCACAAGGCGTGTCGCAACCGGCCATTCCTTTTGCGGGGATTGGGGGTGGTCCGGCTCAATGCCGGCGCGCAACGCCTCCACCGCTGCAGCGGCCAGCTCCTTGCACGACATCTGCACCGTGGTTAGCGGAGGCAACATGAACTGCGCCAGCCGAATGTCGTCGAAACCTACCACGGAGATGTCCGCGGGCACCTTGAGCGTGGTCTCATCCAGGGCGTGCAGAACGCCGATCGCTGTCATGTCGTTGGAGCAGATCACCGCCGTGGGCAGCTCAGCCTGGGCAAGCAGCTTTTCCATTGCCGCCTTGCCTCCCTCCATCTTGTGATCGCCTTCGACGATATAAAGCCCAGGCGCGACAAGTCCCAGCTCGGTCATCGCTTTGCGAAATGCATCGCGTCGCGTCACTGCGGTGCGCATGCGCAATGGCCCGCTGATAAATGCAATCCGGCGATGGCCGAGCGCCGCCAAATGCTGCACCGCCTGGCGAATCCCTTCGCCGTAGTTCACTTTCAACGCCCGAACGTTGGGCCGGTCCGGTCCCGCATCGGAAAAGACCAGCGGAAATTCCGGCCCCACCAGTTTGTGCACTTGTTCTTGATCGATGCCGAAGGTCATCACTGCCACGCCGTCCACGCTGCGCTGCAACATGCGGCGAATCAGCGACTCGGTTCGCCCCGGATCGTTGCTTGTTGAGCCGATCATCACTTCGTAGCCTTGCGCAACCGCCAGATTTTCGAACTCCTGCACCAGCTCCGGGAAGAACGGATTCGTGATGTCCGATACGATGAGGCCGAGGATCCGGCTGCGACCCGATACCAGCGCCCGTGCCTGGGTATTGGGTACATAGCCGACCTCATCCACAGCCTTCCAAACACGATTGGCCAGGACTGGATCGACAGTCGCGATGCGATTGACAGTGCGCGAAACGGTGGCGATGGAAACGCGGGCTCGTTTAGCCACGTCGTGAATGTTCGCGGTGACGCGGCGGCGATTTCGTTGGGCTTTAGAAGTTTGTCTCACAGGCAAATGAGATTGTACGCTTTTCCGGGGTTTTCTCAGGCGGGTGGGAGTGGAAAGAAGGTAAAACAGGCCTGAATTCCGAATTCTGGACCGCTTGGCCGCTGGCGCGATGTTGCTGCAAGGCGGAAAATGGGGTGATTGCGGCAAACGCTTACCGTGTCTGCGAATCAGCGAATCGATCCGTGCTCCGGCGTTGGGCTCCGGCGTTGGCTAGAGCTTGCTATTCACTTCCCCGCGCGAAAGTAAATAACAGGCTCTAGGGATGATTCTGCGCTCCGGCAATGACTTCGAGCGCGTGGCGCAACAAAGGCAGAATTGCCTCCAGGCTCTCTTCTGCGCCGCGTTGGCTGCCGGGCAGGTTCACGATCAGCGTACTCGCCTTGAGTCCCGCCACGCCGCGCGAGAGTCGCGCAAAGGGATTGCGCTCCGCGCCTTTCGCGCGCATCGCCTCAGCCAGTCCCGGAGCTTCGCGATCGATCACGCGTCGAGTGGCTTCCGGCGTCCGGTCGCGCGGGCCCAGACCGCTGCCGCCCACGGTGAGGACGAGCTTCACATCCCGCCGGACGAAATCTTGAAGCGCCTCGGCAATTGCGTCTTCGTCATCCCCCAACAACCCCGTCCGAATCTCCGCCTGCGGCCACTCGCGGCGGAGCATCGCGGCCACAGCCGGGCCAGCGGTATCGGCCATCAGTCCCTGCGAACAGCGGTCGGAGATGGTGAGCACGCCTAGCAGCATTCCTTGATTCTATTGCTTCACCGCCTTGCTTGCAGATGCAGCAGATGATGCCATGGTGTGAGTTAAATCACATTCCACAGTGCGCCCCGGCACATCTCGGCCCACAACAAAGTGACACGCTTTCCGTTGTGAGGTGTTCGTCATGCGGGTATCCGATTTGGGCCGCTGGACGCATCCCGAGACGATTCTTGTCGCCACGGACTTAAGCGATCTCGACCATCTCATGCCGTTTGCCTTCGAACAGGCGGGCGAAACTGGCGCTCGCCTGATTCTTCTGCATGCTCTCCCCTTGTCCTCGATTTTCAATGCAGACGCCGACGGAATGCCGCACTACGACACAGCCGAGGCGATCGAAACCGCGCAACAGATGCTGTGGCCGTGGTGCGAAGCAGCTGCCGGACGCGGCATCCGTTGCGATGCAATGGTCCGCGAGGGCAATCCCATCGAGCAGATTGAGGCCGCGGCTCATAATTTTCAACCCGACCGCCTGCTGCTCGGGACACGGAGCCGAAGCAAGCTGAGTAAGTTGCTTCTTGGCTCCGTAGCGGAACAAGTGCTGCGCTCGGTCTACCTCCCGGTCATTACCGTGGGACCCGAGGCTCATCTCCAGGTGGGCAGGGACGCGCAACGCGTCGTCCTCCATGCCACCACTCTTAGAGAGACCTCTCGCCCGAGCGCAGCGCTTGCCTGCAAGGTAGCAGCCACCCAGAACGCGAAGCTGATTCTTCTTCATGTGCTTCCGCCCATCGAGGTGATGCGGCGCAGAGGCATGCCCACAGGGCTGGACTCAGCTGCCATGGCCGAGCTTCGCGTCCTCGCCGAGGAAACAGGCGCTGGTTGCTGTTCCGCTGTCGAGCCGATCGTCGCTCATGGCAGTCCATTTATTGAGATTCTGTCGCTGGCGGCTGAGCTCCACGCAGGCTTGATCATTCTTGGTGCCACGCACCGACTGGCCTTCGAAAACCTGACTCGCGAAAGCACCATCCATCGCGTGCTTTCCCATGCGCGCTGTCCCGTGCTTACCTTGCGCGAGCCGCAGGCGCTGCCCGAAGAAGCTCTCGCGAATACCGCAGTCGCCCATGGCTGAGCACAGCTGCGCCGTTCAGCTGCTGCGGTCGCGTTCGCTTTTTTATTCTGCAAGCGGGATCAGGCGAAGCTCTTCAGACGCTTCAGGCACTTGTCCTGCAGGTAATGCAACTGGCGAAGGCTTGCCAGCCTCGCTGCATTCGAGTCCTCGGTCTGCGACGCGCAGATATTTGTAGCCAGATCGTGGAGTTGCGCATGAAGCGTTTCAATTGCTTGAATCGCCGATTTCATTCCGTGCGCAGACTGCTTTTGGGCGTTCAGCCATGCGCCCACCCGGCATTGGCTGGCATTGAGCGGCGGCGGAACGGCGCGCCTGCCCTCCAGATACGCCTCAAGCGCCCCCAGCCAGGCATGGTGCTCTACGGCGGCGAACAGCACTGGCGAATTCTCCGCGCGCACGAGTGGCACTTGGCACCAGCGCGGATCGGGCCGCCACGCAGCCGCCCACGCGCTGAATTCTTGCGCCGGCATCGGTCGCGCGATGCCAAATCCCTGGGCCAGATCGCAACCCATTTGCAACAGCATCAAGCCGTGTTCCGTGGTCTCCACTCCCTCCGCAATCACTTGCCTGTTGAATGCCGCCGCAAGCCCAAGCACGCCCTCCAGAATCGTAAGGTTCTCCGGTTCTTCCAGCATGTCGCGCACAAAGCTCTGGTCGATCTTCAGCACATTGGCGGGCAGGCGCTTCAAATAGGTCAGTGAGGAATAGCCGGTGCCAAAATCGTCCAGGCCGATCGCGACGCCGATCTCGCGGCATTCCGCCAGCACTTGTGAGGTTTGAACCACGTCCTGCATCGCGCTGGTTTCCACCACTTCCAATTCCAGGTCCGATGGTTTTATTTGCGGGTGTCCATCAAGCCGGATGCGTAGGCGCCCGGCGAAATCCGGCTGCTGCAGTTCAATCGCGCTTACATTCACGCTCACCGGCAAATTCAAGCCCTCGGCCTGCCACGATTCCATCTGCTTGAGCGCTGTCTCCATAACCCATTCGCCCAGTTCTACGGCCAGCGGGTGATCTTCAATCACGGGGAGAAACATTTCCGGCGCCAGCAGCCCGCGCTCCGGATGCTGCCAGCGAATGAGGGCCTCGGCTCCCACCACCTTGCCGGTGCGCATATTTACCTTGGGCTGGTAGAAAAGCACGAACTGCCCCGCAGCCAGCGCCTGGCGGATCTGCTCGATGTTTTCGTGCCGGTCCCGGACAATCAGGTCCTGGCTGGGGTCGAAGATGCTGAAGCAGTTGCGGCCGGCCAGTTTGGCCTGGTACATCGCGTGCCCCGCCTGGCGTAGCAGGCCGTCAGCGTCTACGTCTTCCGTTTGCGGATAAAGGGCTACGCCGGCGCTGGCTGAGACGCGCAGCATGGCCTCGCCGATCTGTGCCTCCTCTGATGCCGCCGCAAGCAGGCGATTGAGCATGGGCGTGCATGCTTTATTGCCGTCCACATCGAGAAGCACGGCGGCAAATTCGTCTCCGCCCAAACGGGCCAGTGTATCGCCATCGCGCAGGACGCGCTTCATCCTGAAGGCCAGCGCCGCCAATAGCGCATCGCCGGTTGAATTGCCATAGAGGTCGTTGATTCTCTTAAAGCCATCCAGGTCAAAGTAAACCACGGCCAGCATTTTTCCGGTTCTGTGCGCATGAGTCATGGCCTGGCGCAGCCGGTCAGCGAATAACGCGCGATTGGGAAGGCCGGTCAGCGCATCGTAATGCGTGACGCGTTCAAGTTGCTGCTTGTGCTCCTTGATCTCCGTAATGTCACTGAATAGGCCCACATACTGTTCCACCTCGCCGATCGCGTTGCGGATAGCATTGATTGTGAGCATCTCCGCGTAAATGTCCCCGCTCTTTGTGCGGTTCCACAGTTCTCCCGTCCAATGGCCATCGCGGATCGTTGAGTTCCACATGTTCTCGTAGAACTCCTTGCCTTGCAGGTTGGATTTAAGCATTCGCGGATTTTGCCTCAGCACCTCTTCGCGCCCGTACCCCGTGATGCGGCTGAAAGCGTCATTCACATCCAGAATCGTCCCCGTGCGATCGGTGATCACAATGCCTTCGCGCACGCCCGTGAAGACGCTTGCCGCCAGACGAAGCCGCTCTTCAGTCTCCTTCCGTTGGGTGATGTCTTCGGCGAACAGAACAATGCCGCCCACGGAGCCATCCCCAGTGCGCCACGGGATGATTTCCCACCGGATCCACTGCACCCTACCGTCGGCGCGTTCGAAACGATCTTCATCGCAGCGTTGCGGCTCGCCTGCCATGCCGCGCCGATGCGCCTCCTTCCACCGCTCCGGGATGTCCGGGATCACCTCGTAGTGCGACCGCCCGATGATGTTACTGCCCATCAGGCCATAGTCATCAAGCCATCGCCGGCTCACGGATACGTAGCGCATCTCGCGGTCGAACATGGCCAGTGCGACTGGCGCATGCTGGATGAATATCTGCAGCAGTTCCTTGCTCTCGCGCAGCGTTTCCTGTGCCTGCCTGGCCTCGGTAATGTCCCGGATGATGCCAGGCATCTTTACCGGACGTCCCCGGACGTCGAACTCCAGCCGTCCCAGGCCGTGCACCCAACGCACAGCACCGTCTGTCTGACGAATAACTCGATACTCCCTGTCAAAGGGCTTGCACTGGCCGAGTACTTCATCCTTGAAATAGGCAAGCAATGACGGTCGATCGTCGGGATAGATCAGGGCAGCCCATCCCTCAACGGTGCGGTCATATTCTTTGTCGATTCCGAATATCAGGTCCATGACATCCGAACTCGTCCATATTCCGGAATCAATATCGAGCAGATAGCTGCCCAGGCCGGCAATGCTCTGCGCCTCCCGAAGCGATTCCTCGCTCTCGCGCAGCGCCGTCTCCGCGCGCTTGCGCTCGGTAATGTCGTCGGTGAAGATGATGATGCCGCCGATAGCGCCATCGCCGGTCCGCCAGGGAAGGATCTCGCGCCCGACCCATTGCACGGTCCCATCTGCCCTTGCCAGCTGTCTCTCGTCTCGGCACAGTTTCTCGCCCGCCAGGCAGCGCCTATGTTCCTCGCGCCATGACTCCGGAACCTCAGGCATGATCTCGTAGTGCGAACGGCCGAGAACCGCCACATCGACGACAGAATGCATCTCCAGCCATTTGCGGCTCACGGCCAGGTACCGCATCTCCCGATCGAACATGGCCAACGCAACCGGCGCGTGCTCAATGAAAAGCTGCAGCAGATCCTCGCTCTCGCGCAGCTTGATTTCTCCCACAATTTGCGAGGTAATGTCCGGGCCAATGCCGAAGATGCCTGCCACCTCGCCGTCCGGTCCGCTAACGGGATATTTGCGATCGTCGATCCAGTGGTTCGACCCATCCTGAGACGCAAACTGCTGAATCTGGTTCACCCGCCGGTTCTCGGCGAAGGCCTGGTTCTCCAGTTGGTAAGACAGATCGGCTATCGATTCCGGATGAAGGTCGTAATCGGTCTTTCCCACCAGTTCGGCACGGTCCTTTGCCATCTCCGTCAGGGATGAGACCGCCTGGCTCGCCGCCAGGATCACATGGTTGCGATTCTTAATGTAGATGTAATCGTCGGTGTTCTCGATCAGGGGCGCGAAGCTCGTCAACAGAAACGCATCGCCGGGCTCACGCACATTCCGAGCGTCCTCAAGGGTCAGCTCGAGAAGAACTGTTTCCCCGGCGCGTCGGGGTTTCTTGGTGTATTGCCCCTTCACGCAGCGGATACGTCCGTCGGCGTGACGCAGGCGCATGTTAATGCAGCCGCAACGGGCATCGAGATTGGATGAGAAGATCTCTTCCGCGATCCCTGCGTCGTCGGGGTGAATCAAATCTCTGAAGTTGACCTGGCCCGTGAGAAGTTCACGCTGGCTATATCCGAGCAATGCTTCCGTGCCACCCCCGACGGACACCAGCCGGGGAGGATCGTTTGATGCGAAGCAGAAGGTGGGGTTCAACATGGGGCCCGGTGCCTCTGCGTCGGAACATACTTGCGTTCGGGAGGCTACCATATTGTAATTTCCGTCGACTACGAAAATCCTAGGCTCTTGACAGAATCATTACATCGCCCCGCCGACGCAGCGCATTACAACTTTCCGGGCGTGGCATGTTCCGGAAGTCGCAGGCCATTTCGGGAAACCCTGCGTGCCCCCCTGTCCGTGCCGAGCTCATGGCCATCGGCGTCTCCGCCTGCCTTCCGCCGGCCCTTATCCGGCCTGTCGGCGAATTCCACCGGAACTTCGGGTCTTCTTGCGTCCCCGAGCGCCACTTGAACCAAATCATGCACCCGTTATCCACGAGTTTTTAGTTACTGCATCGATTCCAGTGCGCCTATTCGCGCGCACACTTGGCATAATCGCAATGGGTACGATTCCTCCGTAACTATTCCAGGAGTTATCGTCCGTGTCTGATCTGCCGTCTGAGGCTGACCTGCGGTTTGAGTCTCGGACGGAATTGAGTTCAGCATCCGCAACCGGAAGTTGAACGCGCACGCCGAGATCGTTTGGTAACACTCTGGGGGAGCATCCAAGCGTGACCAGTTATAGCCGTCAGGACGTTCTGCGCATCCTCGACATCAGCGCCCGCCAACTGCAAGCCTGGGAACGAGCCGGGCTCATCTCTCAACAAGAGGTCTACACCTTTCAGGATCTCGGGCAACTGCGCACGCTGCGCTCTCTGCGTGAGGACGAAGTACCCGCCGCCTCGATCCGCGACTCCATTCTGGCCATGAAGGCCGTTTCCGGCATGAGCAATCCGCTGCTTGAGGCATGCGTAGTGCGCACCGGAACGCGTCTCGCTTTCCGCCACCACGGCGCAATGGTCGATCCCATCCGCCGCCAACTGCTCTTCGACTTCGAGCGCATGAATGGGTCGAAGTATGCGGTTTCCGGCCCGGCTCCACTTCGCCGCATCGGGCCGCCCGACCAGCGCGAAATTCAGGAGCGCTTCCACGCCGCGGTTCAAGCCGAAGAAGCCGGCGAGAAGCAGACCGCCATCAACCTCTACCAGGAGATTCTCTCCATCGATCCGCAGTATGCCGCGGCCTGCATCAACCTGGGCACGCTGTTCTTTCATCTGCGCCAGTACGGCCGCGCCGAGGAGCTCTACCGCCGCGCCACCGAGGCCGACCCCGGATATGTGCTGGCCTACTTCGATCTCGGCAACGTGCTCGACGAGCTTGAGCGCCTCGACGAATCCATTGCCGCCTACCTGAAGGCCGTGACTCTTTCGCCGCGCTACGCCGACGCCCACTACAACCTGGCCCTCGCCTACGAGCGCACCGGCGAACACCGCAGCGCCCTGCGCCACTGGCGCGCCTACGTCAAGCTCGACAACCGCGGTCCCTGGGCCGAACACGCCCGCGGCCAGATTCGCAAGCTTCTCAACCGCGAAGGCATCGCCATCGCCTCGCGTGCCGGCCACTTCGTTGCGCCCCGCAAAGGCGGCGCCGCGCTGGAACTCGTTTCGTAGCGCGCGGGCGGTCCAGCGTATAAGCGGTTCGATCCGCCCTCATCAGGCGCTGCTTGCGCCGCCCCCCGGCTTTCTCGATCCCCAGTTTGTCCGATCATTGATGATTTGCGGCAGAATTGGCGCTATACTTCGGCCATGAAAAGCACGGCACTCGTACTGCTCTGTGGATTGGTGTGCGTGCCCGTTGCTGTGTCTCAGCAACAGGAATCCTCCGCGATCGATGGATACGTGACCCGCGTAGCGTCGAACTCCGACTTCGATGTGAATGGCCTTCACGTGTTTTGCAATCGGGTTGAGTATCTGCCGCCGGGATCGGTCCGCAGCGCAACCAGCCCGCCCATGGTTTGCCCGGCACAAATGCCCTTTCTCGGGGAAGCCATGGCGATTTACGGCGCTGAGGATTCACAAGGTCATTCTGTTTATGCAACCCGCATTGAAATCCAGCCGTCGCATTCTGGCGAGATCTCCGGTGCGGCCGTTATTGACGCGGAGCCGACTCAGGATGCACCTGGAGCGCAGACGTCCGGGCTCATCGTCCGCGCGGACGGCTACCGGATTCGCATAACAAGCAAAACCAAGGTTGAATTGAATCCGCTCTTGCAATCGCTCGCCGATGTGAAGGCCGGGGATTGGATCAAATACAAAGGAAGGCCGGACGCGGCGGGAGTGCTGATCGCCGATTTTGTTCACATCGGCCCTAATGCGATCGGCAATGACGAAGAAAAGCTGCGCGCCGACAACGAGTACGACCCATCGACCGTGCCTGCGGATGCGAGACAAAACTACCTGAAGGACGTGGTCAGATTGGGCTTGGACCCGAAGAGGTTTCCTCCATTCAAGGACGCTGCGATGCAGGCACGCATCGAGAAGATCGGGAGTGATCTCGTTCCCGCTTACCAGCGTGCTTTGGCGGGGTCCGATCCGGCCAAAATCGATTTCCGTTTTCAGTTAATCGACACTAAGCTCCTCCGCGATGCGCTGACACTGCCCAACGGTATCATTCTGGTTCCGCATCAGGTGGTGGAAAGGTTGCAGAATGACTCACAGCTCGCTACAGTCCTTGCGGATGGTATGGCGCGCGCGTTGGAGAGGCAACAGTACCGGACACAAGGGGAGCGCAAGGTGGCGTGGCTGGTTGGCGGCATGAGCTCCGAAATGGCAATCCGGACGGAGGAGAAGGAACAAAGCGGCCGAGTGAGCCTCGCCTTGCTGCACGATGCGGGGTATGACATCGATCAGGCACCTGTTGCCTGGTGGCTGCTCGACCCTATTAGTCAGCGACCGCTCACCGACATCGAGATTTCCGACCGCGACATTTATCTGTATAGCATCCTCGGCGAAACCTGGCACGACCCCAACGCCGACCTGCGGAAACCCTGACTTGGTCAGACTTTGACGCGCGTCTTTGTTCCCGCTCGGCAAGAAGAATTCGAATTGCCTCGCGTGCCAGCGATTTTAGGCGGGGTCTTTTGGGCGGGTGGCCTTCACGGCCGACAAAATCCCAATGCCGATCATGACGATCGCGCCGGCAAGAATCCAGTGCTGGGGCATGTGCATCAGATGCGCGACGTACACCAGCCCGACGATTACGATTGCGTAGCCAGCGGCATAAATTCCGAACGACATATGAACTCCTTGGCCTGGCATTTTACGAGCCCGGTACTGTGCGGTTAGGCGGAATCTCGCACACTATTCCACCATCGCACCGCGCGCGGAGCCGGTCTGAGCAGTTCAGACCACCATTTGCCTTTCTGATGCAAGCGCGTCGCGGCGGGATGTAACGTAAGAATCGCCGCTCGACGATCAATCGCCGCTCTTGACGGCCATTGAACCGCTCATTTTTGGTGAATTGTTGGATGGCCTGCCGAACGAGTTAGAAGCTAGTAGCTAGAAGCTAGCAGCTGCCCTTACACCTTCTGCGTCCTTATCACCTGGCGCACGCCTTCCACGCGTCGAAGGCCCAGCACCATGCGGTTCAGGTGGCGCACATCCTCGGCTTCCACCACAAACTCAATAATGGCTTCGCCTTCTTCGTCGCGACTCAAGTCCACGGCGCGAATGTCGGTGTTCTCGTCGGAGATGACCGCAGTCACCTCCTTCAGCATTCCGGTACGATCTTCGCAGTTGACGATGATTTTTACCGGGTAGCGCTGCGCTTGCCCGGCTCCTTCGGCGGCACGCGACCACTCAACATTGATGCGCCGGTCGCTCTCATACAGCAGGTTCTGCACATTGGGACAACTTCGCGCATGCACAGCCACGCCCTTGCCGCGCGTCACGTAGCCCACAATCTCCTCGCCGCGAATGGGGTTGCAACATCGCGCGCGATAGACGAGCAGATCGTTCTGGCCTTCCACCTGCAGCGAATCCGAACCGGTGAGGTGCAGCCTGCGCACCGCGTCCGTCATGCCCGCTTCGCCCGACTTGGGCGTTGCACCTGGCTCGGTCTCAGGCGGAGCGGCAAAACCGGGCGCGAGCTTGGTCAGTAACTGGTGCGCGCTGTTCTTGCCCTGGCCCAGCGTGGCCAGCAGTTCGGCAGCCGTGGCCGTTCCGAACTCCTGCGCGATGCGCCCCAGATCCTGGTCGTCGATCTGCGACATCGGCACTTTGAACTTACGTGCCTCGCGCTCCAGTAGCTTTCTGCCAATGTCCACCGCGCGTACCCGCTGGTCCTCGTTCAGCCAGTGCTTGATCTTGTTGCGGGCGCGCGGGCTTTTGACGAACGTGAGCCAGTCGCGGCTCGGCTTGTGATCCTTCTGCGTAACGATCTCGACAATGTCGCCCGTGCGCAGCTTGGTGCGCAACGGCACCATGCGGCCGTTGACCTTGGCGCCCACGCAGCTGTGGCCCACATCCGTGTGAATGGTGTAGGCAAAATCCACCGGCGTCGCGCCCGCGGGAACCACCACCACTTTCCCCTTCGGCGTGAAGGTGTACACCTCGTCGGGATAGAGGTCCATCTTCAAACTGGAGAGGAATTCGTTGGGATCCGTCATCTCTTTCTGCCACTCGACAAGCTGACGAATCCAGTTCAACCGCTCCTCATCGCGGGCCGTCACCACGCCGCCTGTTTTGTACTTCCAATGCGCCGCGATGCCTTCCTCGGCAATGCGGTGCATCTCTTCGGTGCGAATCTGCACCTCAAACTGATTGCCGCTGGCGCCCATCACCGTGGTATGCAGTGACTGGTAGCGATTGGCGCGAGGAATGGCAATGAAATCCTTGATGCGCCCCGGCACCGGCCGCCACAGCGTGTGAATCAGCCCGAAGACCGCGTAACACGAGGCCACATCCTCGGTGATCACGCGAATCGCCAGCAGGTCATACACCTGGTCGAAAGAAACTTTGGTGCGCTCGATCTTCTGGTGGATTGAGTAGAGGCGCTTGATGCGCCACTCCACCCGCGCCTTGATGCCGTTCTCCCTCAGCTGCTCCGCCAGCGTGTCTTCCACGCCGCGCAGGAACTGTTCGCCATCCACGCGCCGCGCTTCCACCGCCGCCTCCACCTGCTCGTAGCTCACTGGATCGGTGTAGCGGAAAGCCAGGTCCTCAAGCTCGCCGCGCACCTTGCCCATGCCCAGCCGGTGCGCCAGCGGAGCGTAAATGTCCAGCGTCTCTCGCGCGATCGCCTCCTGCCGTTCCGGCTTCAGGTGTTCCAGGGTGCGCATGTTGTGCAGCCGGTCGGCCAGCTTGATGAGGACCACGCGCACGTCACTCACCATGGCCAGCAGCATCTTGCGCACGTTTTCTGCCTGGCGATCTTCGCGGTTGGCAAACTGGATCTTGTCGATCTTGGTTACGCCTTCAACAATGTGCGCTACCTGGTCGCCAAATTTCTCTTGAATCTCCTCGGTGGTGGCCTTCGTATCTTCTACGGCGTCGTGCAGCAGGGCGGCAGCCACGGCGGTTGCATCCAGCTTCATCTCCACCAGCACCTCGGCCACTTCGAGCGGGTGCACAATGTAGGGCTCGCCGCTCAGGCGCGTTTGACCCTTGTGGTGAGAGACGCAGAACTCCCATGCTTTTCGAAGCAGAGAGATGTCCTCATTGGGCCGGTTGGCCTGCGCATGGCGGAGCAGCGCCTCAAATCGCTCATCGATGGAGCGTTCGTCTTTGCTGGCCCGCGCGTCTTCCGGGTGGGATTTTGTGCCGGGCGCGGCGACAAGCGCCGCTCCCGCGGGAGACGCGGGTGTGCTCGAATCCTCTGCCGGAATGGTCTGCCGGACAGTCGCCATGCTTTATTATAGGCCGCTTCAATTCGCGGCGAATCAATCCCTTCGCCGATCGACCTCCGCACTGAGCCCTACCCAACACCCATCCTGTAGAGCCGGTTCAGTTTGGGCTTGCAAATCCCGGAGATCACCTGGGTAATCGACCAAGGCCCCGAATGTGTAGCGGGCCGCATCCTCACAGGCAATGGAACAGCCTCCGTCGATTCGCTCCCATTCCCAGGCCCATTTCCGCACTTCGAGGCCTGATACTGGGAATTGATACTGGGAACAGGTGCCCATGGCGAAGCGAGACGACTCGAAGGCTGGTGCAAAGCAAAAATCTCGCGGCGCGATCGGGAAAGTCGCAAAAGGTCGCGTCAAGGCCGTCACGCCGAGCGAACATGGCGCTGCGCCAAAAGTGCGTTCGCCACGAAGCAACGGTGGGCCTTCCCCATCGCGCCCTGCTCCGCCGAAGACCGCAAGCGTTCAAGCCCACCCCGATCCACTCGGCGCCACCATCAGCCGCCGCGCCGCGGATCGTCTTCGCGCAGGTCATCTCTGGGTCTACGCGTCCGACGTTGTCACAATCACCCTTCCAAAACCAGAAGAAACGCTTCTGCCTGTCGCAGACAACCGCGGATTACTTCTGGGCACGGCGCTCTACAGTCCCTCGTCGCAGATCGCGCTGCGTCTCGTTTCGCGCGAAGCCCTCGACGAACCCGCGTGGCTCAAGCTGCTCGCGTCGCGCCTGCGCGCAGCCATCGCCCGCCGCAAACCGCTGCTCGACGCGGCTAATGATGCCTGCCGCCTCTGCTTCAGCGAGGCTGACGAACTGCCCGGCCTCATTGCCGACAAGTACGGCGACCTCATCATTCTGCAGTTCCTGACCAAAGGCCTGCTTACGGCCGGCGTTCGCGAGACCTGTATTCGTGTCTTGCGTGAGGAGCTCGCTCCTGCCGCCATTCACGAGCGCCCCGATCCGCGCATTCGCGAGTTGGAGAGTTTGCCCGCGCCCAGCCTCGATCCACTCTGGCTCGCCGACCCCCAAAGGCCCGTCGCCGCGACAGAGTTTCACTTGAACGGCCTCGCCTTTCACTACAACGCCAACGCCGGGCAGAAGACCGGCGCATTCCTCGATCAGCGCACTAACTACGCCGCCGCGCGCGACTGGGCGCAGCGCTTGGGATGCACAAGATCCGAATCCGGCGGCCGCGCGCTCGATGTCTGCTGTTACCAGGGCGGCTTCGCTCTCCATCTAGCCCAGGTCTGCCACCAAGTCACAGGCGTGGATGTTTCACGCGCTTCGCTCGAAGTGGCCGAACAAAACCTTCAAGCCAATCGTTCCCAACTGACTGCCGAAGTCGACTGGATCGAGGCCGACGCCTTCGAGATTCTCCGCGATTGGTCACAGGCCGGAGAAAGATTTGACGCCATCGTCCTCGACCCACCTGCCTTTGCTAAAACCAGACGCGCCGTTGATGGCGCGCTGCGTGGCTACAAGGAACTGAATCTGCGTGCGCTGAAAATGCTGCGTCCCGGCGGCCTGCTCATCACCTGCTCCTGCTCGCATCATGTCGCCTGGGCCGATCTTGAGGGCGCAGTTGCAGCCGCTGCCGCCGACGCTTCGCGGCGCGTGCGTCTGCTTGAGCGCCGTGGCGCCGCGCCCGACCATCCAGTCGTGCTCAACCTGCCCGAGACCGAATACCTTAAATGCCTCGTGCTCCAAGTGGAATGATTGGCCGTGGAATGATCGGCCGTCGAATGATCGGCCGCTGCTGACCAAATACCCCGCTGCCGGTCCTCAGCTCAGGAGGTGTGCTCTGCCGAATGCCTGTGCGGGAAAGGCCGCGCCATCGGCCCAAATCAGGAACGCTCTCCCCAGCTCAGGAACGGTCGAGCCCCAGTCCCATTTCGACTTGAATCTGCAGCGGCGTCTTGATCATGTATTCCATTCCACCGATGTCCGATTCCGCCGGGTCGGGCAGAATGCGTCCGGGCAGCCGCAGCATCTCGCTGATGACGTCCGCCGGCACCGGACGGGAGAAGAGAAATCCCTGTCCGAATTTGCAGCCTAACTGCCGCAGCAGCGCATACTGCTCCTGCGTCTCGATTCCCTCTGCCACCACATCCATCTCCAGAACACGCGCCAGTTCCACGATCGTGCGCACAATCTGCATCGGCTGCTCGTTTCCTCCCGTCATCCGCGCAACAAACGATCGATCGATCTTGAGCACATTGAAGGGCAACAGGTGCAATTGTTGCAGTGAACTATAACCCGTGCCGAAATCGTCCATCAACAGCGAAACTCCGAGCCGCCGCAGGCTGCCCAGAACCGCCACGGCCGTGTCGTGGTCCGAGATAAGGCTGGACTCGGTCATCTCCAATCCAAGTTGGTGGCTTGAGACTCCCGACAGGCGCAGCAACGCCTCCACATGGTCGGCCAAACCTTTGCGCGCGAATTGCCGCGCCGAGAGATTCACGCAGACGCGTGGCGCATCCTGATCGGGATCCTCGCGTTGCCACCGCTGAATCTGGTTGCAGGCCTCCGAGAGTCCCCAGTCGCCGATGGGCAAAATCAGCCCGCTTTCCTCGGCTAGCGGAATGAAGTCCATCGGCGGAATCAATCCCCGCTCCGGATGCTGCCAGCGGATCAGCGCTTCCAGCCCCACGATCTTGCGCGTTGCGAGCTCGACTTCCGGCTGATAGAAGAGCACAAACTCCCGCTTGTCCAGCGCGTGCCGCAGGTCCGACTTGCACGGCCAGATCGCGGTCGCCGCTTTGGGGGCGCGCGCATTCTGCTGCCGGCATTTGCCGAAGGTCTTGCGCATCTTGCGCAACTCCAGCTGGCTCATAACAAGATCGGCCAGGCTCTCCAGCATGTGCAGCTCTTCCGCCGCCATTTTCCGTCGAGGTTGGCAACCAAAGACCGTTAAAACACCCAGAATTTTTCCGTCGCCGGAACGGATGGGCGCGCTCGCGAACGATGCGACTTCAAGCCGCCGGATCATCAATCTGCCGTTGGTAAAGTAGGGATGCTTTGAAACGTCCGGCACCACCACCGGGCAGTTTTCGGCCAGCACCAATTCAAAGACGCTCCCCTTGCGCGGAAGCTCGCGTACTGACTCACCCCAGTAGGATTTGATCCACACTCGGCTCTCGTCGGCAAAGCCGAGCTGCACGGTGTCGGCCTTGAAGTACTCGGCGGCCAGGCGGGTGATCGTGTCATAACTTGATTCCGGCTCCGAATCCAGAATTTTCGTTGACTCCAGTGCCGCCAGGCGCGCGTCCTCTTCCCGCGTATCGATCCTGTCGATCTGCAATTCCGCTAGCGGCATTCCTGCTCCGGGCCCCGCGGTTGTACCGTGGCCAGCTCCTGTGCCGGCCCGCGGCGCTCCGCGGATAACATTTTCAACACTGCCGAAGGCGATTGTGACTTTCCGCCTCTACGAAAGTCCACTTCGATTCGCCCTTGGTTCATCTCCGTGGGCCGAGCCACTGCGGACGCGCATCTGGCACGCATTCTGGTTCTTTGTTGTTTATCGGAACAGTGCCCAATCACATGAGGTTACGCATGGCGAATCTTCGCCTCTGCGGATCTCGTTGTTTTCGTTACCTGGGATGGTTACTTCAGTGGAGAAGGCTGTCCCGTTTCGGTCCACAGAAAGGTCAGTTGGTCGGTTGCGTCCTGGATCTTCTGTTGCACGCCAACGCCGGCTGAATGGCCGCCTGACACGCTATAGTGCAGCAGCACCGTCCGCCCGCTGGTTGAGTCCGCCTGCAACAGCGCGGTCATCTTCCGCGCGTGCAGCGGATCGACGCGCGTGTCGCTCGCACCGGTAAAGAACAGCACCGCCGGGTAGGCAGTATCCGCCTTCACATTCTGGTAGGGCGAGTACTTCAGCAAATACTGGAACTGATCCTCTTTGTCCGCCGACCCGTACTCGGTCATCCAGTGCGCGCCCTGCTCGAACTTCTGGTAGCGCAGCATATCCAACAGCGGATAGGCGCAATCCACGGCTGAGAACAGCTCCGGCTTCTGCGTAATCGCCGCGCCCATTAGTAGCCCGCCATTCGATCCGCCATAAATGGCGAAGTGCTGCGGAGAAGTGTACTTGTTGGCAATCAGGTACTCGGCCGCGGCATAGAAATCGTCGAAGACATTTTGCTTTTTCTCAAACATTCCCTGCTCGTGCCAGCGTTCGCCGTACTCGCCTCCGCCGCGCAAGTTGGGCATTGCAAACCAGCCGCCCTCCTTGAGCCACCACGCCGCCCTGGGACTCCATTCCGGTAGTTGGCTCAAATTGAATCCGCCGTAGGCAGTCATCAGCAGCCGTTCCGTCCCGTCCTGCTTCAAGCCTTTCTTCCCCGCGATGAACATCGGGACCTTTGTGCCGTCTTTCGACGTGAAGAACACCTGCTTCAGGTCATATTGACTGGAATCAAAGGGGACTTTCGGTTGCGCAAAGACTTCTCGCTTGCCCGTCAGCGTGTCCAGCCTGTAAATCGTTGGCGGCGCAATGAACGACTCGAAGCTGTAGAACCCGTAGCGATCGGTGGTGTGCCCCGCGAGAACGGTCACCAACCCGATGCCGTCGTTCTCCACGCTGCCTGCCGGTTTGCCGTCCAATGTATAGACGCTGGTCTCAGACTTCACATCGTGCAGCCGGTTGACGTAAATCCTGTCGCCCACGATGTTGAAGCCATCGATCGCATCGGGTCCTTCAGGCACCACCGTCGTCCACGCGTCGGGCATCACGCCCGGGGCGGCCTTCAGAATTCTCCAGTTTGGCGATTTGTAGTCTGTGCTCACATACCACGCGCCTTTCACATAGTCGGCGGAGAATCGCGAATCCACGCCCCAGATCAGAGTCTCGAAATACGAGCCGGGCTTGGTCACGTCGCGATAAACGATGTCCATGCGCTTGGCCGGCACGCCGCGCTCGATCTGGATCACCAGATAACGGTAATCGTCTGACAAGCTCGCCTCCATCAGGTCGTTCGGTCCCAGCTCCTCGCCTCGAAACTCCTTTCCGAAGACGAGCGTGTCATGCGAGATCCGCGCTCCCAGCTCGTGCTCGTAGACCAGCGAACCCTTCTGGTCCATGCGCGAGTAATAGATCCCTTTCCCGTTCGGCGTAAACGCAACGCTCAGGTAGATTCCGCTGGGCAGCTCATCCTCAAGCGTCTTTCCCGTCTTCACGTCGAAGATCCGCACCGTGCTTTCATCCGCGCCGCCCTGACGCAGGTTGTACGCCACCAGCGTTCCGTCGCGCGATACGTCTTCCAAATCGACTGACGTATTGGGATCGCGGCTCAGTTGCGCCGGATCGATGAGCCGCTTGTCTTTCTCCGTCCATCCGTGGCGGACGTAGATCGACGACTGATCCTCGCCGGCCAGCATCTTCTCAAAGAACAGATCGTTCCCGCGCTCGATCGGCACTCCAAAAGTGCTCACATGCTCCAGCGCATCCATATCTTCGCTGATCTGCGGCCTAATCCGCGCCTGCTCCATATAGCGCTGCGTGTAGGTATTCTCCGTATCGATAAACGCCTTCGTATCGGCGCTGTTGGCGTTTTCGAGCCAGCGGTAGTTGTCGGCAATCTTTGTCCCGAAATAGTTGTCAGTGAACGGATCGGCATTCACGGCAGGCGGTGGCGGCAGCGTAATCCCGCCGCGTCCGTGAATCGCCTGGCTGAAAGCCAGGGGTCCGCGGTGAGCGAAAATGAGAGCAAAAAGCAGGGCGAATGTAAAGTTCCGGCGTATGCAATTCCACATTTGAAC
Organism: Acidobacteriaceae bacterium; assembly: GCA_003134815.1. Classification (GTDB taxonomy): domain Bacteria; phylum Acidobacteriota; class Terriglobia; order Terriglobales; family Acidobacteriaceae; genus Telmatobacter. The sequence goes on along the minus strand of PLCO01000039.1, from coordinate 14,762 downwards.
AGCATACTCGCGACCCTTTAAGTTCCGCATCCGCGCTTCCTCGCCGTCCAAGTAAAATCGACAGCAGTGGCCCGCCCGCCGTCAAACCGCGATCCCGAGCAAATGGAGCTCACCGCCGAGGTGGAACCTCAGGCGCCGCCGCCGCGCCCCTGGTGGCAGGGCGTGCTCCGCGTCCTGCATCCCTCCCACACGCATTCCGCATTTTCGGCGTCGGTGCTGCTCGCAGCGTCATCGGTCGCATCCGGCCTGGTGGGCCTCGCGCGCGGCAAATATATCGCCTGGGTATTCGGCGCTGGTCCGCAGACCGACGCGTACATGGCCGCGTTCCGCCTTCCTGACCTGATGAACAATTTCCTCGTCGGCGGAGCTGTGTCCATCACCTTCGTCACTATTCTGAATCGCTACCGCGAACGTGGCGAGGAAAACGAAGGCGAGCGCCTTCTATTTACGGTGCTGAACCTGATGGTCCTTGTGCTCGCCGCCGCTTCGATCGTGTTGATGTTTCTCGCCGCTCCGTTCGTCCGGTGGACCAACCCGGGCTTTCCCGCCGCGCAGGTTGCGCTCTGCGCGCACATGACCCGGCTCCTGCTTCCCGCGCAGATCTTTCTTTTTGCCGGCAGCGTTCTGGGGGCGACGTTGCTGGTGCGAAAACAATTTCTCTACCAGGCGGTCACCCCGATCCTCTACAACCTGATCATCATTGCTTGCGGCGTGCTGCTGCACCGCAGGTTCGGCGTCAGCTCTCTCGCCATCGGAGCCACCGCGGGATTCCTCTTTGGCTCGCTTGGCCTCAATGCGTGGGGCGCGGCCCGGGAGCGGATTCGCTTTCGCTGGGAGATCGATCTTCACCATCCCGGCCTCCGCATGTGGCTGTTCATGACTCTGCCGCTCATGTTCGGCTTTACGCTGCCGTTCCTCGATCAGTATTTCGCGGGCTTCTACGCATCGCACGGAGCCGGTGACATCACGCGCCTGGCCAACGCCAAACAATTGTTCTCCGCGCCCATGGCGATGCTGGCGCAAGCGGCCGGAGTCGCTTCCATGCCGTTCTTCGCTCAGCTCTGGGCGAAGGATAAACGCTTTGAATTTGCCACCGGAGTCTCCGACTCCGTGTCCCGCGTGGTTGCCCTCAGCCTTCTCGCTACATCGGTGATGGTCGCGCTCTCTCAGTCCATCGTGGAGCTGATTTTCGGCGGTGGACGATTCACGCCGGGCGACGTGAATCTCACCGCGTGGTTCTTCGCTCTCTACACGCTTTCGCTCTTTGCCTGGTCCGCGCAGGCCATCTACGCGCGCGCCTTCTACGCGGCCGGAATCACCTGGCTTCCCATGCTGGCCAGCACCATTATTCTTCTTCTCGCCTTCCCGCTCTACGGCATCGGATACAGAATGTGGGGAGCGGCGGGGCTGGCGCTCGCGTCCGGCGCCGGCATTATTCTCCAGGCCGTCACGCTCGGCGTCCTGTTGCACAAACGCCGCATGGTATCACTGGCCAGCCTCGACTATGCGGAGTTGGGCCGTTGCCTGCTCGGCTCCTGCATCGGCGGCGCGGGCGCATGGCTCGCCGCACGGGAGATGGCCGCGCTCTTCCGCCACATTCCGAGCCTTGCCCAGCTTCATCACGGCCGGTCCATCGCCGATGCGGCCATCCTCTTTGCCGGCCTCGCAGTCTGGACCGGCCTCGCAATGTTTGTTCTGGATAAGTCCGGCTCCGCGCTGCCTCGCGTCACCCTGAAGAGGCTGGGGTTGGCTTAGGGGTAGCCTACCATTTGATTTCCTATGTCAATTCAAGATCATTTCTAACTCATATATCGTCATCTCATTTATTATCTGTCAATTGCAGATACTATAAGCGGGTCATGTTCATATTCATTTCTATTCGATTCCCAGATCGTTTCCAGATTCTTCCCGCCCGAACCACCCCTCTTGCAATCCATTGTGCTGTTACGCTGCCGCAAAAAACACAAGCGCCTCCACATTCGCGGAAGCGCTCATGCCTGTTGCCAAAATGTAGGATTGCGAAGCCGCCAACCCAGCTTAGTTAGTGCTGTGCGCCTCGTGGATCGACGGCCCAGGAACAGCAACCGGACCCGATGTCCCGGTGGCCTGCAACGGTTTCGCGTCGGGCTTGCGGATGTCGATGCCGCCCTTGAAGAACGCGCCGTCTTCAATGCTGATGCGCGCCGCGGCCACATCGCCGTGCAGCGAGCCTTCCGCGCGAATGTCCACGCGGTCGGTGGCGGAGACGTTCCCCTTCACCTTGCCCAGCACCACAACTTCGCGCGCCGTGATGTTGGCCGAGACCTGGCCGTTGCGCCCAACGGTCACGCGATTGCCCGGGAGAGTCACCGCGCCCTCCACTTTGCCATCGATATATAAGGACTCGGAGCCGGTAATCTCGCCTTTGATAAACAGGCCCTTGCCAAGGGTGGCCTGATCCGCGGATCCCGCTTGCAGGCGGGAGGGGCTTTCAGGCGCGGCGGCAGGAGGCGCAGCGCGCGGCGGCTCCGGCGTTGGAGTTGGCGACGTCGATCCAGTCTGACTTGGTTTCCACATTGCGCTCAAGGGTTTTCTTCCTTTTCTGTCCGCTGAGGACTGGGGATGCCAAGGCAAGCCCAATGGCTCGAATTCAAAAAGTATAAATCCGCTCGCCGCTCAAACTCTCGCGGCCTTTTCCTGTGCGGCCGGCAATCGGAGGAATCAATCATCCGGCTCCGTCAGGATCACGCGTAAAACCCATTCTACGGCAACTCTCCGTCTTCTGTGCAATCTCTGCCGGCTCTGCCCGTCAAAAGTACCCAGACTTTCAACGGGCCTTAATCTTGGTCCACGACTTGCCTTAGTCTTAGGAGACTTGCCTTAGTCTTGGCATATGACCGATCGCGAATTGCTCGCCTGCATCGCCGCCTCTGCCGGCCAAAAGGCCGGATACAAGCAGTTGGTGCGCGAACTCTCGCTCGGCGGCGGCCGCGAGCGCCGTCTTCTCCTCGAGCACCTCGCCCGGCTCACGGTGGCCGGCAAGCTCGTTCAACTCGACCGCGAGCATTGGGGCCTTCCCCGGACAAACTCCCGCCAGTCCGCGGCCGCCCGCGAGAATCTCGTCGTCGGACGCCTCGACCTCCACCGCGACGGTTACGGCTTCGTGCGCCCAAATCGCAAACCCGCCGCAGCGGCGTCCAAGGCTACTCCCGCGCAGCAGGACATTTTCATCCCGCCGAACGAGATCAACGCCGCCATGCAGGGCGATCTGGTGGCGGTCGAGGCCGACCCTCCCAAAGCCGATGGGCGGCAGCAGGGCCGCATTGTGCGCATTCTCGAGCGCAGCAACTCCACGGTGGTCGGCACGTTTCGCGTCGCGCGTCCGGATCGCGGCCGGAACAACGTCGTCATTCCCTTCGACGACCGCATGACACAGCCCATCGTCATTCCTCCCGGCGCGGAGATCCCACAAGCCGCCGAATCCTCCTCGCCGCATCGCGTTCTCGGTAGCGAATCAAAAGTGACTCCAAAACTTGAAAGTCTGGAAGGACCGGAGCACCTCGACGGCCTCGTCGTCGACGTCGAAATCACCAGTTGGCCCACGCCCACGCGTCCTCCCATCGGCCGCATCATCGAAATTCTCGGCTCCACCGACGACTTCGGCGTTGACGTGGAGATGATGATCCGCAAGCATCAGCTCCCGCGAATCTTTCCCGAAGCCGTCCTCGCCGAAGCACGTCAGGTCGCGCACCTCGATCCCGCCGAAATCGCGCGCAGGGTCGACTTCCGCTCGCTGTCTATCGTCACCATCGACGGCGAAACAGCGCGCGACTTCGACGACGCCGTCCTCGTCCGCGAGCGCGCCGATGGCGGCCCCCTCGGCCCGGGTTTTGAGCTCCAGGTTCACATCGCCGACGTGTCCGAATACGTGCTTCCGGGCTCCGCGCTCGATCTCGAAGCCCGTATCCGCGGCACCAGCGTCTACTTTCCCGATCGCGCCATCCCCATGCTGCCTCATGAGCTTTCTACGAACATCTGTAGCCTGCTCCCCAATCAAGACCGCCTCGTGCTCAGTTGCCTCATGCAACTTGACGCGGCGGGCAACATTGAGAGCTTCGAAATCGTCGAAGGCGTCATCCGCTCCTCCGCGCGCATGACCTACACCGCGGTCACCGAAATTCTCGACCACGCCGATGCTCCCGTCCAAAACCACGAAGCGCGTGAGCGCCCCGAGTTCGAACACATGAAGCGCCTCGCCGTCCTCATGAACCAGCGTCGCGAGGAGCGAGGGTCCATCGATTTCGACCTCCCCGAGCCGGTTATCGAATTCGACGAGAACGGCCAGATGCGCGGCGTAACGCGCGCCGAGCGCACATGGGCTAACCGCCTCATCGAGGAGTTCATGCTCGCCGCCAACGAGTGTGTTGCTACATGGCTTGAAGACCTCGGCGTCCCCTCGCTTTACCGCATCCACGAGAAGCCCGATCCGCGCCGCGTCGTCCAGTTTGAAGAGCTCGCCGCCGGCTTTGGTTATTCGCTTGGTCTTGGGCCGCTGCCGGTAAAACGCATCCAGACGCGCCAGGAGCGCCGCGAATCGCACGGCCAGGGCCGCAATCCCCGCCAGCATGAGGTGCCCGAGGATATCGCCGTCACGCCGCGCATGTATCAAAAACTCGCCGCGCGCATTGAAGGCAAACCAGAAGAACGCATCCTCAGCTACCTAATGCTGCGCTCGCTCTCGCAGGCGCGCTACTCTGAGGTCAATGAAGGCCACTTCGCCCTCGCCGCGCCGACCTACACTCACTTCACCTCGCCCATCCGCCGCTATCCCGACCTTATCGTGCACCGCATCGTCAAAGCGCTGCTTCGCGCCGGCGTCCCCGGCAGTCGAACCATTGATGCAAATCGTCTCAGCTCGCCGTGGTCACACCCCAACGAGGCCCAAACAATCAATGGGGTTGCCCCATCCTTTCCGCGTTCGGTGCGGAAAGGGTGGGAGACCATGCGGGTGCCCCCGGTCCGGGGTCCCCAGGGACAGGTCTTCGTCCCTGAGGTGGAGATCCCTGGCACTCGGGGACCGGGGAAGGGAATCCAATCCTCCATCGATCCCCCCATCCCCGAATCCGAGCTCGCCGAGATCGCCGAAGAAACCAGCTACACCGAGCGCCGCGCCGCTGAAGCCGAGCGCGAGCTTGTTGAGTGGAAGAAGGTCCGCTTCATGCAGGACCGCGTGGGCGAGGAATTCGCCGCCCTCGTGCTGAACCCCGCCAAGTACGGCCTCTTCGTCGAGCTGACCGATCTCTTTGTCGAAGGCCTTGTCCCCATTGACACACTCCGCGCCGATCGCTTCACCTGGCGCGAAAACACGCACGAAATTATTGGCGAGCGCACAGGTCGTCGCTTCCGCGCCGGCGACCGCGTGCAGGTAATCCTCGACCGCGTCCTGGCACAGGAATGCAAGCTTCAGTTTGCTCTGGTGGAAGAAGAACTGCCGCTCACCGGCAAAAAGGCCGCACCGTCGCCGTCAAAATCGAAGAAGAACAAGCGCAAAAACACATCGCCGCCACCCCCGGGTGGGAGCAAGCGGCGATTCAGGAAGGGCCGCAGGCGCTGAAATTCAGCGGCGGGCGGACTCGGGTGCCCCGTCGCGACTGCCTACGCGCCCGCCTGCTTCTCCGCAAGGTCGCCGATGAGCGGCAGCTTGAACCGCTTGCCCTGGTACGCGTTATATGCGCAGAAGACAATCACGCACAGCCAGAACAGGCTCAACAGCCGCCAAAGGTAGAAGCCGAAAAGCGTGAACGGAAACATCATGGTGAAAATCCCGAGTAGGATGTCCAACGCAATATCCACCACCACCGCGGCCAGAAACAGGAAGATGCACTGCCAGGAGTTGAAGCGCACAAATGAATTCTTGTTGTACGGTTCCACAATCAGAAAAATGATCGCCGGGATAATCGTGATGTAGGCGATTGCCCCCGCGATATTGTCTGACAGCCCTGTGCCGGCTGCGGCTGTGTTTGGTTCGTCGGCCATAGCAACTCTCCTTCTTGGGAAGTCGGTTGAGGGGGAGGGGAATCGATTCGCTTCTGCGCACAGCCCCCAGATCTGTGATCGGTGATCGGGGAATTTAACTGCTGCGCCCGCGAGCCTCATGCGAGGTGGAGATAGAACAAACTGCCGCCCCGTTCCCTGTCAAGAGAATTTCGCGCGAGGGGGCGGAGCCTGGTCCGCAGACAGGCTGGGCCTGAGTAGGAAGAGCTGCGCAGCCCGAGCATGTGTGGGAACGACAGGCAGCACACGCAGAAACGGCCTCCATGCGGAGGCCGTTCCTGCAATCGGCACTGCGGGGGGCAGTTACCGGTTAGCTTGCTTCTCTGCCAGTCCGCCAATGATCGGAAGCATAAAGCGCTTGCCGTTGAAAGCACTGACGAACACGATCACCAGCACGACAAAGAAGGCGAGATCCACAAATTGCCACAAGGACAAAGTGAGGAAAACCACCGTCGGAACAAGATTTTGTACGACCTCGACCAGAATATGCACTACGGCCCAGGCAACATAAAAAAAGATCGACTGCCAGGCGTTAAAGCGGACAAAGGCGCTTTTCTTGTAGGGTTCAAGGATCAGAAACACAATTGCCGGAATAATCGTGATGTAGGAAAGACCGCCGGCGGCGTTGTCAGAGAGGCCAGACACATTCGCGCCAGACACATTCACATCGGACATTGAAGCTCCTTTTAACTGGCCCGCTCGCTCTGAATCCGCACTGAGCTTGCCGGGAACTCGCTCTGAGCTCGCCCAAAACTCGCTCTGAACTCGTCCGAAATCTGACCGCATCTCGGAGGCAGATCAAGCACCAGCATCATTCTGGCCGTTTTCGAGAGCTTCGGTCTGGTCAGATTTGCTCACGCAGCCGTGCGTAGCGGGAAACTCAAACGCTAGTCACAAGCAACGGAAGGCGGCAACGGAAGCCAACCGCCGCGAGCCGGGATCCTCTCGCGGTCCAGTTACAATGGCATCTGGGAGCAATTCTTATGGCGCACATGGTTTTTTGCGTTCGCAACAAGAAGGAAATGGAAGGCCTCGACGAGCCGCCCTTCGACTCGGAGCTTGGCCAGAAGATCTATAAAAATGTCTCGAAAGCGGCCTGGGACGAGTGGCTCGGCCGCCAGAAGATGCTGCTGAACGAGTACCGCCTCCAGCCCTGGCTGCCGCAGGCTCAGCAGTTCCTCGTCGAGCAGATGGAAGACTTCTTCTTCGGCTCCGGCTCAGCCCTGCCTGCCGACTTCGTTCCCCCCGCGCATTAGGCCTCTAAGGCAGGCTGGAAAATCCAAAGAGAGATCGTCGGCTCTGGGGGACATAGTGGTAGTTTATTGTCCACGGACCGTCTTCATGGGCGTCTCGGATTCTTTGCATCGTCTTTCTGGTCGCATATAATCCGGGCACAAAGGGGATTTGGGGAATGGGATCTGGACATATTTCGCGACGGCAAGTTATATCCATAGGGGTGGGGCTGGTAGCCGGCGCTGAAATCGTGCCGGATCTAATGGTCCACGCCGAGCGGAAGAAAGCTACGTTTGTTTTGGTTCACGGCGCATGGCATGGCGGATGGTGCTGGCGGCGTGTCTACGATCGCTTAACGGAAAAAGGCCACTATGTCATTGCCCCCACTCTCTCGGGCGTGGGAGAGCGTTCGCACTTGCCGCCCGATGGGATCGACCTTTCCACGCAGATTGCCGACGTAGCTGGCGAAATCAAATGGAAGGATCTCGATGGGATCGTGCTCGTCGGTCATTCGTATGGCGGCATGGTTATTACCGGCGTTGCCGAGCAGCTGCGGAATCGAATCTCGACAATTGTTTACCTCGATGCCTTCATACCTGAAAATGACCAGTCGCTATACGAGATCAACCACGCTTCGCCGCCCTCTATATCTGCTGTCAAGCCCCCGCCTGCGTCCTATTTTCAAGTGAATGCAAGCGACCTGGCGTGGGTCAACAGCAAGTTGACGCCGCATCCGATCGGTTGCTTTACCGAGAAACTGAAGGTGACGCGCGCGTACGAGAGCATTTCCAAAAAGGTTTATATTCGCGCACCCCTATTCCAAATGGCTGCGTTTGACAATGCTTTGGAACGCTGCCGGGCAGACAGGTCTTGGAAGACTGAGACTGTGACCTGCGGCCACGACGTAATGATCGACCAGCCGGAGGTTTTGACCGCAATTCTCGAAAAGCTTGTCTAAAGCACCTTGTTCAGCCAAGCAATCCTAGTGGCTCGTCGCCCCGCTGTCGTTCGTCACCATCAGGCTCGATATGTTCACCGGCTCAAAGTCCGACAGTATCAAGCTGGTCAGGCACGAGAGGTCCGCGTCGTTCCAGCGAGCGTCCGGCGTCCCGATCAACCCGCCGCTGTCGCCGTTGTCCGCCAGAATGATTCCGTAATTCCGGAACCCGGTAATAATGATCGCCGCCTGCGGGCTCGTCGCCGCGCATGTCGGCGTCGTCACGGACGCCTTCAGCCGATAGATCTCGCCTGCCGCTCCGCTCATCGTGCAACTTGCCGGCGGCGTTGCCTGCGAAATCTCGCTCTCCGTGGAAATCGCGCCGCCACCCGTCGCCGTGCAGCTTCCCACTCCCGCCGTTTGCGTGGCCGGCCACACCCAGTAATTCAACATATGATTCAGCGTGAATCGAATCGGATGTTGCACCGTCCCGTTCGGCGCGCTCGGCGTGCCCGTTCCGATCACCTCATCCGCCGTCACCAGCAGCGGCGAAACCGGCAAGCCCGCCGCATCTGACGTCCCCTGTCCCTGCGGCGTCAGCGCATCGGTCGCCACATTCGGCCAATCTGCGTTTGAAGAATCGGTCCACGGCCCATCCAGATAAACTCCCTGCCATATCTCGTAGAGCGCCGCATTCTTTCCGTTGCCCGGCTCCAGATACACCAGCACGTGCCTGTCACCCGACGAGTTGCTCGTGCCCTCAACGGGCGCGTAAGCCGGAATCGGACCCGAAGTAAAGTACGACTGATACACCGTCGTCGCCACCGAAACATCGGGCTGGTTATACGGCACCTCGATCGCCGGAATCCCGTTCGGGAATGGCGCGTTCGAATTGTTTCCGAAGAATGGCTTCACCGACTCCGGCAAATAGCCGCTGTACATCGGCGCCGCCGGCGAAGTATCCACCGGCAGGTTCGTCGTCGCAACATCCACGCGATGGTGGAAGATGGAAGCCGCCGTAAAAACATTCTTGAGGAACGCATTGCTGCCGTTGATCGCGAAGGTAATCTGCGCCTTCGCCGTCGCGGCTGTCGCGTCCGTCACGATTATTTCCGGTGAGTAAGTCCCCTGGCCGCCGATCAGCGGGCTGGTAATCTCGCCCGACGATCCATCCATCGCCATCCCCTCTGGCAGCGGAGGATAGCTACCGCTGTCGTCAACAGAAAAACTGTACGGCGGAGTCCCGCCCGTCGCGGCAATCGTGCATCCCGCGTAAGCTGTGTTCTGCGTTCCTCCGGGGCAGCTCGTCGTAGCGATGCTCAACGACCCGCCTGACGACGTCAAAGTCACCTTCGCCGAGGCCGTCACCGATCCTGCAGCATTGGTCGCCGTCAGAACATAGGTAGTCGTCGTCTCCGGGCTCACGTTCACTGTGCCGCTCGCCGAAGTCGACGCCAGATTCCCCGGCGCAATGTTCAGCGTCGTCGCGCCACTCGTCGTCCAGCTCAACGCGCTGATCCCGCCCAGGGTAATGCTCGTCGGGTTCGCGGTGAACGAACCGATGGATGGCAGGCTCGGCTGGGTCACTGTCACGGTCGCCGTCGCCGTCGCCGTCCCCGTCCCAGTGGTATTTGTAGCCGTCAGCGTGTACGTGGTCGTCGCCGTCGGGCTAAGAACCACCGATCCACTCGCCAATGTGGACGCAAACGTTCCAGGCGTAACTGCGATGCCCGTCGCTCCCGTAGCTGCCCAATTCAGCGTTGTGCTTGTGCCCGCAATAATCGATGTCGGGCTCGCGGTAAACGAGCTGATCGTCGGTGCAGCAACCTCTTTAGTGGTCGGAGTCGGCTGCGTGCAGCCCTCAAGACCGAAAAAGGCCGGCAAAAACGCCAGCGCGCCGACAACGATCCACGATGTTTTGCGTTCGTTGCTGTTCGACTGCAATTCATGACGCGAATGGGGGGAGTGCATGCGCCGCCTTTCCATTTTCCTCGATCACTCAAGCGCCCGCAGATCGCGTGCTCTCAGTTCGCCTGCTCACAGATCGCCGCTGATTTTTCTCGAGCACGGCCCTGAGTCGATTCCTGAGTCAAACCAAGGATGTGCAGCCAAGGAGGAGATGTGCAGCTTCAAAATAGAGGAGTGCTCCGTGAACCGGTCAAAGCCAGCCACAGGCCCAAATAGGGTTCTTTGCCCTGTCTCTCCACATTGCGCGAAGTTTCTGCTTTTGGGTACATGACAAAAGTCACGTAGGCCGGAAGTCAAAACTCGGCCTAATCGGGTCGGGTCGTCAACTAAATGGACGCCGACTTGCGCCTGAGTTTCAATTGTCATCAAGTTAGAATGGGGTAACTTGATCGAGAGGACCCGTGAAATGCCCGGACTTAGCCATAAGGTGTTGGTAATCAGATTTCGGCTGGGCGGACTTTTTGCCCGCAATTTCGGCTCGGACGGTCACCTTCTTCGCTCTGCTGCGGGATCCGCTCCGCGGCTCGTCGCTTAGAGCTTCCCAATGAATCTCCTCGGAAAATTTCAATGACAATAACCGGTCCCGAACCGAATGAATCGTCCGAGGGCCGCTCTGCCGTCGCTCCAGCCAGCGCTGTTCGTGGTCATCGGGAACACGCGCCTGCAACCCCGCTCTTCCAATTCGTCCTTGTCCTGGGCTCCGCTGTTTATTTGTTTGTGAATCTTTTTACGTTTCGCGGAACTCCGTTTCTGCTGGGCGGTGACCAGGTGCTGTTCTGGACCTATGCCCAGCGCATGTTCATCGGCCAACGCGTCTACCTCGACTTCTTTGAGTTCACGCCGCCGGGCACTGACCTCGTTTATCTCGCAGCATTTCGGTTGTTCGGTCCGCGCGTATGGACGACCAACCTCATCGTGCTGCTTCTCGGCGTCACGCTAAGCTGGCTTTGCTTCCGTCTAGCGCTGCGTATCATGCCCCGCTCGCGGGCCTTGCTGGCTGCAGTGCTCTTTCTGGTGCTCATCTACGGAAAGCTGCTCAACGCCACGCATCACTGGTTCTGCCAGGTCGTTCTTCTTAGCGCTGTTCTGGTGTTGTTGCAGCGCCGGACGATGGCAAGAATCGCGATCGCAGGGGGCCTGCTCGGCCTGGCTGCATTCTTTACCCAAACCACGGGAGGCATCGCCGCCGCCGCGGTTATGCTTTTCTTTCTGTGGGAGTGGTTCGCCACGCGCGCCTCCCTGCGAATCCTGCTTCGGCAGTGCGCCCTGCTCATGTTCGGCTTTGCCGTTGTCTGGGGCGCCGCGAGCGCTCACTGGCTCGCAACAGTCGGCATTCGTCGCCTGCTATCTTTCCAAGCCGTGTATCCGGCCCGCTTTATGGTTGACCGCTGGAGTAATTGGTCGCTTGGCCTGCCCGATCCGCACGCACCGGGCCAATTGGCGAGCTTCGGTCAAGCCGCCCTGGTTTATCTGCTTCTGCCGTTTACCTATCTCATCTGCGGGCTCCTGCTTTGGCGCCGCAGAAACACGTCATCACCCAACACCGCTCGAATCGCGTTGCTCACTTTCGTCGGATTGGCGACTCTGCTCGAAGTCGCACGCAGCCCAAGCTGGCTAAGGCTATACTGCGCTGCAGCACCGGGTATCGTTTTGCTCGTCTGGCTCCTGAGGTACGTCACAAGAATGCAATTCTTGACCTCGCTGTTTCTCTGGATTGCGATTGCCTGCCTGGCCATCTCCCAAGTGCGGTCCCGGTACCGGGAGCAGAGCGTCATCGTCGATACGCCCGCCGGTGTTGTTGCTACGCGAACATCGACTGCAGACAAACTCCTCTGGATAGGTGCGCGTACGCGGCCAGGAGAGTTGTTCTTCCAGGCCGGCTGGTCGGGGCTTTATCTGCCCCTTTCCCTGCGAAATCCGGCTTTCTTCGACATGCTGGAGAATCGGGATACCACGCCGCCCGAGTATGTGCAGTTGACCGTTCGCCAGCTCGACGACCAAAACGTGCAGTACATCCTTTCGTCGCCTTCGCTCGAGGTCCCCAACCCCATCGACGGCCCTGCAGCCTACCACCTTGCGCCATTCATCCAGTTCCTGCATCAGCGCTACCACCGTGTCTGGACCTTCTCCGATCTTGACCAGGTGTGGGAACGCAATTGATCCAGCGCCAATGACGACATTGCCGCGCTGATTCTGTCCGGGTCGCCGTCACGTCGGCTGGCTGGGACCTCGCGACCAAGTCCCTCCGGTCACGGATCATCGACGGTCCTGGGCCATGAACTACAGTGGAATGGACTGGAGATGGATGGTGACTGAAGCAGCTTCGTCGTTCGGCCGGCGTGATCGAACTCTCTGGTACCTGCTCTCTATCTGCTTGGCAATTTACGTCTTCTCAGCAAAGGGCTATGTTGCAGTTCCTGACACCGGCTACTCCATCCGTACCGCGCAAGCCATCGTTGACCGCGGGCAGCTCGGTATTCCCTACGGAGAAGGCGGAACCCTCAAGGCGCCGGATGGCCGCAGCTACTCAAAGTACGGAATCGGCCTTCCTTTGTACTTTGTTCCAATCGCGGCCGCAGGCAACGGTCTATCGCGAATGACCGGCTTGCCCGTCAATCAAATGGCCGCCGCGTGCCACACTTGGATCGCAGCAGCTCAACCTGAGCAAACCGCCGGAATCGGCAACGTCGCGCGGCTCCGGCTGAACGGGCCTCGCCGCGATCCGACCCCGGCGATTCCTCCGCTCTCGTCGATCTCTGCCGGTTACAGTAAACTCAGGAGACACTGATGCCAGCCGATTTGCGTTCGGGAGCTCGCGAGAGCGCAACTGAAACATTCGGTATGGGATTCAACTCCAGCGTGCTGCGCCGGGCCTCTTGGCGTTCCGGGGTGCTCTGCGGGCTCCTGGTTGTTGTGGTGGTGCTTGCCTGCAACCCCGCCGGCGAGACTGGATACCAGGACGACTGGACGTTCGCGCGCACCGCCGCAATCTTTGCTCAGACCGGCCACTTCGTCTACAACGGCTGGGCAGCCCCAACCCTGGGATGGTTCATTCTATGGGCCGCGCCTTTCATCAAAATCTTCGGGTTTTCCTATCTTGTGGTTCGCCTCTCTCTTCTGCCTATCGTCTTCGCAACCATCCTTCTCTTTCACCAAATCCTTCTACGTTTTGGATTCACTGAGCGCCATGCTTCTTTCGGAGTGTTGACCCTTGGACTTTCGCCGATCTTCCTGCCCGTAGCCAGCGGCTTCATGACAGACGTTCCCAGTCTCCTCGTCACATTTATTTGCCTTTTGATTTGTCAAATCGCCGTAGAGCAGAAGCAGGACCGGTCAGTCGTCATGTGGCTCGCTTTTGCGGCCCTCACGAACCTGGTGGGCGGAACTGTCCGTCAAACCGCCTTCCTTGGAATTCTGCTGATGATTCCCGCGGTCGGATGGTGGCAGCGCAGGCGGCGCGGCGTCTTACCGTCGACGGCCATCATTACTGCAATCGGTTGCGTTTGCATCTTTCTTTTCTTCAAGTGGTATCTCACGCAGCCCTATTCCTATCCTGAGTCGATCCCCCCCCTCTCCAGCTTGTGGCCGGTGCTGAAGGATCGACTTTGGCAGGTTTTTGCGGCCTCCCGTTTTGTGCTGGTGGCCATCTCGCCGGTCATTGCCTGCAATATTCACACCATTCTGCGGCTCCCCCGCAGGCCGTTTTGGGGCATCTATGCATGTTTCTCTGTATTTGTGTTGCTCACATGTTCAGAGTGGGATCGCAGCCAGCTCGGCATTGCGCTCAAACACTTCGGCATCTCCGTTCCTGTAGCCTTCATGTCCGCTTTGATTGCATTCGCGCTGCTCTTTCTTGTTCTGCGCAGGCGATCCGCGCAACAATATACTCTGCGCGCAGCCGGACCCCCGCTATATCGGTCGCAATCGTGGTCCGCTATCTTCTGGCTGCTCGGGCCGTTTTCTCTGGGCTACTTTGTGTTGCTCCTGATGCCTACGGACGGGAGTCTGTGGGTATGGGATCGTTACTTTCTCGGGTTGATTCCGATCGCAATCGTTTGCCTTCTCAAGGTCTCTCAGGATCGAGCGCGCGGCATTCCGAAGGTCGCAATCGTCGCCCTTGTGCTGCTCGGTTTTGCTGGTTTCGCCAAGGCAAGCAGATTGCACTCCGTGCGCCGGGCAGTCCTCAAGGCAGCAAATATGTTGCGCGCTGCCGACGTTCCCAGAACGGAGATTGAAGCAGGTCTTGAATACGACGGCGACACCCAGCTCGATGCTGTCGGCCATGTGAACAATCCTGACATGACGGCGCCCCCGGGCGTTTACCGTCCGTATGTTCCGCCGCAGTGGCTCCCGCCTGGTTTTGATAGCCTCTCTGTGACCCCTGCGGTCGTGCCTCGGTACTTCGTGGTCGAGAAACCCCTCTCCGATCTCGCTCCCTCGAAGTTTCCGCCCGTCGAATACATTACAGTGATCCCGCCGTTTCACCGCTTTATCTACATCCAACAGTTGCCGGAACGGTAACGTCCGTCGCATGGTCGGGACGGGCAGATTTGAACTTGAGCCGTTTCGCGGGCGTGAGCGTAAGCGGGAG